>DATKXO010000021.1:0-38605 GCA_035528995.1 Phycisphaerae bacterium | reverse complement strand
GGGAGCGTGGCCCCGGCGTGTCCGTAGCGGTTGTGCGGGCCGGTGTGCAGTTGCGGTCGTTGTTGTGACCGCGACGACTGAGTGAGGAACAGAACCGCCCGCCTGTGCCCCGCATCCGCGGGCGGCACAGGCGGGCGTTGTCCTTGCGACGTTGGGCATCGGCGGGTAATACCGGTTGCAGTCTGATTGTGCCGAGTGGGTGTCCCGCGAGTGGGCGTGTCCCGGGTTGCACAGGCCGCGCGTGAAGCTCGCGGCTCGGGAAGGTGCCTCCTGCCCGCCGCTTTGCCTGTCTCAACGATCGATCTGCAGGAACTCGACCATGTGTTCGTCGTAAATCTGCTGGGCGTGGGGGTCGGCCAATTGGAGCCCCATTTCGTTGACCACTTTGGTGCCGACGCCGATCCATTCCTTCCAGCAGGCCTCGCAGACCCCGTTCCAGACTTGCTCGCCGAGATCGCCCTTGAACGGTCTCTTCTCCATCCGCCTGGCGGGTCGGCCACAGCGGGCACAGTGGAAATCCGCGCCGTCGACCGGCACCTCGGCCGCCGCCGGTCGACCGGGCGGCTCCGGGGGCGACTCGCCCAGTTCGGTCATCAGTTGGGCCATTTCATCGCGCGGCATGCGGTCGCCCCGCCGGTCGGCCACCGCGATGCCGGCCTCGAGCGTCTGGAGGGCGGCGTCCCGCTTGTCCAGTCGGACCTGGGCCGAGGCCAGGACGGCATAGGCTTTGGAGAACTCCGGATTGATCTGGATCACCCGCTCGAGCGCAGGCAGGGCCTCGGCGAGGCGACCGGCCTCGACCAGGGCTTTGCCCAGGCTGAAGTGCCCCAGCTCGTTATCCGGATCAGCCTCGACCATTCTGGTGAACTGTGCAATGCGATCCTCGTGTTCCATATTCGCTTCGCGCGCCGGGTGACGTTATCGCCACGGTGCGCCCTTTCTGTCGGGTACGGGCTCCCGATCCGCCGGCTTCCTAAAACCGGCCCGTGGGCCTATGATTCGCGGTTCCCGTCGGTCGTCGAGATCGGCGGGCAACCGGGGCCGGATCACAGGGGATTGTAGACGGGTCCATGTCAACCGCCACCGCGAGCGAGAGACTCGCCAACAGCACGTTTCTGCGGGCCTGCCGCCGGGAACCGGTGGACTACACGCCCATCTGGATCATGCGTCAGGCCGGCCGCTACCTGAAGGCCTACCGGGACCTGCGGGCCAAGTTCTCGTTCCTGGACATGTGCAAGAGTCCCGAACTGGCCACCGAGGTGACCTTGATGCCCATCGAGGCCATCGGCGTGGATGCGGCCATCCTGTTCGCCGACATCCTGCTGATCGCCGAGCCGATCGGGGTGGGGCTGACGTTCGCCGCGGGCGAGGGGCCGTCGCTGCCCAATCCCATCCGGCAAGCGGAAGACCTCGAGCGGCTGCGTGAGGTGGAACCGGATGAATCGCTGGGCTTCGTCTTCGAGGCCGCCCGACTCGTCCGCCGGGCACTGCCGCCCGACATCCCGCTGATCGGGTTCGCCGGAGCGCCCTTCACGGTGGCGTCCTATCTGGTGGAGGGCAAGGGTTCGCGCGATTACCTGCACACCAAGTCGCTGATGTACCGCGACCCCGGCGCCTGGCACGCCCTGATGGAGCACTTGTCGCGGGGGTTGGTGAAATACCTCAACGGTCAGATCGCGGCCGGCGCCAGCGCCGTCCAACTCTTTGACAGTTGGGTGGGGGCCCTTTCGCCGGACGACTACCGCGACTTCGTCCTGCCGCACACGCGAAAGGTGATCTCCGGGCTGACGCCGGGCGTTCCGGTCATCCACTTCGGCACGGGCAATCCGACCTTGCTGGAGTTGATGCGCGACGCCGGCGGGGATGTCATCGGGCTCGACTGGCGTGTGAACCTGGACGAGGGCTGGCGGCGGGTGGGCTACGACCGCGGCGTCCAGGGCAACCTCGACCCCGTGACTCTGTTGGCCGAACCGGACGAAATCCGCCGCCGGGCCAAGGTCGTCCTGGACCGAGCGGGCGGTCGCAATGGTCACATCTTCAACCTGGGCCACGGTATCATGCGGCAGACGCCCCCGGACCACGCCCGGGCCCTGGTCGACGCCGTGCACGAACTCAGCGCCCGGTGACACGCCCGGCGGGACGTGTGGTTTTGGCGCCACACGGGCGCACCTTCTTGTAGGATACCGACGTGTCCAGGGACCGTCGCAGGCCGAAGTCCGCGCCCGACACCGACACCGGCACCGTGCGGCCGGCGCGGACGTTTGCATCCGTGCCGCGAGCGCTCGGTCGGCTGGACCTGAAACTCTGCGCGGCCGTCTTCCTCGCAGCGTTTGCCCTGCGAGTCCTGTACCTGGGCGAGATCGTTCACCAGCCCGAGTTCGACCTGCCGGCCGTGGACGCGGGCTATCACGACTACTGGGCCTGGGGGCTGGCCAGCGGTGAGTGGGCGCCGCCGCCGTACCGCGAGGACCCGCAGATCCAATCGACGCCCTACTTCCGCCCGCCGTTGTGTCCGTACTTTCTGGCGCTGATCTACTCGATCTTCGGGCACAACTACGTGGCCGTCCGGGTCGTTCAGATGCTGCTCGGCTCGCTGAGCTGTGTTCTGGCGTATGTACTCGCGGCGCGGCTCTTCGACCGCGGCACGGCCATCGTCAGCGGCGGCTTCATGGCCGGGTACTGGGTGTTCATTTACTTCGACAGTGAACTGCGGGAAGTCGTGTTGCTGGTGTTCCTGCTGGAGGCGTTGGTGCTCGGACTGCTGTCGCTGCGCGTTCGCCCGGGGCCGCTTCGCGCGCTGGGGTGCGGGGTGTTGCTGGGGCTGGCGGCCCTGGCCAAGCCCAACGCGCTCCTGCTGATCCCGGTCGTGATTCTGTGGCTCTTGCTCGTCAACCGCCCCGGGGCTTGCTGGAGGCGCGGGGCACGGGTCGGCACCGGGCTGGTGGTCGGGACGATTCTCACCATCGCACCGGCCTTCTTGCGAAACAGCCTAGTGGCAAAGGACGGGGTTTTCATCTCCGCCAACGGCGGGATCAACCTGTACGCCGGCAACAACCCGGTGGCCAGCGGCTACGACGTGCGGCTGCCGCCGCCGCTCCCGGAGTTCGCCAGCTCCTGGGAGTACCCCCAGGTTGTGCGGCACGTTCAGCGAATCGAAGGCCGGCCGATGAAAGGCTCCGAGGTCTCCGGCTGGTTCGCCCGGCAGGCTCTCGAGCACGTCAGGTCGGACCCCGGTGGTACGGCCGCCCTCGTCCTGCGCAAGGCGATCCTGTTCTGGGGCGGAGTCGAGATCGTCAGTGAGCGGGACTTGAACGCGGCCCGCGGCGAGTCCGCGCTCCTTCGCCTGTTGCCTGGAGACTTCTCGACCCTGCTGGCGTGCGCGGTTGTCGGCTTCGTTTTCACCCTGGGCAGGCCCGGCGAACGCCGACCGAACCTTGCTGAGCCCCGGGCCGCTGCGGTCGCGTCCCCACACCGGGCGGACCTGGCCCTGATCGTGCTTCTGGTAGGCACGTATTTCGTCTCCTTCCTGCCCTTCTTCGTCACGGCCAGATACCGCGCCGCGATCATCCCGTTTATGGTGGTGTTCGCGGCGTACGGGTTGGTTCGCATCGCTGTCGGATTCCTGGAGGGGCGGGTCGTAACTGGGGTGGTCGCGCTTGTCGCGATCGTCGCCCTGTATCTGGGCAACAGCGTCGACTACTACAACGTCTCCGATGACGGCTTCAAGGCGGCGTACGACCGGGCCGTGGCGCTTGGCAAGAAGGGCCGGCCCGAAGACGCCATCACCCATTACCGCGAAGCCCTGCGGATCAGGCCCTATGCTCCCAAGGCGCACAACAACCTCGGCTTGCTCCTGGCTGAGCGCGGTGAGGCCGGTGAGGCCATCGAACATTACGCCCAGGCCCTGCTGGTGCAACCCGAATACGCCGAAGCCCACAACAACCTGGGGGCCGAGTTCCTCAAACAGGGCGATCTGGATGGGGCGGTCGTCCACTGCGGTGAGGCGGTGCGGCTGCGACCGGAGTTCGTTCTGGCACGCAAGAATCTCGCCCTGGCTCTGGCCCTGCAGGGCCGGAACGACGAAGCCATCGACCAGTACCGAGAGGCTCTGCGGGTTCAGCCCCGCGATGCGGGTGCACGTTACAATCTGGGCATTCTGCTGAGCCGTCAGGGTCGCATCGAGGAAGCCATCCGCGAATACCGGACGGCTCTGGAAATCCAACCCGACGACGCCAGGACGCGCCAGGCGCTCGACGAGGCACTGGCGCAGCAGGGCGGCATAGACCGGTCCTGAACAAGGTCTTTCATCGCAGGCAGGTGTGGACTATCGGCTCGGTGTCTAGAACGGGCACTCCGGAGGTACGGCTCCGTCGGGGCCGGTGAAGCAGGCGTCGAAGACGTCCAGGTCGGCCAGGTCCACGTCCTGGTCCAGATCGAAGTCGAAGACGGCCGTCGGGGCCGGGCAGGTGCCGGGGATGGCTTGGCCGTCGCCACCGAAGCAGAGCTGGAAGTCGGCGAAGTCCTCCAGGTCGTGATCGCCGTCGCCGTCGGCATCGGCCAGGTTCGCGTAGACGCGGGTCATGCCCAGGTCGCAGAACTCGCCGAAGCCGCGGGCCGGGCTGCTGCCGCGGACGCGGTAGAAGTAATCGTCGTCGCTGCGCCCGGTGATGGGGTAGGACGTGCCGGCGATGCTGCTGGACAGCGTGGTGATGTCCGACCACCTCGCGACCGGGTGGATGTCATCCACGTAGAAGCCTTCCCCGGTGGTGTTCGTATCGGTCGTGTACCGGAATCGCAGGTAGATCGACCGCCCGGCGTAGGCGTCGAGGCTGTAGGACTGTTGCACCCAGTTACCGCTGGAGCCGGTGAACTTGTCCAGCACGTCGAATTGTCGCCCGTCGGCCGACACCTCCACTATGGCCATGTCCCAGTCCGTCTCGATGTTGTACCAGGTCCAGAACGTGAGTTGATCGCCGGCTTCGACGGGCAACGGGTCGGTCGTCGTCATGGCCGCGATGATCTCGTTGCCGGGCGGCGACTTGAAACTGGAGAAGCCCAGGTGGGCGCGGGTGTTGCTGGTGGAGAACCCGTCCAGGTTCCAGTTACCGGCGCCGAGTTCGGCGCCGTCGCTCTGTCTGGACAGGCCGGTGAGTTCCTGCAACTCGTAGAGTGTCGCCCCGGCATCGGGATTCTTCTGGACCCAGGAGACGGTGTAATCGCCGTCCGCGTCGACAGGGGGCGTGGTCAGGATCGGTGGCAGCACGAAGGGCACGAGTTGGCTCTGCGCTGCGGCGGCCTGCTGCAGCACGTACAAGGCCCCGTCCCAGTTCTTGTCCAACAGGGCCTGCAACAGGCTCTCCGCCGGATGGAACGAGGTCCCCATTTCCACCGTATAGCCCAGCGTGTTCTTGCCCAACTCGTAATAGCGATATCCATAGGCCCAGTCATCCGATCCGCCCGTCGTCGGATAGAGGGCCGAGGCCTGCTGCGCGGTGTAGCCGCCGATCGCGGAGGCCATCCCCTGCCCGATGGAGACGAACAGGGCGTCGTCGTCGGTCTGGACACTGCCGTCGAACCCCCAGGGCCAAAGCACCAGTTGGGAGTAGGTATGGTAGGAGATGGAGATGACGACGTCGCGCGTGGCGAAGAAGTCGCGGATGGCCTGAGTCTCGGGTTCGGAGAGCGGCCAGGGCCCGACGTAGGTTTCGTAACCGGGTTGGTGGCTCTGCGAGCCGGTGCCGATCGAGCCCCAGGCCCCGTCCTTGTGACCGCTGGCCGACCCGTCGTAGTTGCGGTTCAGGTCCACGCCGTAGACGCCGGCACCGAGGTCCCGGCGGTTCTGACGCCACCATTCGTCCACGTCGCGGCTGTAGACCAGGCCGTCCGGGTTGACGCAGGGGATCACCCAGATGCGGTTGTTGTCCACGAGATTCTGGATGGTGGGATTGGAAGCGTATTGCGACGTGAGCCGGCCGGCGATGTCCAGGGTTACTTCCACGCAGGGCCATTCGCGGGCGTGGTGAAGACCCATGTACTGCACGCCCGGCTCGCCCTCGTCGACGCCGGGGTTGTCGGTGATCTCCAGGCACCAGATGGTGCGCCCCTCCCACGACGTACCGATGGAGTAGAGATCGGTGATGGCGGGGTAGTTCGTCGCCATGGCGGCCAGTTCGGTCTCCATGTCGGCGAAGCTGTGGTAGGTGGCCCGCAGGCCGGCCGGGGTCACGCCGACGTCGCGGGGCACGATCTCGAAGGGAATACCGGCCGCCTCCAGTTGGCGGCGCTGGAGTTCGGTCACCACCAGGTCCAGCGATCGGCCCGGATCGACGGTGCCGGCCACGTCCCACGCCCGCAGCACGCGCTTGAGTCCGGTCACGGTTTGTTCTAAGGTGACGTCCACGCGGATGATGCCCTTGGCGTCATCCGCGAGAGCCGCCCGGCCCTGTGCCTCGGGCGGGGAATCCGCCAGCGAAACGCCGCAACACCAGATTATCCCCAGTACGGTCGCCAAGACGTGCAGACGTACCTGCATCTTTCCACTCCTCTTGCGTTTCGCAGACCTGAGGGGAGGACCCGGCGTCGCTCTCGAACGCACACATGCGACCTGACGGCGATGATCCTCTGGGATCCCTTCGGTCGTGCGGCCGACAAACCTATGACATTGTAGCAGGATGGCCGCACGCAGGACAGGCGTGTGAGGACCTTTCGGGGTCGCCCGCCCGGGTGGTTTTCCTTGCGTGCTGCGTGCGGGGCACCGCCCGTCTCGCGTCCGAAATGCCGATCGACCGCCGATATCGGTCCATGCGGGACCGCAAGTGCTTCAATGTTGGCACTTAGCCCTCAGTCCTCAGCCATCAGTCGTCAGTCCTGCTTTGGGGGCCTCTCGAACAGGGAGGCGCACTCTTCGAGCCGGTTCTCCCTTCCGGCGTGGACGGCGAACGTGCCCTTGGACCAGATGGCGGCCGATCCGAACAGCCCGTCCTTGCGCACCGCGTAGAAGATCAGGTCGAAGTTGGGCCGCCCGTCACTGCGTTTCAGGCGCGGGTCGTGATTGCGGGCCACGACCCGGCGGAGCACGTCCAGGCAGGCCATCGTCGGCGTCTTGCCCTGTCGCATCGCCTCGACCACGCTGAAGGACCCGCAGTTGAGAATGGCCGCCTCGCCGCGCCCGGTCGCGCCGGCCGCGCCGATCTCGTTGTCCACGAACAGGCCGGCCCCGATGATCGGCGAGTCCCCCACCCGCCCGGGGATCTTGTAGCTCAGCCCGCTGGTGGTGGTGACGCCGGCCAGATTGCCGGACGCATCCAGCCCGCAGCAGTTGATCGTCCCGCAGGTGTAGTGGACGCCATGCGCCCCGACCCACATCGCCCCCGGACCGGGCAGGATATCGCGGCCTATCGGCGCCAGCGCCGAGACCGGCTCGTCCTCGGGCTCAACTTCCGGGCCGATCCAATCGTCATCCGGGCGGGCCTCCTTCCACTTCAGCCACTCCCGGCGGGCGTCGTCGGTGAGCAGTTCCTCCTCCTTGAAGCCGTGGGCCTTGGCGAAGCGCAGGGCGCCCTTGCCGACGATCAGCACGTGGTCGGTGCGCTCCATGACCAGCTTGGCCACGCGCGAGGGCGTCTTGATGTGACGCAGCCCGGCGACCGCCCCGGCGTTGTGCGTCGGCCCGTGCATGACGCAGGAGTCCAGCTCGACCACGCCGTCCTCGTTGGGCAGTCCGCCGTAGCCGACGGTCATATCCTGGGGATCGCGCTCGACGATGTTGACGCCGGCCACCACGGCGTCGAGCGGGTCGGCGCCGGCCAGGATCATCTCCATCGCCTTAGCGGTTGCGGATTGGCCGTTGCCGCTGGCGATCACGACCGGTCCACCAGGGCCTTGGGCGCTTGATTCGCCGGCGCCGGCAGCATCAGGGCCGGCTTGGCCTCGGCCGGTGTCGGTATCCGCCTGCGCGGCTCGGCTCGCGTATCGAGAGAGGCCGCCGGCAGCGACCAGCGCGGTCGTCGATTTCAGGAACCTGCGACGGGAGTATCTGTTGGACATGTCGCTATCTCCGCCATCGTGCCCCGTCCACCGTGAACTGTCCGCCCCCATTCAGTTGATCGGTAATCGCCCGGCATCATAACCCAACCGGCAGGTTCCTGGCCATGCCGCATCCTGGGGCCGGCGTCGGCATGTTGGGAGCCTGGATGGATCGCTGCCTGCGATGTCGGGTCGAGGTGACGACGCGCAGGTTTGCTTACGAGTGGGGCGGAAGTCGCTTCCCGAGCGCTGTTTGCGTTCCGTGGACAGGCACCGGCCGATCCACTATCACTCCCGAATGCTCGCGGACGCGACTGGCGCGATCTCCACATCTCCCCTGATCGAGCAGCCGGCCGGTCTGCTGGCCGTGCTCCTGACGGTTTTGGCCGTCATCTTCTGGCTGGGCCAGCATCCGATCTACGGCAAGCTGTTCAAGGTCGTTCCCGCGCTGGTGTTCTGCTACTTCGTTCCGACGGCGCTGACCACGGCCGGCGTGATTCCCGACAAGTCGCCGCTGTATGACTGGATCAAGGACTTCGTTCTGCCGGCCAGCCTGTTGCTGTTGATTCTGGCGTTGGACCTGCCGGCGATCCTGCGTCTGGGCCCCAAGGCCGTCATCATGCTCCTGGCCGGCACGACGGGCGTGGTCATCGGGGGGCCGGTGTCGTTGCTGATCTGCCAGCACTGGCTGCCCGCCGACGCCTGGCAGGGCATGTCGGCCCTGGCCGGCAGTTGGATCGGCGGTGGGGCCAACTTCGTGGCCATGGGCAAGATCGCCGGGACCTCCGACGCCATGCTGGCCCTGATGGTCGTCCCCGACGTATTCGTGGCCAGCATCTGGATGGGCGTCCTGCTGTATCTGTCCGGGCACCAGGGGTGGATCGATCGCTGGACCGGGGCCGACGCCCGCGCCATCCACACCCTCCAGCGCCGCATGACCGACTTCCAGGAGCGCACCAAGCGCATTCCCAGTCTGCCGGACCTGATGATGATTCTGGCCCTGGGGTTCGCCGGGAGTTGGGTCAGTTATAAGGTCGCCCTGTGGCTTCCTGAAATCGGCGAGATGATCAACTCGTTCGCCTGGAAGTTCATTGTGGTGACGGGCATTGGTATCGCCTTGTCGTTTACCCGGGCCCGCAATCTCGAAGGGGCGGGCGCCTCGAAGATCGGCTCGGTGATGATCTACCTGCTGGTAGCGTGCATCGGGGCGTCGGCCAACTTCGCCAAGATCCTCGAAGCCCCGGCCTTCATTCTGATGGGGTTCGTTTGGATGGCCTGTCACGTGATCGTCTTGTTGGGCGTGGGGAGGCTGATTCGGGCGCCGATCTTCCTGGTGGCGGTCGGCTCGCAGTCCAACATCGGCGGGGCGGCCAGCGCCCCGGTGGTGGCCTCGGCCTTCCATCCCTCGCTGGCGGCGGTCGGCGCCCTGATGGCAGTGGCCGGCTACGTGCTGGGCACCTATGCCGGACTGGTCTGCATGACGTTGCTCAAGATCGTGGCCGGAGTGTAGCCAGCGCCGGAAGCTATGATCGGCCTGCGCACCTACCGTGCCGCAGTCACGCTCCCTCGAAGACGAACTCGAATCCCACCAGGTATCCGCCCTCGCGGGCTGTGCAGTGACGCACGGTGCCCTGGCCGTGGAAGCTTCTCTCCGGCTGGTGAATGGCGATGGACATTGTGGCCCCGACCTTGATCGTCTCCTCGACACGGACGCCCACCCCGCGCTCGGTCAGGTTGTGGCAGACGCCGAGCACGTGTCGCTCGCCGCCGCCCTCGGCCGGCACCCAGACCTCGACGGCCCCGGGGAATGCCCAGCGCGGCACTCGGCGTTTCTCGTCCCCACTCGCCTTCTGCCGGGCTCCGCGTCTGGCCTCCAGCAGTTGGTTGATTGCTTCAGCCGTCAGCGGCACGATTTCGTCGGCGTCCATGCGATCATCTCCCGGCCACGGGTTTGCTCTATCGCCACCGGCGCTAACGCAGGCGGTATCCTACCCGTGCGGCTCAGTCTTGCAACGAACGGGTGGATGAGCGGGGCACCCGTCGTCCCGCGCCGTGTGCAGAAAAGCCGCCGCGCCAGCCCGCGCCGCAACCGCGCCGGGGCGAGGATCAGACCAGGACCACGCGGGTCACCTCGGGCACCTGGGCCATGAGGTTCCGCTCGATCCCCTGGCTGAGTGTCATGCTGGCGGCCATACAGCCGACGCACGCGCCGTGGAACCGCACCTGCACAACGCCGTGGTCGTCCACGCCCACCAGCTCGACGTCGCCGCCGTCCCCTTGGATCATCGGGCGAATCGACTCGATCACCGCGTTGACGCGCTCCTTGAGGGAGGGCGTGGATGCGCCGGCGGGGGTGTCGTCACTGTGCATTGATCGTGCTCCAGGTGGGAAATCGGGGTCGAGTTCCTGGCAGGCACGATTGTAGCCCGTAACCAATCGCGGAACAACCGGCCGGCCCCGTGCGTCCAAGTACATGCCGGCCACCGGCTCGGCGAATGCCCTGGTCCCGGGCTCGGCAGCCCGGCCCGGAGGACAGCCGGCACGGGCTGTGAGAACACGACGGGGGGTGCCCTTTTGCAGGATAGGCGGCTTGACACCGAACGGGCCCTTTCGGTACGGTTCCATCCTACCGCGGACGCAAAGGACCCGGCGACCTGGCGCTCGCCCGTGCAACCGAGAATGGCTTTGACAACGCAGCCTCATCCCAGAGAACGTACCTTGGCCGACCGCCCCGACGGCGTGGCGTGCGGCCTGGGCGTCAGCGGACGCCGGTGGCAGCGCCTGTCCCCGATTCTGCCGGCCTGTTTTCTGGTCGTTCTGGGCGCTGTCGGGCTCCAGGCGGCCCGGGCTCAGGATCAGGAGGCCGCAGCCCCGCCGGCCAATCCTCTCGATCCGGTTCGTGAACTCGTGGCTCTGAGCAGCGACAACCTCGAGGTGATCGACGGCTGGATCGCCGCCCGGATCAACGAACTCAAGAATGCGACCGGCCCGGAAGTGACCGCCGCGGGTACCGCCTTCCATCAGGCCTTCGCCCGGGAACGGCAGAACCCCGCGAACAGTGCCGAGTTCGGCCGCCGGTTCGCCGCCCGAGCCGGTGCGGCTTTCGCGACGGAGTTCGGGCTGGCGGAACCCCTGTCCAAGGAGGCGGCCTGGCCCCTGGCTCGGGTCCTGCTCGACCTGGACAGCTTCGACACGCTCGACGCGGTGAACGCCGGTCTGGCCCATCCCGTCCAGGCTGTTCGGTACCTGTGCGCCAAGACCTGTTCCGGCCTGCGCAACCGGATCAGTACCGACCTCAACCTGACTCGTTCCATGATCACGCTGTTGAAAGATGCGGCCGTCAAGGAGCCGAACGCCGTCGTGCTCAGTGCGCTCTACGGCGCAATGGGGTATACCGAGCATACGGAGGAGAGCGCCCGTGCCATGGCGGAAGTCTTTGCCGCACGCGTGCAGAAGCGCCAGACCGGGCAGATCAAGGTTGCCGATCGGGCCGAGCTGGCGGCCTGGGAGTTTCTCCACCAGGCCCGGGCTCGCATCCCGGACCCTGAGAAGGCCCTGCTGGCCCGCGAATTGGCCGGCTTCCTGACCCTGGACGTGGACCGATATGCCGTGGCCAAAGGGGATGAGCAGTTGACCATCGAAGAGCGCATCGAGGTCGGCGAGGATCTGCTCGAACGCCTTGTGGGCCGGGGGGGCGGCGGGAACGTCCGCAAGGCCATGAAGGCGGGCGGCACCTCCGTAGACCTCGACATGAAGCTGGAACTCGTCAACTGGGTCGGGGCCGAGGGAGCAGAAGGCGCCCTCAACAAGAGTCCCTGGAACGTCCCCGTCGGAGGCCTGCCCGCCGAGCAGTAACGGTCCTGCGCAGCGCCGTCGGCATCGCGGTGAACGACCCGGATTCCTGATCTCACACGTCTCTGTCTCCGACCTGCCCGCTGGCCCTCGCTTTCCCGTAGCCGGACCGCCCGTTATCCTTGCCCGGCATGTTCCGATGGGTGGTTGCGGTCTGCCTGATCCTGTTGGCCGCGACGTTGGCCGGCTACACCCTGGCCGGCGGCAGCGAGCGGGCCGACTTCGCCTACGTCAACTCGACGGGCATCAACACGCTCGATCCCGCGCAGATGAGCTGGACGCCCGACATCCGAGTGGCCATCAACATCTGGGAGGGGCTGACGACGTACGATCCGCGGACCACCCGGCCTCGCGAGGGCGCGGCCTACCTCCCGCCGGACGTATCGGCGGATCACCTGACCTACACCTTCACCCTTCGCCCCGATGCCCGGTGGTCCAACGGTGACCCGGTCACGAGTGGTGATTTCGTTCGCGCCTGGCGGCGGGCCATCGAGCCGGGCACGGCCGGTGACTACGCGTTTTTCATCACCGATTACATCGCCGGCGCAGGCGAGTACTACGAATGGCGGAACCACAACGTTGCCGCCCTCACTGCGCTGAACCGCCTGGCGCGTGGCTGGGGCGTTGATGACGAGAGTGCCCGCTCGCTCTGGGGCGATGCCGAACTGCCGGAGTTGGCAGCCGCCCGGCCCGGCCCGGAGCCTCCGACGGTCGCCGAAATCACCAGCCTCGATCTGGATTGGGGCGCGATCTACCGGCGCCGGTTCGAGCGCCACGCCGCCGAACTCGATGCCCGCTTTGTTTCGGTCGGCCTCGAGGCTCCAAACGATCACACGTTGCGCGTCATGCTGACCCGGCCGTGTCCCTATTTCCTGGACCTGTGCGCCTTCGCGGTCATGCTGCCCTGCCACCGCAGCATCGAGCTGCTCCGCGAAGGCGTTGGCGACACCGGCCTGACACCGGAAGGGCTGGTGGTCTACGACCCGCAATGGACCAAGCCCGACTACCACGCCAACGGTTATCCGGGCCTGATTACCAACGGCCCGTACCGAGTGGCCGACTGGGCGTTCAAACGCCGCCTGCACCTGGAAACGAACCCCCACTACTGGGACCGCGAGTCGATCGCCTGCCGCTCGATCGACATGCTGGTGTACAGCGATCTGAACACGGCCCTGATGGCCTACGAACGCGGCGACGTGGACTTCCTGCCCGACATGAGCGTGGAGTACGATCACCAGCTCGTCGAGCTGGCGGTCACCGGCCAACGGCCGGATTTCATCTTCCCAGTCGTCTTCGGCACCTATTATTACATCTTTAACTGCGATAGCGAGACGGTGCGCGGGCGGGCCAACCCCTTCCGCGACGCCCGCGTACGCAAGGCCTTCGCCCTCTGCATCGACAAGCGGACGCTGACCGACAAGGTCATCGGCCGCGGAGACCCGGTCAGTCAGCACGTCATTCCCGTCGGCACGATTACGGGCTACGAGTCACCGCCGGTGGCCGCGGGCGATGCCGGCGAGGCTCGACGCCTGCTGGCCGATGCCGGATACGCCGGTGGTCGGGACCTGCCGCCGATCGACTTGCTTTACAGCACCGGTTCGCAGCACGGGAAGGTGTGCGAGTACCTGGCCAACACCTGGCGCCTGGAGCTTGGCGTGACGGTGGAACTTCGCGGCAAGGAAACCAAGACCTTCGCCGAGGACAAGGTCAAGTGCAACTATATGATCGCCCGGGCCGGCTGGTACGGGGATTATGCCGACCCCACGACGTTCCTCGACGTCTTCGCCACGGGCAACGGCAACAACGACGCCGGCTACTCCAACCCGACGTACGACGCCCTGCTGGCCCGCGCCGCGGCCGAGACCGACGCCGCCCGCCGCATGCAACTGCTGGCCGATGCCGAGGCCATGCTGGTGAACGACGAGTTCCCGGCGCTTCCGCTTTGGCAGTACACCAACCTCATGGCCGTCAAGTCCCACGTTCGCGGTCTGCATCCCAATCCGCGCCTGACCTTCCCGTTTCGGTATCTCTCGGTGCAACGATGACCCGGCGCATCTTCAACCGACTTGTGTGGGGCCTGGTCACATTGGGGTGCATCTACGTGATCACGTTTCTCATGGTGGTCTCCGCGCCGGGGAATCCGTTCGCCGCGGCCGAGCGCAACATGCCGCCCGAGGTCGTCCGGGCCCTGGAAGCCCGCTACAGCATGGACAACCAGGCGGCCTACTTCTTCCAGTTTCTGGCCGGTGCCGTGCGGTTCGACTTCGGCCCCTCGTTTCAATACAAGGACTGGACCTGCTCGCAGATCATCGCCCGGGCGCTACCCGTGTCGCTGACGCTGGGCCTGGTGGCCATGCTGATCGCCGTGCTGGTCGGTGTGCCCGTCGGCGTGCTCAGCGCCGTCCGGCGAAACAGTTGGTTCGACCTGACCAGCCTGGGGTTCATCCTGATCGGCATTTCGCTGCCGGCCTTCGTCACCGGGTCGGCCCTGCTGATCGTGTTTGCGATCTATCTGAAGGTCCTGCCCATCGGCGGGTGGGGCCGGATCAGCCAACTGGTCCTGCCGGCACTGACGCTGTCGCTGCCGTTCATGGCCTACATCGCCCGGCTGACGCGGGTGGGCATGCTCGACGTGCTGGGCAGCGACTTCGTGCGCACCGCGGTGGCCAAGGGGCTCGACCGCCGGGCGGTGATCTGGCGCCACGCCTTCCGCGTGGCCTTCCTGCCGGTGCTGAGCTACCTGGGCCCGGCGGCGGCCCAGGCCATGACCGGATCGTTCGTCGTCGAGAAGGTGTTCAACGTCCCCGGCTTGGGCATCCACTTCGTGGACGCCGCGCTCAACCTCGACCGCGGTCTGATCATGAGCTGCGTGCTGGCTTACTCGGCCATCCTGATCCTGTTCAACATCATCGTGGACCTGCTCTACGCCCAGGTGGACCCGCGCATCAAGGAGGCCGCATGATCGGCGCGCCCGCGACATCCCGACGCGCCGGCGACCGACGCCCCGAGCGCCCGTCGAGCCGATCCTGGCGGCGCTTCCGCGCCAATCGTCTGGCCGGTGCGGGCACCGTCTTCGTCCTGGTTGCGACGCTGATCGCGATCTTCGCGCTGCCCTTCTCGTTGAGCTGGTTCGATGTCCAGAACGCCACCACGGCCGTCCGCCACGCGCCGGCCGTCGGTCGTGTCGTCGATCAGGCCCCGTACGCAGAAGCCCAGGGCAGCAATACGCCGGGCAGCTGGTTTACGTGGGCTGGTCCAGCCGTCTATCGCGTTGCGTCCTGGTGGGGGCACGACAACCTGGGCCGTAGCGTTTTGTTCCGCTGTCTGCTGGGATTCCTGGTGTCGTTGGTCATCGGGTTGGGTGCGGCCGTGATGTCGGTGACCATCGGCGTGTTGTGGGGGGCGGTTGCGGCGCTGGCCGGCGGGCGCGTGGACGCGGTGATGATGCGCATCGTGGACGTGCTCTTCGGCCTGCCCTACATCCTGATGGTGATCCTGCTGAAGATCGCCCTGGAGGGCCCGCTGATCCGCCTCTTCGCCGGGCGAACGCAACTGGCCAACGTTGTCCTGCTGGCCGTCGCCATCGGGGCCGTGAGCTGGCTGACCATGGCCCGAGTGATTCGCGGACAGGTCCTGTCGCTTCGCGAGCAGCCGTTCATCGAGGCCGCCCGGGCTATCGGGGCGGGGCGACTGCGGATTCTGTTCCTGCACCTGCTGCCGAACCTGGTCGGCCCGATCGCGGTCTACGCCACGCTGGTCGTCCCGCAGGCCGTCTTGCAGGAGTCGTTCCTGAGCTTCCTGGGCATCGGCGTCCAGCAGCCGGTGCCGTCGCTGGGCCGGCTGGCGGCCGACGGCGTCCAGGCCGTCAACACTTTTGTCGGCTATTGGTGGCTGATCACATTCCCCTGCCTGCTGCTGGTGCTGACGCTTCTGGCCCTGAACTTCATCGGCGACGGGCTCCGCGACGCGTTTGACCCCAAATCCCGAACCACACTGCTCGTTTAACGTGGCACCCGTTGGGTCGGAGGCCGTTCGAGATGCTCAGGCGAACTCTGCCGGGGGCATTCCGTCGGCTACTTCCTGGAGCTTGGGCAGGTCGCGGATGCGGAGTTGCTGGTCGTGCATCTGGATCAGGCCGCAGTCGACCAGGCGGCGTAGCGTGCGGGACAGCGTCTCGCTGGTCAGGTTCAGGTGGCTGGCCAGGTCGCGCTTGCGCATGGGCAGGACGAAATCGCCGCGGCCGCCGGTGGTGTCCGACTGAATCAGGTGCCGGGCTACACGGGCCGTCGCGTCCCGCAGGACCACGTCCTCGAGCAGGCCGACCAGGTCGCGGACCCACCGGGCCATGCCGGCCATCATCTCGATGCAGAAGCCGTGGTCCTCGTCGACCAGCCGCCGGAACTCGTCCCGCGGAACCAGGGCACAGACCGTGTCCTCGGCCGCGTCCGCGAACGCCGGGCAGTCGAACTGTCCGATGGCGGCCACCTCGGCGAAGGTCATCCCGGGGTAGGCGAAGTGCAGCACGTGCTCCTTACCGCTGGGTGCCAGTTTGAACACGCGGACGGCCCCGGTGCCCACGACGTAGATCCCCGGGCAGGGATCGCCCTCGCGGAAGATCATCCGCCCCCGGTCGAAGCGGACGATCCGGGCGATCCGCTCGACCTTCTGCAAGCCCCCCTCGGTCAGGCCCTTGAACAGCCCGCAGGAGCGGATCACGTCGCCAGGGGATGGGTCCATGACGGCCTCGGAAAGAACCCGGGAAAAACTCCGAAAAAACTGCCAAAAACCGGCGGGTTGATCCAGATCAAGGCACGGCAGCCCGGGTTGGACGACCATGGAGTATGTCGAGAGTTGACCCGGGAGGCAACCGGAGTCCCTGAGGCGTCGGAGACCGTAATCATGATCCGCGACATCGTTTCGATCGACGAGGAGCTTTGCGACGGCTGCGGCCAGTGCGTCCCCGCGTGTGCCGAGGGGGCCGTCCGAATCGTCAACGGCAAGGCCCGGCTGGTCTCGGACGTGCTCTGCGACGGTCTGGGTGCGTGCCTGGGGCACTGCCCCAGAGGAGCGATCAAAATCGTCCGCCGCGACGCCGCCGCGTTCGACGAGGCTGCGGTACACGGGAACCTCGCCTCGGGCGAGCCGGCCCGTGTGCCGTCGGGCTGCCCGTCGAGTCGGTTTGCCCAGTTCGCCGGCCCGGTACGCGGGCGCGATACGGGTGCCGGTAACGGACGCCATGCGGCCGAATCGGACGCGCCCTCCGAGCTGACCCACTGGCCGGTGCAGCTCCGGTTGCTGCCACCCACCGCGCCCATCCTGCAGGGGGCCAGGTTGCTCGTGGCGGCCGATTGTGTCCCCGTGGCCTATGCGGCGTTCCATTCCGAACTGTTGCGCGATCACGCTGTTGTGATTGCGTGCCCGAAGCTTGATGATACGCGCGGTTACGTCGAGAAACTGGCCGATATGATCCGCCACAACGACCCGGTGGAACTCACCGTGGCCCACATGCAGGTGCCCTGCTGCACGGGCATCCTGCAGGCGGTGCTCGAGGCCCGTCGGCTGGCGGGCAGCGAACTGCCGGTGGACGAGGTCGTGATCGGCGTGCAGGGCCAGGTCGTCGGCCGCCGGCGGATACCGGCCGAGTCGATGGCCGTGCCGCCACAGTAAATCGGGCTTCCTCCGGACGAGTGCTACAAAAGGAGTTACTCAGATGTTCTGCAATCAATGTGAACAAACGGCCCACGGGACGGCCTGTGTGGACATCGGCGTGTGCGGTAAAGACCCGGACATGCAGTCGCTGCAGGAGATGTTGCTCTACGGCCTGAAGGGCATGTGCTCCTACGCCCACCACGCCCGGCGACTGGGCATGGTCGACGAGGAGGTTGACGCGTTCGTTGAGGAGGCCCTCTTCGCCACGGTCACCAACGTCAACTTCGACATGGAAAGCCTCTTCGAGCTGGTGCTGGAGTGCGGTCGGAAGAACCTCCGCGTCATGCAGATGCTCGACGAGGGGCACGTGAAGCGGTTTGGCAAGCCTTCGCCGACCGTGGTCTACGAGGGCACCAAGGCCGGTCCGGGCATTCTGGTCACCGGGCACGACATGGTCGACCTGGCCGACCTGCTCGAGCAGACCAAGGGCACGGGCATCAACGTCTACACGCACGGTGAGATGCTCCCGGCCCACATGTATCCCGAGCTGCGCAAGTACGAGCACCTGGCGGGGCACTACGGCGGCGCCTGGCAGAAGCAGAAGGTCGAGTTCGCCGCGTTCACCGGCCCGGTGCTGGCCACGACCAACTGCGTGCTGATTCCCCGGCCGGACTACAAGGATCGGTTGTTCACCACCCGTGTGACGGCCGTGCCGGGCGGCAAGCGGCTGACCACCAACGACTTCTCCGAGGTCATCGAATGCGCCAAGCGCTGCGAGCCGCTGACGGAGAAGAAGGTCGGCGAATCGACGATCGGCTTCCACCACTCGGTGCTGCTGGGGTTGGCCGACAAGATCGTGGCAGCCGTCAAGGCCGGCAAACTGAACCACTTCTTCCTCATCGGCGGGTGCGACGGCGCGGAGCCGGGCCGCAACTACTTCTCCGAGTTCGCCCGCAACACCCCGCCGGACTCGCTGGTTTTGACGCTGGGTTGCGGCAAGTACCGCATTCGCGACAACGACTACGGCACGCTGGACATCGAGGGCGTCGGCCCGGTGCCGCGGTTGTTGGACATGGGACAGTGCAACGACGCCTACGGCGCCGTTCAGGTGGCGGTGGCTCTGTCTGAGGCGTTCAACTGCGGCGTGAACGACCTGCCGCTGACCATCGTGCTCTCGTGGTTCGAGCAGAAGGCGGTGGCCGTCCTGCTGACGCTGCTGGCTTTGGACGTGAAGGGCATCCGCATCGGCCCGGCGGCGCCGGCGTTCGTGTCGCCCAACGTCTTTGCGATCCTGCAGGACAAATATGACCTGAAGCTGACGGACCGCGACCCGATAGCGGATTTGAAGGCGTCGCTCACGAGCACGATGTAGCAGGGCACTGGCTTGGCCGGGCGATCGGCAGCGTTCGACCCCGACCGCTGGCCGCGATCAATCACCACCATCCCGCCGGGCGTGATACAGCGCGTCTGGCGGGATGGTTTGTTTGTCGATGCCCGGCCCCTGGTAGCGGACCTCCAGGCCGTCGCCCCCGGTGCGTTCGAAGTACGTCACGCGAATGGGGTGCAGCCCCGCCTTGAGGGCGATCTGTCCGGACCGTTCGCGCAGGCCGTGGAGGCCGTCGTTGTCCACGATCTCGACGTCCCCGATGTACAGGCTGCTGCCGTCGTCGCTGGCGGTGTGAAACGTGTAGACCCCGTCGCGCGGCACCTCGACGAAGCCGGCAAACGCGAAGCCGAACTGCTCGTCCTGGCTCCTCGGCGTCAGCTCGAAGCCCGGCACGACGCCCGACCCGACCGGCGCCAGCGTGTCGAAATCCGGCAGCGCCAGCCACTCTCCCTCGTAATACCGATATTCGAGCCCGGGCGCTACGGCCGGCGGGGTGGCCGCCTCCCTGGGCTCGGTGAAGTCGAACACGGCTCGGGTGAGCCGATCGTCCAGCACGCCTCGCCGCAGCGTCCGGGCCGTCACCGTGGTGGTCCCGTTGACCTCGATGGGTGTCGTGTATCGAGGTGATGTCTCGTCCGGGACGGTTCCGTCGAGCGTGTAGAGGATATCCGCGCCCCGCGCGTCGGTCGCCAGTGTTGCGGTAACCGGATCGACGAACAGCCCGCCGTGCGGTCTGATGTGTGTGGCCGCCAGGTGATCGTACAGCCGTCCGGCGGGCTGGGTCTCGTCGTTGAGGTCGTTCGCGACGGTCATGGCCGCGATGCGGATGCAGTCGTCGTCCGGCAGTGTCACGCTGCCGGCACCCGGCGGCAGGTCGATGGCGTACTTGAACAGATAGCAGAACACGTAAGGCTCGTTCCGGTCTTTGACGCCGTCGTGTCGATGCGTGCCCACCCAGGCGATTTCGTCGCAGTGGATGAAGCCCGGCGTCATGAGGGCCGCATCGACAACCTGCCCGTCCACCACCAGGCTGTCCGATTGCCCGACCCAGCCGGTGAAGTTCTTGACCCACAGCTCGACCGGCTCGCCGTCGACCCGGAACGTCCCCATGACGTGACCCGAAGGCGGGCCGGCCGACGCCGCCAGGATGTACAGCCGGTTGTGTTCGCCGTCCGGCAGAGCCAGCGTCTGCCCGCGACAGGCCAGGGCGTTCTTCGCCCCGGGCGCCTTGGGCCCGAGGTCGAACTCGACACTTCCGCAGGTGATGGAATCGGGCAGGAGTTCGGCCGGCAGCGTGTGCCCGGCGCCGTCGAAGTCGCCGTCGGACCGGTCGCCGTCGGAACTCACCACGTCCAGATCGTAGTCCAGTGGTATCAGCAGGCCCGAGGGCGGGTCCATGCGGGTCTCCGGTGGCGAGATGCTGACGGCCACTGTTCTGGGCTGGAACGGCTTGAAGTCGAGCGCCATTCGCCCGCGCGGTTGCATGGGCCACTCCTTCAAAGGCTGCTCGGCACCGGTGACCTCGCGATTGCGGTACGGCAGGCGGCAGGTCGAGACCTGCACCTTTTCGGCGGGCCGACCATGGGCTTCCTGCAGGCGGACGATGATCTCATCGCTCTTTTCCGCCTTCTTGACCGCCCGGACGACTACCTGCGGCGAGTCCACCTGCAGCAGCGAGAAACGATTGCCCAGCGAACCGGGATGCGGAACCGTCTGAAACGCACGCAGCGGCTGGTTGAGCCGGGCCGCCTTCCGGATCACCTGACCATCGCGCCAATCACCGGCATGACCGGCGACGGAGTAGGTGAACCGATGCCAGCCCATGTCCTTCTCGACGTCGTTGGGGGCGTGGATCAGCGTCAGTCGCAGCGTGTTGTCGTTCGGCTTGTCCCAGCCGTACTTGCAGTCGTTGAGGACGGCCGCTCCGAACTCGCCGCTCTTGTCGGTCAGGTCGGCCCACTGCTGGGCCGGCACCTCGTACTTATTCTCCGTGTTGTTCGGCCGCTCGATCACGCCGAAACCCAGGTCGTAGGTGGCCGTCTCGTTCGACGCGGCCAGCGGGAACACCGCCTTGAGCAGCATCTTGGGCGTGCGCCAATCGACGCGCGTGTCGAAGTCGATCCGGTCACCGGACTCGCCGCCGCCCAGGCTGATGCGCTGCACGAAGATCGAGCCGGCCGCTTCACGGCGAACCTCGATCGCCGCCCGGGCCGGGCCGCCCTCCACCGGCTTGATCGTCGCCGGCCCGCCGACGTAGGCGTACGGCTCGCCGGCGATGTCGTCGTATTCAATCTCCCACTCCGACCACCTCCTGGGTGCGTCGCGGAACAGCGCCAGGCGGATGGGGGCGGCCAGAAGCTCGCGCCCGGCCGACTTGTCGTAGACGCTGGCCACGTCGCCGTTCTCGTCGATGCGCACGCGGTAGCGATTGTTCTCCAGGCTGGTGCCACTGATCGCAACGTCCGTCCCCCTCGCTACGTGCGTGGACACCGGCCGGGCGTCGTAGACCGCAAACCCTACGGACGGCACGTCGGCCAGGAACGCGATCCGGGCCTCGTTGCCGTCCATGACCTCGACCTGCGTCGGCACCTCTTTGCCCGCGGCGTCGTACACGCGCACGGTCCGCGGCGCGGCACCGGGGAAACGAACGGTGGCTTCAACGACGTCCTGTCGCTCGAACGCCAACGGGTTGTACACCACCAGCGGCACGCCCTCGACGCGGGTGTCCAGCCCCGACGCCACCGCCCCCACCGCGTCGGTCAGCACCGATGCGAACTGGTTCAGCGCGATGATCTCGTCGTTCCAGGAGAAGGTGTAGGCCTGCGGGATGCTCGTCCCGGTCAGGTCGTCGTGGAACTGGTGCCACAGGAAACGAATCCAGGCTTCGGTGAGCTTCTCGCTCGGATAGGGCCCACTGCCCAGCCAGTCGGCCGCGACCGCCGCTCGCTCGGCCGCGTCGGCCAGTTGCTCGTTCTTGCGGTTCCAGCGCTTCATAGCGCATTGCGACGTGTAGCAGCCGGTGCCGTGACGAGTCATGAGCAGCTCGCCCTTGTAACGCGGCAGTCGCTCGATCTGTTCGGGCGTCAGGTCGCGGTAGAGCTGGTCGGCCGGAGCGCTGACCACGCGGATGGGTCCGTCGCCGGCCATGGCCTTCTCCAGCCACTCGACCGATTCCGCATCGGGTGCGCCGCCGACGTCGCCGACACCGAAGTACTTCTGGTCCACGTAGGCACCGGACTGCTCTCCCTGTGCCTGGATGCGCTCCAGCCACTCCGAATCGCTGCTCAGGTCGGTGCGGATTTCGGCGTCGTAGGCCCCCGGGTTGACTGCCGCGATCACTGTCGAGCCGTCCACGCCCTCCCACAGGCCGACGTTGAACGGGATGGCCACCGACGAGCCCCAGGTGAGCTTCTGCGTCGAAAACCCCTTCAGTCCGCAATGGACCGCCACCGACGGCAGGGCGTAACCGAATCCGAAGCAGTCGGGCAGGTAGATGTCGCAGCTCCTCTTGCCGAACTCGCGCTCGAAGTATCCGTTGCCGTACAGGATGTGGCGGATGAGCGATTCCGGCGACGGCACGTTCACGTCACCGGCTTCCACCGAGCTGCCGCAGACCCGCCACCGCCCGGCCGCCACGTACTCCTTGAGCTTGGCGTAATCCTCGGGGTAGTACTCGTTGGCCAGCATGTAGCGGAATGCCCCTTCGAAGCTGAACACGTAGTTGGGGAACTTCTCGAACAGTTCGAAGTTGCCGTGCAGCGTGTCAGGAATGTATTCGTCGATCGTGGCCTGGATCGTCCACAGCCACTGCGTGTCCAGATGCGCGTTGGCCGTGACGTACAGCGTCGGCTGCGTCGCCGACTTACGCGGCGCGGGCGCTTCCGCCTCCTGCGCCCGGATCGGCAACGCGGACCACGCCGCAGCGCTGACCATCAGGGTCCACAACGTCAGCCGGCCGAACGAACGCACGGGCCGGACAATCTGTCTTCTGTTGGATGCGTCCACGTACCCTATGCGCTGGTTTCGATTCATCGGTATCCTCGAGATTCTGTCAAGACGGTCGCGTCTTTGGGGTCCCGGACGCCTTCCACATCGCCCATTCCGATTGCGTGTCTCCTTGGGCGGTCAGGCTAGTGTCGGGCGACAGGTTCCGCAATAGTCGCGACCGACCCGAAGCGCAGCCGCGGAGCTGCCGGCGCGTGTGTCCCTCCCCGGCGGTTTGCGGTATTCTCTCGGCGGCGCCGGCCCACCAACCGGCGAGCAAAGCGAGGTGGAACAAATGCGTCTTTCATCACAATCCTGCGCCCGGCCGCGGGCGGGTGCGCTTTATTCAGCAGCGGTACGGGCGTGGTGCGGCCTGGGGATACTGCTGGTGGTAGGCACCGTCCTGACCGGTTGCGAGCGAGCCGACACGGACTCCTCAACGGGCACGACTGCGGACGTGAACGCAAAGACCAGGCGCATCGGCGTCACACTTCTGACCATGCAGCACCAGTTCTATCAGGACCTGCGGGCCGGCATGGAGGAGGCGGCTAAGCAGTACGGCTACGAGCTGCTGGTCACCGCGGCCGAGCAGAACTCCACGCTTCAGGCCAACCAGATCGACGAGTTCATCGTGCAGCAGGTGGACGCCATCGTCGTCTGCCCCTGCGACTCGCACAGCGTGGGGGCGAGCATCGCCGAGGCCAACGACGCCGGCATCCCCGTGTTCACCGCCGACATCGCCAGCATGTCCTCGCTGGGCAAGGTTGTCACTCACGTCGCTTCCGACAACAAGCTGGGCGGCCGGAAGGCGGCCGAGCTGATGGTGGCGGCCCTGAGTGACAAGGGCAAGGTCGCCATCCTCACCCATCCCGAGGTCACCAGCGTCATGGACCGGGTGGCCGGCTTCAAGGAGGAGATCGCCAAACACGCGGACATCGAGATCGTGGCCGAGCTTTCGACCGAGGGCCGCCGCGACAAGGCCGTCCGCGTCATGGAGGACCTGCTGCAATCGGAGCCCGACCTGTCCGGCGTGTTCGGCATCAACGACGACTCTGCGCTGGGGGCGTTGGCCGCCGTCGAGGCCGCGGGTCGGTTGGAGCGAATCAAGATCGTCGGCTACGACGCCACGCCCGAGGCCCGCGAGAAGATCAGGACCGGGGCCATCTACGGCGACGTCATCCAGAACCCCAACCAGATCGGCCGGCTGACCGTCGAGACCATTCACGGGTTCTTCAACGGTGAGACCCCGCCCACGGTGATCCCGGTCGAGGTAGGAACCTTTACGCGGGAGTCCACTTGATCCATGGAGGCTGCCGGGCCTCGTCTGTGTTGTCGCGGCATCCGCAAGGCCTTTCCCGGCGTCCTGGCACTGGACGACGTCGGCCTGGAGGTCGCGCCCGGCACCGTCCACGCCCTGGTCGGCGAGAACGGCGCCGGCAAGAGCACACTGGTCAAGATACTCTCCGGCGCGGTTACGTCCGACGCGGGAACGATCGAGATCGACGGCCGGCCCGTGTCCATCACCGGTGCCCGCCGCGCCCAGCAGGAAGGCATCGCCATCGTCTATCAGGAGTTCAGCCTGGCGCCGGACCTGTGCGTCAGCGAGAACATCTACCTCGGACGCTGGCCGCGATCGCGACGCACCGGTTGCATCGACTTCAACCGCCTGCACCGCCAGGCGTCGCAACTGCTCGCCCAGCTCGGCATCGAGCTGCCCGTTCGCCGATCGGTCGGCGCCCTGAGCGTGGCCCAGCAGCAGATGGTCGAGATCGCCCGGGCCCTGGCCCTGGACGCCCGAATCCTGATCCTCGACGAGCCGTCCGCCGTCTTGACGCCGCACGAGTTGGTAGCGCTGTACCGCCTGGTGTGCGATCTGAAAACACGCGGCGTGAGCGTCATCTACATCTCACACCGCCTCGACGAGATCTTCGACATCGCCGACGCCGTCACCGTCCTGCGCGACGGGCGGCACATCTCCACGCGCCCCATCGCCCAGGTCGAACGCCGCAGCCTGATCGCCGAGATGGTCGGGCGCGAACTTACCGACGAGTTCCCCAAGCGCTCCGCTCCGATCGGCGAAGCAATCCTGCGCGTCGAGAACCTGACCGCCCGAGGACGCTTCACCCGAGTGAGTTTCGACGTCCGCGCCGGCGAGGTCTTCGCCCTGACCGGCCTGGTGGGCAGCGGCCGCAGTTCCGTTGCCAAGACGATCTTCGGCGCGGTGCGGGCCGACGCCGGGCGGGTGCAGGTGGGCGACGTGGCCGGACCGTTTGCCAATCCGCGGCAGGCCATCGCCGCCGGCGTGGCCATGCTGCCGGAGGACCGCAAGACCGAGGGCCTGATGCTGGAACGCAGCCTGCGGGAAAACGTCACCCTGGCCAACCTCCGGGCGTCGGCCGTCGGAGGTTTTCTGCGCATGGGTGCGGAACGCGCCCTCTCCCGGCGACTGATGGCCGACCTGCAGATCAGGGCGGTCAGTTCTGAGTCGCTCGTCGTCACGCTCAGCGGCGGCAACCAGCAGAAGGTGCTGCTGGCCCGGTGGATGAGTCGGCCGCACCGCGTGATCCTCTTCGACGAGCCCACCCGCGGCGTGGACGTCGGGGCCAAGTACGAGATCTACCTGCTCATCAACCGGCTGGCGGCCGGCGGTGTGGCGGTCATGATGGTCTCGTCCGAGTTGCCCGAGGTCATCGGCATGGCCGACCGCGTCGGCGTCATGTGCGAAGGGCGGCTGGCCGGCGTGCTCGACAATCGAGACCGGCAGGTGACTCAGGAGCAGATCATGCATCTGGCCGCCCGGGAGGAGGTGACTGCATGAGCGACGCGCCGCGACACGATCCGGCCGCATCGAAGGACGGCCCCGGCGGATGGCCCGAGGTCCTGCGCTGGTTCGTCCGGCTGCGCATGCCGGTGGTGCTCGTGCTGCTGATCATCACGGTCACGATCCTGACCAACGGCCTGTTCGCCACGCCCAGGAACCTGGTCAACGTCGCCCGGCAGATATCCTTCGAGGCCCTGATCGCGTTCGGCATGACGCTGGTGATCGTCACCGGCGGGATCGACCTGTCGGTCGGTTCGCTGGTCGCTTTGACGGGCGTGGTGGCCGGCGTGGCTATGAAGGCGACCCTGGGATTGCCCGGGCCGGTGTGCATCCTGCTGGGTCTGGCGGCCGGCATCGGCGTCGGGGCGGGCTCGGGGCTGATCTCCGGTTCGGTGACCACGCGGTTCTCGATTCCGCCGTTTATCGTCACCCTGGCGGGCATGCTCATCGCACGTGGACTGGCCTTCATCGTGTGCGACGGCCAGCCCGTCCCCGACACCGATCTGCCGGCCGGTCTCATCGTCCTGGGGCGCGGGTTCGTGCTGGAGGGTCTGCTGGGGCGGGTTCTTCCGGTGCCCGTGCTTATCATGCTGCTGGGGTTCGTGAGTTTTCACGTGTTATTGGCGCGGACCGTGTTCGGTCGCGGCGTGATCGCCGTCGGCAGCAACGAGGAGGCCGCCCGGCTCTCGGGCATCGCGGTTCGTCGCACCAAGCTGATCGTCTACGTGCTGACCGGCGCGCTGTGCGGCATCGTCGGTGTACTGCACGACGCCAAGCTGATGGCCGCCGATCCCAAGGTCGGCGAGATGTGGGAGTTGAACGTCATCGCCGCCGTGGTCGTCGGCGGGACCAGTCTCTTCGGAGGTCGGGGCACGATTGCGGGAACGCTGATCGGCGCCCTGATCATCGGCGTGCTCAACAACAGCCTCAACCTGCTGCACGTGGAGCACTTCTGGCAGAAGGTCGTGCTGGGTCTGGTGATCCTGCTGGCCGCCCTGCTCGACGCGGGCCTGCGCCGGCTCGGGCGGCGGTGACCGGGCGAATCGCGACGTACCGGTACCGGTTGTCGGCGCGTTCGCCGCTACAGCCTACTCGCTGGGCTGCGGATGGCTCTGCCACAGGACCTGCACGATCTTCCACTTGCCGTCGTACTTGGCCAGGTGCATGTAGTCGATGCCCCAGGCGCCGACCAGCTTGGCGCTGGCCGTCTTGTCCAGCACGTCGAACACGATGACCTCTTTGGGCGCGTCCGGCCCGAACTTGCCGTCCTGGTTCCACACCTTGACCAGCTCGACCAGTTGCGGGTAGGTCATCGGGATCATCCGGTACTCCTCGTCCGGCGATCTGCGGTGGAACCCGAACTTGTTCACCTCCGGATGCACGCTGCGTTCGAGCAGCTCCGGCTTCATCTCGTAGGCCGCCTCGCAGTAGTCCAGCACGGCCCGCTTGACCGCCGCTTTCTCGTCATCGGTTGGGCCGTTCATGCCCAGGCATAGAACCAGCGCCGAGATGGCGAGCGCCGAGGTCGTCAGGACGGCAAGTTTCCTTTTCATACTGCGTACCTTTCAGTTTTCAGTTGCGTCGAGTGATTGCGCGTTTCAACCGACAGATGGCCCGCCGCCGACACGATCGGCACCGCCGGGCGGTTCCGTTTCTCAAGATACCGGTTTTCGCGGACGGATTGGGCGCCTGTGGACGGGAATCCACCGGGATCGACAACAACGTACAAGTCCCGATGAACCGTACGTCAACCTTCTGCCGGAGTTCCTTGAGGATGAGGCCGCGGGCGCCCTCTGCGCCAACGAGGTTCTACGATTGGCTGCGCCTCACGTTGGAAGCGACGGCTGCGGGCGGAAGCGCTCAGTAGCTGAAGACCGCGGTGTCGGCGCCCATGTTGCCGAACAGCAGTTCTCTGGTGGCCAGCTTGACGCCCGGAATGAGATCCGTCTCCTGGACGCCGAGGACCTTCATGCAGCTCGGGCAGCAGAGGAACGTCGCGCCCTCCTGCATCAGATTCGTAATCGTGTCGCGAATCGCCGGCTTATCAGCCAGACCGCAGGTCGCGGGCAGGTTCTTGTCGGCCAGTTCGGGTGCCCGCACGTTCAAAAACACGATGACGGCCCGGCCGTCTTTCAGCCCGTGGCCGGCGAGCTCCAGAGCCATCGTGGCCGAGTGCAGATCCTCCTTGCCGCTGGTGAGGTTGATCACGATCGTCGGTTTGTCCTGCTGTGGCTGGTCCGCCTGCGCCGTGTAAGCCACGTAACCGAGGCCCGCCAGGACAACACAGGCTGCCAGCCCGCCCGTTAATCGAGGGTAAGCGGTCATTTGTTGGTCTCCTTCTCACAGATATGAAGTTGCCTGATGTGAATTCGAAAGACGCCTTGTTTGAGATTCGCCATTAGCCGACCCTTGGCCGGGCATTGTATCCGGAAGGGTCTGCCCGGGCCAGCAAGCGCCGAAGCTGCACCGCGGACCTCTAGGCCTCGATGGCCGACCCTGCCGGTCCGGCGCCTCTGGTCTTTGCTGATGTGTGCGGCCGCCGCGATCCTCCCGAAGGTCGCTCAGGACCTCGGTTCCTGCGGCGGCCAGAAGACGTGGTCGTCCGAGCCGGCGTCGTTGGTGATTTCGTCCTCCCAGCGGGGCGAGTGAACGCCGCCGTCGTCGACGCCGTTCTCCGAGGCCGAGTACAGCGTGTAGCCCTCGTCCGTCAGACGGTAGCCGAAGTGCCTGCCGGTGAACGGATCGACCCGCATCCGCCCGCCGTGTTCTTCGGGTAGTTCGGCCAGCGACTCCGGCCAGCGCCCGTTGCGGGCCTTGAACAGGTGAGCCGCGTAGCTCAACTGCGTCGCCCGGCGCGAAGCCTCGTTGCGGGTGCGGATCGTCTGGACGCGGCCCAGCGACGGAAGCAATGTCTCGGTGAGAGCGTTGGTGTGCCGGTACTTCTCGGCCGTCGCGTTCATGTCGGCCGCCCGCACCTCCGGATACCCCGTGCGCCACTGGTCGAGCAGTTGGCCGTAGTACGTATCCAGCGCATCGACGGCCGTCCGGGCGTCGTCCAGGCCCATCGAGGCCAGTTGGCTCACCGCCTCCTCATTGAGGATGTCGTCGGCCACGAGTTGGCCCATGGTCTCGGCCACGCGCACCTTGGGGTAGTCCGAGTCACCGGGCTCGAACATGTATTGCACCGTCTGCATGCACATGGCGTGCTCGCCGCGCACCCATTTGACCGGATCGGTGTCGTCGCGGTCGTGCTCCACGAGCAGGTCCAGCGCCTCTTCCAGCCCGCGTTCGTCGAACACCTGATGCTGCAGCGCCCACATGGCATTCTTCTGAACGAGCGCCCGCTCGGACGTACCGACCAGACCTTCGATCAGCGTCGGTCCCGACCCGACGTGGTCGGCATTGCGGAGCGTCGTCTCGAAGGCGTCGAGCATTCGCTCCGGCGAGACTTCACCATCCGGCGCTCGCCACGCGTCGGCCAGTGTGGCCTTGGCCAGTTGCCGATGCGGGCTCAGCGCGGGCAGCCTCATTTCCAACAGCAGCGGCTCGTCCTCCGGCGTCTGGAACATGCGTTCCTCGCCGAACATCGGGCGAAGGGCGTACCCGTCCGCAAAGCCGGCCTCACGGAAGTTGAGAAGCACCTCCTGAGCGGCCAGGTTGGACTCCTCCCACTCCGGGTGGTCGGTGGGGCTCCACGGCCCCGGCGGGCCGTCGTAGGTCGGGTCGCTGAACATGTCGACCATCTCCGGCCAGTCCTCTTCCGAGACGGCGCCGTTCGGGCCAAACGGCATGAACTCGGCATAGCGGTCGAAGGCGTTGTCGGGCAGCTCCCTGAAGATGCGTTCGTCAAACCACGCGAAGTAATCGATGTGCGTCTCGAAGTCCGGCGACGGTGCGAACTCGGACCCGTCGTCAACCGGCGAGTTCGCGGTCCGATCTTGGGTCGGCGATTCCGCGGGCCAGTCGGCCGCCGATGCATCGGTGTTCCAGTCGTCAACCAGGGCTTCCCCTGGATCATCGGCCACGTCCGCCGCAAGCGTATCGTCCGGACGATCGGGTTGGTCCCCGGCAGTGTCAACTTCGACGTCGCCGTCCCAGTTGTCGGCCACGTCGGCAACGACGACGTCACCACTCGCGTCACGACCGGCGTCCGTACGGACGTCATTGGCCGGCTCGCCGCCGAGTTCCCGATCGGAACCGCCGACGGAGTCGGTGCCGGCGTCGCCGGCGACTTCGCCGTCCTGATCGCCGCCCCACTCCTGGTCAGCCTCAGCGATCCATTCCTCCTCCGTGCTGAGGGGGTCTTCCTCCGCCCACCAGTCGGACCATTCGTCCTCATCGAGCCAGCCAAGCTCGTCCTCGCCGGGTGGCGCAAGCATCGCGTCGATGTCGGCCGGGTCGATTGGCTGTCCGTCGGGACCGATCAGGTTGCCGTCTTCGTCCCAGGTCAGACCTTCGGTCGCCCCATCCGCGCCGCCGACGTCATCGCCTCCGGCCGACGCAACGCTGCCTGATCCCGCCGCCTCAGCGGCCCACTCGACCTGCTGCGTCGGGGCGCGGCGTTTGTCGCGGTCGGTGCAGTAGATCATCAGGAACGAGCCGTCTTTGAGGCGGACGACGGCCGGGTCCCATGCGTCGGCCAGGCGCACACCCGACTCCAGTTCCCAGTCCCGACCGTTGGGCGTGATCAGCGAACCGATGCCCTCCTCGATGCCGACGTAGGCCCTGACACTGCGGCCAACCGGAACCAGGCTGCCGACGAAATCGATTGGCGGAATCCGGGCCGGCACCGGTTCGGTGAAGCGCCGCCCGTCCGCCGACACGACGTGCCAGACGCTACGCTCTGCATTCTCGCGTCCCCGCTCGGCTGCGTGAGGCTCGGCTGCGAACAGGTGCAGCCGGGCACCGATCCCAACGGCCATCGGATGCACGTCCGCGCCGGGCGCGAGCGTGCACTGTTCCAGACGTACCGTTGCGTCCACGCGGTATTCGATCCCGTCGCCAGTGGCGGCCGAGAAGAGCGTGGTCGCGGTGCCCGCTTCGGCCTGACGTTCGTCGGTCGTTGGCGGTGTCGTTGCGGTGAAGAACAACCGGTAGTGGCCACCGTCCGTCCGAACCAGGTCGCCGTGACGGCCGGCCACTCGCCGCCCGTCCGGTCCCCGCAAGCGAAGGAGTCGCATGGGTGACCAGGTCCGGCCCTGGTCCTTGGAGCGCGAGACGGCCATTACCGTCTCGCCCTTGTCCTCGTCACCGATCGCGTAGTCGAACAGGGCCAGGAGATCGCCGTCAGACAGCCGGTTAAGGTCCGGCGCAGACGCTTTAACGGCCAGCGTCCTGCCCTGATCTAGGAATGTGAGCCCGTCGGTGGACATCGCGATACGCAGTGCGGTTTGATGGACCGGGCGGATGTTGTCATCCGAGGCGCTCTCATGCCGCGGCGTGGCCCCTGGTGTAGCGACCATCGCGGCGAGCACGCCGATCAGTGCTGCCAGCGTCGTCGGCGTCATGTGCCTTCGCCTCCCGCTTCCACCGTCCTGCCGGACGCCATAAGCCTCTATGCTCCAGAGGCTTATCCCCCCCAGGGTGCCGTGCACCCACATAGGGCATCCTCACGCAATCTGTTTTGTCGCCCGGCCGGCGATTCTTACAGGCTTTGCGGCGCCTGCGTCGGTCATCCCACCGGTCCGGGTTGAGCATGGCAGGCGGCACGCCGACAGCGTGCGAAACGCTGCAACCCTGTTCCTGGCGATGCCATTCCCGATGCAGGAAGCCGGAGCCCGGCACCGACGTGCGTTGCCACTTGGTGACTCGCTGCGCCGAACAGCCCCACCCAGCGAACACGTGAAATGAACGCGTGCACCGCCGACTGCTGTCGGCCGGCTGGGTCGCTGCTGCGCGATGCCTGGTTACGGCTCAATCCGCCCCGGCCCGGCCCCTGCAACGTGCTCTCGGACACAACTGGTGCGGCGTCCTGCCCCGACGTATCCTCTCACGCCGGAGGTGCAGCCATGGGTGCGTCCAAGCCGGTCAGTCTTAACCTCAACGTTCGCGGCATGGGGCAGTCGGCCACGCTGGCCATCAAGGACCGCTGCAAGGAACTGCGTCACCTGGGCCAGTGCGTGTACGACTTCGGCCTGGGCCAATCGCCCTTCCCCGTGCCCACCTCGGTGGTCGAGGCCCTGCGGCTGGCCGCTCCGGAGAAGGACTACCTCCCGGTCAAGGGCCTGCCCGCACTGCGCGACGCCGTCGCCGATTACCACCGCCGACAGGACAACATCGACGCCGACCCGCACCGTGTCCTGATCGGTCCCGGCTCCAAGGAGCTGATGTTCCTGCTCCAACTGGTCTATTACGGCGAGATCAACCTGGCCACGCCCTGCTGGGTCTCGTACCTGCCCCAGGCCCGCATCCTGGGCCGCCGAATCAACCTGATCCCCACCTCGTTCGAATCCGAGTGGAAGATCACGGCCGACCAGCTCCATCAGTCGTTCGAGATGGCCGGCGACGCCATGCGCCCGCGCCTGCTGGTGCTCAACTACCCCAGCAATCCCACCGGCTGCACGTACTCGGCCGACGAGCTGAAGCAGATCGCCGAGGTCGCCCGCGAGTTCGAGGTCATCGTTCTCTCGGACGAGATTTACGGCCGGTTGCACTACGAGGCCGGCCACGTATCGCTGGCACGTTTTTACCCTGAGGGGACGATTGTCAGTTCCGGGCTGTCCAAGTGGTGCGGCGCCGGCGGCTGGCGGCTGGGGACCTTCACCTTCCCGCCCGACCTCGAGTGGCTGGTGGATGCCATGGCGTCCGTGGCCAGTGAAACCTACACCTCCGTCAGCGCACCGATCCAGTATGCCGCCGTCCGAGCCTTCCACGGCGGCGTGGACATCGAACGCTATCTCTGGCATGCCCGCCGCATCCTGGCCGCCCTGTCCCGCCGGTGTCTCAAGGCTCTGGAGGCGGCCGGTATTCGCGTACATCCTGCCGTCGGGGCGTTCTACCTCTATCTGGACTTCTCGCCACTGGCCGAGCGGTTGGCCGCACGCAACATCACCGACGGCAAGATGCTCTGCGACCGATTGCTCGACGAAACCGGTGTCGCCATCCTGCCCGGCGTCGCCTTCGCCCGGCCCCGGACGGAGATGGCGGCCCGTCTGTCATTCGTCGATTTCGATGGCAGCATCGCTCTCACCGAGAGCGAGAACATCCCGCTGGACCAGGAGTTGCCCCAGGAAGCCCTCTGTAGCTGTTGCGCCCACGTTCTCGAAGGGGTCCAACGGCTTGCCGAGTGGGCATCACAAACCCCGTAGGCGAAACTCCGCCGGACACCGCGTTCGCCGCCCGCCTGATGAAAAGCCGCCCCGCCCATCCTGGCCGGATGAGGCGGGGCGGAGCAACTGTCCTATCCCGCGCCGACGGCGCGATCGCCCACTCGGTCTACGGGCAGATCGGGGCGAAGTTGCCCAGACGCTGCTTGACCGACGATCCGTCCGCTGTCGAGATGTTCCCGTCCGCGTTCACGTCGTACCAGAAGTCCGACCCGCCCACCAGAACTCCCAGCCGCTGCTTGATCGACGACGCGTCCGCCGTCGACACACTTCCGTCGCCGTTCACGTCGCTCTCCAGCAACCGGACGCTCAGGCTGTCCTCGATGCCGCCGGTGAAGTGAATCGTGCAGCAATCCTGGTCCGGCAGCGGGTCCAGATCGACCAGCACGGTCATCGTGTAGTCCGAGGTCACGGTGATCGTGCCGGTGTGGGTGTTGTTCTCGCAGATGGCCCAGGCCGTAACCGTGTCGTCCGGAACCAGGTCGGCCGCTTGCAGCACGAGGTGGATGACCCCGCCCTGACGCGGCTCGACCGTGGCCGCCCCGCTCACGGCCAGGTCCAGGCAGTATTCGGTCCCACCCTGGTCCCGGCAGGCCGCGGCGCTGTCGATCGTCGTGCCCGGCAGGAAACACGTGTCGTTCACTTCGTCGCACTCGGTGGGCGGGAAGCACGGGTTTCCGTCGTGACCACACGTATCGCCATCCTCGACGCAGAACTCACTTCCATTGCAGTACAGCCCGTCGGTCGAACACGGATCGCCGGTGCTATCGCAGATGTCGGCGCCCTCGTCACAGAACTCCGTCCCGTTGCAGAACAGCCCGTCATCGGTGCACGGGTCGCCGGTGCTGTCGCAGACGTCGCCGCCCTCGTCGCAGAACTCCGTCCCGTTGCAGTACAGGCCGTCGTCGGTGCACGGGTCACCGCTGCTCACGCATTGGTCACCAACTTCGTCGCACGACTCCGTCCCGTTGCAGTACAGGCCGTCATCGGTGCACGGGTCACCGCTGCTCACGCATTGGTCACCAACTTCGTCGCACGACTCCGTCCCGTTGCAGTACAGACCGTCGTCGGTGCACGGGTCACCGCTGCTCACGCATTGGTCGCCAACTTCGTCGCACGACTCCGTCCCGTTGCAGTACAGACCGTCGTCGGTGCACGGGTCGCCCGTGCTCGCACAAGCGTCGGCGCCCTCGTCGCAAAACTCGGTGCCGTTGCAGTACAGGCCGTCATCCGGGCAATCGACCGGCGTGCCGGCCTGACACGTGCCGTAGGCGTCGCAGGTCTCGGCCCCGTCGCAGTAGGTCGCGTTGTCGCACTCAGCGTCGGACGTGCAATCGCACGGCGGACACGGCCCGCCGCAGTCGATCCGGTCCTCGCCCGGGTCCAGAATGCTGTTGGTGCAGGACGCCTGTCCGCCCCAGACCACCGCCCAGATCTCCAGGTCGTCGATGTTCCAGCCGGCGTAGGTGTTCGAGTTGTCCGTCGGGCCCATGCCCCAACGCAGGTACACCGTGGGCTCCTCGTCGGCCACCGCCGAGATGTCATAGACACGTTGGCTCCAGGACGACTCATTGATCGTCGACGTCCCGTTCTGCCACAGCGTCGTCCAGTCCGAACCGTTGTTGGACACCTGCACGTTGGCGTGATCGAACCAGGACGACTCCACGCCCAGCCACCGCCAGAACCGTACCTCCACACCCGTCAGGTTGCTGCAGTCGATGGCCGTCGTCGTCAGGTACCGCACCGGCAGGCTGTTCGCATAGTCCCCCGTGAGGTTGTAGCCGTACACGTTGTTGCCGGTGTGCCCGCTGTTCGGATCGCCACTGCCCGACCCGCCGCCGGTCGGCTGACCGAACGCCCAGGAACCTTCGGTCGTCCAGCCCGGATCGATGTCCATGGGGAAGTCGTGGGCCGCCTGCGGGACGCCCACGTTTACCGTCACCGTGGCCACGTTCGAGCCGGCCGTCGCGTCCCGAACCGAGAAGTCGAACGTCTCGACCGGGGCCTGGCTCACCGGCGGCACGTAGTGCACCACCTTCCCGCCGCCCACCAGTTCGTAAGGTACCGTCCCGATCGCACCGGCCCCCGGATCGCTCAGGCTGCCCAGCGCCGGCAGGCTCTCGATGTAATAGGTCAGCGGATCGCCGTTGGGGTCCGTGGCCACAAGCGTAATGTCCAGCGGCACGTTGATCCCCGTGGTCCACTCCCCGTCATCGGCCACAGGGTCCCAGGCCGGGCCACCAACAGTGATGGTCACCACGGCCGTGTTCGAGTCTCCGCCCTCCGGCGGCACACCGCCGTCGTTGGCCTTGAACTCGAACTCGTCCGGGCCCGCGTAGTCCAGGTCCGGTTGGTAATCGACCTGGTTACCGTTACCCGCCAGCGTGTAGGGCACGCCCGTGATCGCACCGGCCCCCGGATCGCTCAGGTCGCCGTGGGCCGGCAGGGTAGTGATGATGGTGGTCACCGCCGCCGGCGGATCGGGCAGCCCGTCGTCGGTCGACGGCAGCGTGATGGTCACCGGCGTGCTCACCGCCGGGTTGGCCGCCGTGTCTTCGGCCGTCGGCGGTTGCGGTCCGGCGGGCCCGCAGTTGTAGCATACCAGGGCGAAGTCCTGATCCGTCGCGTCGCCCACGCCCGGGATGGCGTCCGAGTTGACGTCGCTGGCCAGAACGCGAATGTTGTAGACGCCAGGTGCCGTCGGACCGATGAACACGCCTTCCGTGTTGTTCATCCCGTCGGCCGTGCCGCCCGTCGCGGACCAGCCGTCGCCCCCGAAGTTGTTGCCCCGGTACGTGTCCAAGCCCGACTCCACGATCAGATCGAGATCGTTGTTCCAGGCCGGCGTGCTGCCGCCCAGACCGTGACCCGGCGCGTCGGTCCACACCAGCATGATCCGCACCGGCTGGCTGGGGTCGTCGGCGGCCACCGCTTCGTTCCACTCCTCGCCGGTGCTGTCGAACACCATCGGGTTGTCGTAGTACCAGACGTTCACCGAAGGATCGACGACCGCCTCGACGTCCATCCGCCCCCAGCCCTGCTTGCTGTCGAAGGGGTGGCCCAGCGTGCCGCCGTCGGCGTCCTGGTTGCCGGCCAGGTCCCGCGACACCGGCAGGAAGGCGGCCTTGACCATCGCCGGGCTGGGATCGCTCACGTAATCCGGCAGGTTCCGGTAGAACTCGATGAACAGGGCGACGGCCCCGCTGACGTGCGGAGAGGCCATGCTCGTGCCGCACATCGTCGTGTAGCTGCTGCTGGAGGTCGTCGAATCAACGTAGCACCCCGGCGCCACCATGTGAGGGATGGTCCGCCCGTCCAGGGCCGGACCGTGCGCCGTGTTGCTGGACAGGTCGTCGATGTCCAGAATTTGCGCCCCGCCGCTGGTCTGCATCTTCGTCGAGCCGATGTTGAAGATGTTCTTCGCTTCGTCCGGCGAGCCCTGCGAACTCGTGCCGCCGTAGCCGTTCATGAACGACAGCACATAGCTCAGCGGCTCATTCCCGGTCACGTTCGGATCGGCGTCGCGCACCCCGATGTCCACCTGCATGGTGTCGTCGTCATAGCCCTGTGGCGTGCCGGCCGGCCCCCAACTGTTCCCCGACAGCGACCCGCCGTTGTTGTACGAGTCGGTCATCAGCAGCAGCATGCCGCCCGCCTGTGTGTACCACGGGCTGTACACCTGCTCCACCAGGTTCGCACCCGGCGACATCCCCAGCCCCCGCAGAAAGCCGTAGCTGTCCAACGTGCCGCTGACCCCGTCCGCCGCCATGATGCCTGCCGTGTGCGTACCGTGGCTGCTCGTGGAACTGCCGCCGCACGTCACCCCGCTGCACGCGATCAGACGGTTGATCAGATCGGGGTGGTCGTTCTGCACCCCGCCGTCCACGTTGGCGATGATCACGCCGTTGCCGTCGATACCGACAGCGGACAGCCAGGCCGGGTAACCCGGAAACGCCAGATTCGAGCCGTCCACGTTGTTCGCGCAGACCTGGTCGCTCATCTCGCCCCGCAGACCGCCGTCTTTGGGGACCACGCGTGCGTTGTACACGCCCGGGATATTGGCCACGTCGCCCAGTTTGGCCGTCGACAGTTCGAAGCCGGCGATCTCGAAGATGTTGTTCAGAACCCCGCCGCCGCGGTACTGCCCGCCCAGCGCCTCGATCTGATCGATGACGGCACCCGTGTCGGCTCCGCGGTAGAGCAGCACGCGGACTTCGTCACTCCGGTCGGCAAGATTGCGATACCTCGGCTGCAGGCGGTAGGCCGGAGCGAACGACCCGGCCCAGCGTACCTCGGCCAGCCCGGCCGACTCGTCACGAGCATTCATCTCGCCCCACACGACGTACGTATAAGGATGGATGTACTGCACGACCTGCAGCCCGTTGGCCTGCAGAGCATCGAGCCATTCGGCCTTGGTGGGCCCCACCATCTGCACCAGGTGCAGGTCCGGTCCCGCCGCACGCCCTGCTTCCAGGCCGGCCGGGAGCATTCCAGCAACGGTGGGCACCGCCAGCGGATCGAAGCGCAAGCCGCCCAGGTCCAGCACGAACGCGTCCGCTTCCTCGCGGAACTCGACGCTCGATCGTCGCAGACGGCCAAACTCGCCCGGGCTCGATTCCATCCAGACGAAGCTGCCGTAGTCGATCTGCCCCGCCGCCTGAAGGCCCAGTCCCGTCAGACCGGGCGCTGCCTTCGCCGGCACGCGAACGTAATGATTCCCCGGTTGTGCCGACGACGTGTCAGCGGCGCCCGCCGGCACCGCGATCAGCGTCGCAACGAACCAGGCCGTTGCCCAAACGCGTAGCTCCTTCCACATGCTTCATCTCCGAATGGGTATGATGGTTATCAGGACGGACAGATGAGGTCGGTCGGTCGGGCCGCCCCTAAGTCCTTTCATCTCAACGGGATGGCTTCTTCCCCTGTCGTACGCCGGTCGGATCGCGAGGCATTGCCTCGGCCGCGGGCGACTGCCGCAAGCCGGCCTGACAGTCGCCGGGGAGCGAACGCCAGTGCTTACTCCGCGGGCGGCTTCCGGTGCACAAAACCCCCGCCGGCGGAAACACCGCCCCAAACGCCGGGAAGAATCTGCCCTGCCTCACGCGAAACGCCGCCCGGTGTGCGGTACTCCAGGCCGCTTGGTACTGCGCTCCACTGCAATCCGCTCGACCCCCATTCTAGCCCAGACGAGGGCCTGACTGCAACCGCCGCACCGCGGTGGTCTCATAACTCCTCGCCGCACAGCAACCTGCGCCCTTTTCGAGCCAGACACCGACCGCGTCCTTCGCGCCTGCCATGGCCCGCCATCGCCTTTGTCGGGTGGTTACGCCACCGCAGCGTCACGTGTACGCCCGGATGCCCGTGACGGCCTCGCCCAGGATCAGCGTGTGAATATCGTGCGTTCCCTCGTAGGTGTACACGCTCTCCAGGTTGCACATGTGCCGCCCGCACTGGTGGTCGTCGCAGATGCCCGCCGCCCCCAGAATGTCGCGCGCCGTCCGGGCGATCTTCAACGCGATCTCCACGTTGTTCATCTTGGCCATCGAGACGTGATAGTGCCGAAGC
>DATKXO010000020.1:0-18193 GCA_035528995.1 Phycisphaerae bacterium | reverse complement strand
ACGACCGCAAGGTGAACGTGGAGCCAATCGCGAAGCTACGGAACCAGTTGGCACGGCGCCCGGCGGGGACGATCGGTGTCGTGTTCAGCTACCAAGGATTCACCCGTCCTGCCCAAACGCTCTGCCAGTACGTAGCTCCGCAGACTGTCCTCTTATGGGATGGTTCCGAGGTCAAGTATGCTCTGGAGAAAGGAACAATGGTCTCGGGCCTACGACGCAAGTATGAGTATGCAGTGGAGTGGGGCCTGCCGTGGTATAACCTGCTGGAGGCAGAGGCATGATCAAATGCTACGTGGTGGCCGAGGGGCGGACTGACGTGACCGTGCTTTCGGCCTTGCTCGCTGGCGTTGTGCCGTCGGAGACTGTCAAGATTGTGGACGCCGGCGGGCAGTCATCGGCCGTCTCGCTGGCGTCGACCTTTCTGGCGACTCGCTCGGCATCGGTTGCCCTGGTGGCCGACGCAGACACGACCGCGAAGCAGCGAGTCGGTGAAATGCAGATGGAGCTCGAAGATCTGCTGGGCAGTGTGGCTCCTCGACAGCGTTTTGGTGTTTTCCTTGCCGTCCCCTCGCTGGAGGTCTGTCTGTTCGAAGACCAAGTGGGTCTGCAGAACGAGTTTGGCTGCGCATTGTCGGTCGAGGCGATCGTGCAGAGTCGGTACGAACCCAAGGCAGTGCTTGAGCAACTGTTGCGCGGGCGACATCAACGCTACGATTCGGCTGCACAAGCGTCGTTGCTTGCGCGCTTAGATCTGGATCGCCTACGTCAAGCGCCTGTCATCGAGGCTCTGGTTCAGTTCATCTCCCGTGCCGTTCACGATGGCTCTGACTGACCCTCGTTCACAGTCAGGGTCGATCGCCGTGTCCTCGAATCGAACGATCCTGGAGGAGGCGCCTGCACCGGCGGGACAAGGCGTGTCGGCAGTTGTCGTGCGTCATTGATCGCCGTCGATCCTTCGACGTGGGCGACGGGTGTGTTGACGCCGTGAGGGTAATCTCCAGTCGACCGCCTGCCTACCCGGGTGCCAGTCGTTCCGGATCGTGGCAGGGCTGTCCGGCCAGGTAGAGCTGGCGGCGGGCTTCGATCGAATCGGCGAGTTGCTCGAAAGCCGTGGCGGCGGAACCACCGATGGCGGCCGCGGTGGCGCGAGCCCGGCCGACCGCGCGGCTGGCGTGTGCGGCGGCCTCGGCGAACCGGCCGTTGGCGGCGTACGCAGCGGCCAGGGTGTCGAGATACACGGGGTTGTCCGGCTCCCCGTCGCGGACGGCTTGTTGGGCCAGTGTGAGGGCGCGCGCCGGATCGCGGAGGGCGTCGTCCGGGCAGGTGGCCAGCAGCCAGGCGAGGGCGTGGGTGACGGCCGGCGATTCGGTGTAGTCCGTCGCGGCCTCGAGGGCTGCGATGGCGTCCGCATAGGCCTTCTGCAGAGTGAGCGTGTCGGCCAGGCGAAGGTGGTGGGCGGGTTGGTTCCACTGGAACTTCACGGCCTGGCGGAAGTGCTCGACGGCCTCCGAGTAGCGCCGCTGGTCCACCAGGGTTTGTGCCAACAGAGCGTGGGCGCCCGGGTGTGTGGGATCGAGGGCGACGGCCTGACGGAGCGCGGCGATGGCGGCATCCGGGGATCGGGCGTCGCGTAAGGCCAGACCGAGCGTCAAACGAGCGGTGGGTGAGTTCGGGTCGAGCTGGATGGCTGTGCGAGCATTCGAGACGGCCTCGGAAACGCGGCCCTGAGCGCGGAGGGCCTCGGCGAGGCTGATGTGGAGTTCGGCGGAATCGGGAGCGATTTCGATGGCTTGGCGGAAGGCCTCCTCAGCCGCTTCGTAGTCCCGGTCCAGTGGGGAAGCCAGGCGGCGTCCAAGGTCGTCATAGAACTCCGCCTCGAAGTTCACGAGGTCGGCAGGCGCCCGGGCCGGCAGGTTGACCAGTACGCCGACCCCCACAACGGCCGCGACTCCGACGGCGAATCGACCGCGTTGATTGGCGAGGAGCGTCTGACGCAGCCAGAACACCGCCCAAGCCGCAAAGACGGCCAGGACGGGGACAATCGGCAGGCGGTAACGACTGGCAACAAAGAAGAGGATGACCGACACGGCGGCCGCGACGAGGTAACCGATGGGGATGCATCGTTGGGGCGGACCGCGGTAGCCGACGATCATGCCCAGGAACGCGAGCGGGGCGATGATGCCGAAGGGGAAGCCGAACGGCCCGACCTGCCAGGTCAGAACTCCTAGCAGTGAGGAGAACCTGCGGTGGAGGTAGGGGTTCAGGACGCGCGGGACCTCGCGGGCGTTGAGGAAGAGGCGTGTCTTGCGAGCCAGCCCCGCCGCGAAGTCGCCGGGGTGGTTGCGGACGTAGTCGGCCACGCGGGCCAGGTACCAGCTCTGTGCCCGGGCGGGGGAGACCATGCCCTCGGCGTGCGGCAGTCGGGCCATGCGGTCCCAGTCCGGGCCGGGGCGGATGGCGGTGGTGCGTTCGGCGTCGGGGTTGTTGCCGATGTACAGGTTGATCCCGCCGAAGAGGCTGATGGGGATGAACTCGCCGCCGGCGACGTAGTTACGCACGGTGACCGGCACGATGGGGGCGATGACGCCCACCAGCAGACAGCCGGCCGCGGCAAGGTGCGCCGCCCAGCGACGCCGGCGGGCAGCGGTGGCGAGCAGCCAGATCAGCAGAAAGGCCAGAAAGAATGGGCCGATGTTGGGCCGGGCGATGGCCGCGACCCCAAGGCCCGCGCCAGCCACCAGCCACTTGTACCATATCCGGCTCGGACCGGCGTTCGAGAGGCCCGCGGCCGCCCACACGCCCAGAAGCAGGGCCAGGGTGTGGCAGAAGACGACCAGGCTCGAATCGAGCAACCGCTCGTCAAAGAACACCAGCGGCCCGTAGAGGGCGACGATCATGCCGGCCGTCAGGCCGACACGGCGGTCGAAGAGCCGTTTTCCGAGCAGGAAGGTGAGGACGCAGGTTGCTCCCCCGAGCAGTGCCTGAATGAAGCGGACGGCCGTGAGACTGAATCCGGAGACCCAGTAGATAGCGGCCACGAAGTAGGGGTACAGGGGGGGTCGGGTGAACGGGCCCAGCCAGGGGTCGCGGCCCAGGGCCAGCTCGCGGGCCATGCCATCGTAGATGCCGCAGTCGATGATGGGGTGTGCGAAGGTGGGGTCGCCGGCACCCTCGATCAGGTAGGCACACCGGACCGCCACGCCAAGCACCCCGACAGCGAGCAGCCAGCGGTCGAATCGTGGCGGTTTGAGGCCGTCCGGTGGCATGGCGGCATCGTAGTCCGGCCCGAAACGGTTCGCAACGCAGGGTTGGTCCTGCGCTGTGCGGCGGTTAGAATCCGGCCGCACAAGACTCGGCCCAAGAGGAGGTCTGCTATGCTTAGCGCGCTAGTCGGTGCGGTGCCGTTCGGTGCGGTCATCGCTGCGATCGACCTGGACGGTTTTCTGTTCGGCCAGGAGATGGCCGCCATCATGGCGGCGCTGTTCACGGCGTTCTTCTCCGGGATCGCCAACGTGTTGCTCGGCGGGGCTTTTGCCGGCGGGGCGTGACAGCCCGTGGACCGTGCGAAACCGGGGTTTGTGCACCTGCCGTCGGCTTGACCGCGGGCGGGCGTGTGGTATATTGGAAACAGAGTCTGCCCCTCGGCTGGCGCGGGAGCCGTTGCCGGCTTCGGAGTCGAGCGGGGGCGGCTGGTTTGGCGGTTTGGACGGCCTAGAGCCCATGACGCGCAATACATGCTAGCAGGATGCCCTTCCAACAGGTCCGGTCGGCCTGGGCGGAGGTGTTGCGTGCGTCAGGGCGCTGTAGGCCGTTTTGCGTTCTTGCCGCACCTCTTGCGTGGTCTCGCTGATAGGGTAGCCTGGATGGAAGGTTGGACGTCGGCCAACGGGCCGACAGAGGAAGAATGACTCTGAACGTTACCCTTCCCGACGGGTCCACGCTGGCAGTCGACCCGGGAGCTACGACCCTGGACGTGGCCGCCCGACTGGGTGCGCGCTTGCACCGGGACACCATCGCGGGACGCGTTACGGTCAACGGCAAGACTACGACGATCGATGCCCGCCATCCGCTCCCCGACGGATGCCAGTTGGAGATCCTGACACGGGACGACGGCTCGCCGCAGGCGCTGGAGGTCCTGCGCCATTCGACGGCGCACGTGATGGCCGAGGCGATCTGCAAGCTGTTTCCCGAGACCAGGCTGGTCTATGGTCCGCCGCTGGAGGACGGTTTCTACTACGACGTCGATCTGGACCGGTCGATCAGGCCGGAGGACTTCGAGAAGATCGAAGTGGAGATCGGGCGGATCATCAAGGAGGACCGGCCGTTCGTGCGGCACGACGTGCCTCGGGAGGTGGCCATGGAGCAACTGACCGCCGAGGGCAACCGCTACAAGATCGACAACGCCCGGCGAGCGGATGGTGACGTGCTCAGCTTCTACGTCACGGGCGAGAACCGCGGCGTGGACTTCGAGGACCTGTGCCGCGGCCCGCACGTCCCCAGCACGGGCGCGATCGGGGCATTCAAGATCCGACAGGTCAGCGGCTCGTTCTATCGCGGGGACGTCGACGATCAACGGCTGCAGCGGGTCTACGGGACGGCGTTCTTCAAGCGGAAGTCGCTGGAGGAGCACCTCAAACAGCTCGAAGAGGCCAGGAAGCGGGACCACCGGGTCCTGGGCAAGGAGCTGGGGCTGTTCAGCATCAGTCAGGAGGTGGGCGGCGGTCTGGTGCTGTGGCAGCCGAAGGGCGCGATCGTGCGCATGCTGCTGGAGCGCTTCCTGATGGGCGAGATGCTCAAGCGCGGCTATCAGCCGGTCTACTCGCCGAACATCGGGCGACTGGCGCTGTACCGCACCAGCGGGCACTACCCGTACTACGAGGAATCGCAGTTTCCGGCCCTGTACGAGACCGATCGCGGCAAGGTCCTGCTGAGCCTCAAGCACATCGCTCAGCGGGCCATGCGGCAGGTCGGTCAGAAGCGTGCCGAGGCGGAGCGGGCCCTGGGGCATCTGGTGTCGGTGGTGCAGGAGCTTTGGGGCAAAATCGAGGGTCTGGACCCGGACCGACCGCTGGAGGAGTTGGCGGAGGCGGCCGAGAGGGAACTGGTCAAGGAAGAGGGCTTCCTGCTCAAGCCCATGAACTGCCCGCACCACGTGCACATCTACAAGGCGATCCCGCGCAGCTACCGGGACCTGCCGGTCCGGCTGGCCGAGTTCGGCACGGTGTACCGCTACGAGCAGAGCGGCGAACTGAGCGGCATGATCCGGGTGCGTGGGTTCACGCAGGACGACGCCCATCTGTTCTGTACGCCGCAGCAGCTCGAGGCCGAGGTGGCCACCACGGTCGAACTCACGCAGTTGGTGCTGCACACGCTGGAGTTTCGGAACTACCGGGTGCGGCTGGGGCTGGGTGATCGCGACTCGGACAAGTACGTGGGCAACACCGAGCTGTGGATCCAGGCCGAAGCGGTGCTGCGGAGCATCGCCGAGCGGATGGGTCTGGATTTCACCGAGGAGGTCGGCGAGGCGGCGTTCTACGGTCCCAAGATCGATTTTCTGGTGCGCGACTGCATCGGACGGGAGTGGCAGCTGGGCACGGTGCAGGTGGACTACAACCTGCCGGAGCGCTTCGACCTGAACTATGTCGGGGCTGACAACAAGCACCACCGCCCGATCATGATTCACCGGGCTCCGTTCGGCAGCATGGAGCGGTTCGTGGGCATTCTGATCGAGCATTTCGCCGGGGCGTTCCCGCTGTGGCTGGCGCCGGTGCAGGTTGCGGTTGCGACCATCAGCGAGAAGAGCGAGCGCTACGGTCGGGAGGTGGCGGCCCAGTGCACGGAGTCCGGGCTGCGTTGCGAACTGGACGTTTCGAGCGACAAGATCGGCCCGAAGAAGCATCGGCTTCGGGGCATGAAGATTCCGTACATTCTTGTGGTCGGCGAACAGGAGGCGACCCAGGGCACGGTCAACATCAACGACCGCGACGGCAGGACGCTGGGGACGTACCCGCTGGCCAACTTCCTGGACTCATGTCGGATGGAGATCGAGAGTAAAGGAACCAAGGACGTGCCCATGCACGTTTGAGCGACCCGGCCCGGGCACGTTGCCCGTGGCGCGGTAGTGGTCGGCACTTCTTCAGAAAGGAAGGTGAGGGCCCATTGCAAAGGCGCTGAGACTCAACGAACAGATCCGCATGTCGCCGATACGGGTAATCGACCAGAACGAGGAGATGCTCGGCGTCACGCCGACCGACGAGGCCAAACGGCTGGCTCGTGAGGCGGGGATGGATCTGGTCGAGGTTGGGCCGTTGGAGCATCCGCCGGTCTGCCGGATCATGGATTACGGCAAGTACAAGTACCAGCAGAAGAAGAAGCTCAAAGAGCGGACAAGTCACGAAATCACGCTCAAAGAGATTCGGCTGAGGCCCAAGACCGACGACAACGACAGGCAGATCAAGCTGAACCGGGCGATCCGGTTTCTGGAAGAGGGGTGCAAGGTCCAGTTCACGATGCTGTTCCGCGGGCGGGAACGGGCGCATCAGGAGGTCGGCCTGTCAGCGTTCAGTCAGATCGTGAAGACTCTGGGTGAGACGGTCAAGATCGAGCGTCCCCCACGGACGGAAGGCGCACGCCTGATCATGGTGGTCAGCCCGGTGAAGCGCAAGTAAGACGCCTGAGCCGGCGTTGGTAGGGGCGTCTCCGGCGGGGAGCCGCCGCAGAGGACCCGGAACGCGCAGGCAGCGTCGGGCGAGTGGATGGGGCTTCCCGGGAGAAGTCGAAACCGGCGTTTCCGCCGTTGCAGCAACAGACTCTTCATATTTCGCAGCCACGGCGCGCCCCGAGGGCGCCCGGCGGGCCGTCCGTCTCACGTAGCGGCTGCGCGGTTCGGCGGACCCGGTCGTGCGGGACGCCATGTCCGCTTCGCGGGAAGGGCGGCAGCGGGTGCGCGACGGTTCAGGTGGGTGCCACTGGCAGCTTGCCTGCCGGTGTGTGTGCTCCACACGCCCACCCGAGAGACCGCACGGGCGGACGAGCCGCCCGTGGCACCCAAAACCGAATTTGGCCGGAAGTGTCACGGATCCGGGGCGGCGCGGTCCTGGCACGGCATTTGCATTGAGCAACGCTAGACTCTATGCTCGCGGGATTGTTGTTGAGCTGAGAATCCAAGGTTTGCATCAGGCTGCCCCGAAGGCGGAAAGGGAACACTCCATGGTACTGGCACACATCGTTGATCCACACGGCGGAAGGCTAGTCAACCGTCTTCAGGAGGGGCTCAAGGCGGACCCGAAAACCCCGTCGATCCAGCTCACCGAGCGGCAGCAGTGCGACTTCGAGATGATCGCCATCGGGGCCATGAGCCCGCTCGAGGGCTTCATGGGCGAGGCGGACTACCACAGCGCCTGCGACAACATTACCCTGGCCAACGGCACGGTCTGGCCGATCCCGATCACCTGTGCCGTGGATGACGCGACCGCCAAGAAGGTTTCGGTCGGCCAGAAGGTCGGCCTCAACGACGATGGGGGTCGGCTGCTCGGCTACCTGACCGTGCAGGAGAAGTACAAACAGGACAAGCGTAAACAGGCCATCAAGGCCTATGGAACCGAGGACGGGGCCCACCCGGGTGTCAAAGTCGTGATGGAGGAGGGTGACACCTGTCTGGCCGGTCCGATCGACGTGATCACGCCGCGGCACGACCCGATGTTTCCGGACTATCGTCTGCCGCCGGCCAGGACGCGGGCGGAGTTCGAGCGTCGCGGTTGGAGGACGGTGGTGGCGTTCCAGACCCGCAACCCGATCCACCGGGCCCACGAGTACCTGACCAAGTGCGCCCAGGAGATCACGGACGGGCTGTTGATCCACCCGTTGATGGGAGCGACCAAGGAGGGGGACATTCCGGGCGAGGTCCGCATGCGGTGCTACCGGGTGTTGATCGAGAATTACTACCACCCGGACCACACCATGCTGTCGATCATGCCGGCGGCCATGCGCTACGCCGGCCCGCGCGAGGCCATCCTGCATGCGATCTACCGTCAGAACTACGGTGTGAGCCACTTCATCGTGGGGCGTGACCACGCCGGCGTCGGCGACTACTACGGGACGTATGACGCCCAGAAGATATTCGACGAGATTCCGGAGGACGGCCTGCAGATCGTCCCGCTGAAGTTCGAGCACGCCGCGTGGTCGAAGAAGGCCGGCTGCATGGTCAGCGGCAAGACGTTCCCGAAGATCGAGGGCGACCAGATCTTCCTCTCGGGGACGAAGGTGCGCGAGATGCTCCGCAAGGGCGAGCGACCGCCGGTCGAGTTCACGCGGCCCGAGGTGGCGGACATCCTTATCGACGCCATGAAAGATGCGTAGCGGGCTCTTCGCCGCGGCGCGGGATCACAGCGCCAGGACGCAGCAGGTGGCCGAGACACAAGCAAGGCCCGCGGCGGTGCCCCCGGAGCTGACCGTTGCGATCACCGGCATGAAGCGGCCGCTGGTGATCGGACACGTCGTGCCCGACACCGACTGCCTGGGCTCCATGCTGGCCGTTGCCCGGAACCGGCCCGGCGGGGACGGACGTGTCTGTCTGCCGGCGGGCAGTGTCTCGCAACGGCTGCAATTCCTGGTCGATTGGGCCGCCGTTGACGTGGTGGGGTCGGAAGGGCTGGCCGACGCCGACGGGTTCATCGTCGTCGACGCGGCGACGAAGGAGCGGTGCAACGTAGGCCCGGGCGCGCCGTCGGCCTGGAGCGCGGGCCGGACCGTGGTCAACATCGACCATCACCAGACGAACAGTCGGTTCGGTGATGTCAATTGGGTTGCGCCGGAGGCATCCAGCACGGCCGAGTTGGTCTACCGCGTGCTCGAGGCGGCGGGTCGTCCGGTGGATGCGGTGACGGCGTCGCTGCTGTACGCCGGCATCCACGCGGACACGCGGGGGTTCACGTTGTTCCCGGACAAAGGGGCGGCGCTGGCCGTCGCGGCCGAACTCGTCGATGCCGGAGCCAGGGTGGCGGAGATCGGCGAGCGGTTGTATCGCAACAAGCGGATCAGCGAGTTCCGGCTGTTGCGGGTGATCTACGCCAACACGCACCTGGCGGCCGACGGGCGGATCGCCTACAGCACGGCGGACCACGACGAGATCGCAGGCTGCGACTGCGGCCCCGCCGACATCGACGAGCAGGTGGACGTCCCGCGATCGCTGAACGGAATCGGGATGGCGATCCTGTTCACCGAGGGGATTCGCGGCAAGATCCGAATCAACCTGCGCGGGGAGGCGGGGATCTCGGTGCTCGCGCTGGCCGAGGAGCTGGGTGGGGGAGGGCACGATCAAGCGGCCGGCGTGGTGCTGGAGGGCAGCATCCGCCAGGCAGTGGATCGCGTGCTGCCGCTGGCGGAGGAACACCTGAGACGGCAGGAGCCGGCCTGAGGGCGACGGTCGACGCCTGCCGGCCTGACGAGATGTGGGAGTCCGTTGCGGCCGGGCGACGATTCGACGGATGGAGCCTGGTGGCGGAAGTAGCGCCAAGAGGATGATCGACCGGTTAGGAGGTCAATGATATCCATGTCAGCAGCGAGGGAGTACATCGCGATTGTATCCGGCCTGCCGCGGTCGGGAACCTCCATGATGATGCAGATGCTCGACAAGGCCGGCATCCCGGTACTGACGGACAACATTCGAGTGGCCGACGCGGACAACCCCAAGGGCTACTACGAGTTCGAGGCGGTCAAGCGGACGCGGAAGGACGCATCCTGGGTCAAGCAGGCGCCGGGCAAGGTGGTCAAGATGGTGCACCTTTTGCTGCTGGACCTGCCGCTGAACCGGGAATACCGCGTGGTATTCATGAAGCGCCACCTGGAGGAGGTGGTCAAGTCGCAGAACATCATGCTGGATCGGCACGGCAAAGAGTGGGCCGAGGCCGATCGGGAGAAGGTCATCAAGGCGTTCCAGGCCCAGATGAAGCAGGTGGACAAGTGGATGGCGGGTCACGACTGCTTCAAGGCCCTGTACGTGGATTACAACGAGATTATGCGGGACCCCGAGCCGGTGGTTCGGGCCATTAACGCCTTCCTGGGCGGCGACCTCAACACCGGCGCGATGATGGAAGTGGTCGACCCGTCGCTGTATCGCAATCGGGCCGCCGGCAAGGCGGCGGGGGGGAAGAGCGAGACGGCGAGTTAGCAGGATTACGACCGCGCCGGGTCGAACTGACAGTCGTGCCGGCCGGGTCGCGCGAGCTGCCGTGGCGGGGGGGCCGTCCACCGCGGCGGGCCTGGTGATGGCACGCTCAATACTCCGCACCGATCGTCGAGACAATCGAACTGTCCGAGGTAATGACCGTGACCTACGAAACCGAACGTCGCGTCGCCGTAGACGCGGTGGTCAAGGCCTGCCGGCTCTGTCGGGCGGTTCAGGCCGCACTTGTGTCCGAAGAGACGTTGGCCAAGAAGGACCGGTCGCCGGTGACGGTGGCCGACTTCGGCGCTCAGGCGCTGGTCAGCGCCGATCTGGCCGAGGCCTTCCCGCAGGACCCACTGGTGGCAGAGGAGGACGCGGCCCAACTCCGCGAACCGGCCAACGTGGAGCTGAAGGAGCGGGTCGTGCAGCACGTGCGGAGCATTCGGCCGGACCTGGATGATACGCAGACCCTCGCGGCCATCGACCGCGGTACCTACGGTGGGGGGGCACAGGGACGGTACTGGGCGCTCGATCCGATCGACGGAACGAAGGGATTCCTTCGCGGCGATCAGTACGCTGTTGCGCTGGCCCTGCTCGAGGAGGGTGAGGTTGTGGTCGGCGTTCTGGGTTGTCCGAACCTGCCGCTGGATTGGGCTCAACCTGACGGGCCGAAGGGGTGTCTGTTCGTCGCCGTCCGCGGGCAGGGCGCGGTGATGCGCCCGATCGACGGCGCTGACGAGCGAGAGATTGCGGTGAGCGACGTGACCGACCCGGTTGCGGCGTCGTTCTGCGAATCGGTGGAGTCCGCCCACTCGGCCCATGACGACTCGGCGAAGGTGGCGAAGATCCTCGGCGTGCAGGCGGCCCCGACGCGTATCGACAGCCAGTGCAAATACGCGGCGGTCGCCCGCGGTGACGCATCCATCTACCTGCGTTTGCCGACGCGTAAAGACTACGAAGAGCGCATCTGGGACCACGCCGCCGGCTCGCTGGTGGTTACCGAGGCCGGCGGGCGGGTCAGCGACGTTTACGGGCGGGCGCTGGATTTCTCGCTGGGGCGAACGCTCAGGAACAACAAGGGCGTGGTCGCGACGAACGGGCGGGTCCACGACCCGGTGATCGCGGCCATCGGGGAGGTTGTCGGGCAAGGGGGTTAGCGCCGGCGGCGGGTCCCGTCGCTTCGAGGGGACGCCACCCGAGCTAGGGCTGCTTGCCTGTTGGATGTGCGTGCCGGCCGCCGTTCGCTTGTCGCTTGGCCCTGGATCGGTCGATCAGAGGGCACATCATGGGCGCGATCGAGAAGGTAGCTCTCTTCGGATTGGACTGTGCCGATCCGTTGCTGACCTTCGAGCGTTGGGCGGAGGATCTGCCGAACCTCAAGCGGCTGATGAGCGGGGGGACCTATGGGACACTCACCAGCTCGATCCCTCCGGTGACGGTGCCGGCCTGGTCGTGCATGGCCACCGGCCAGGACCCCGGGGCGCTGGGCATCTACGGGTTCCAGAACCGCAAGGACCATTCCTACGAGAACAAGTACATCGCCACGTCGGTGGCGGTGGGCGAGCCGCGCGTCTGGGACATTCTCGGCGAACACGGGAAGCAGTCGATCGTCGTCGGCGTTCCCGGGACCTATCCCATCGTTCGGCCGATCGCAGGCCACATGGTCACCAGCTTCCTGACGCCGGACGTGGAGCACAGCGACTACACCTGGCCGCGGTCGCTCAAGCACGAGATCAAGAGCGTCGCGGGCCGGTACGCGGTGGATGTCGACGCCTTTCGCACGGAAGACAAGCGGCAACTGCTCGATCAGATTTACGAGATGACCAAGGCGCGGTTCGAGGTAGTCAAGTACCTGGTCCGCAACAAGCCGTGGGACCTGCTGTGGATGGTCGAGATCGGCCTGGACCGGATGCATCATGGGTTCTGGGCGTTCATGGACCCCGCCCACCGTCGCTACGAGCCGGGCAATCCGTTCGAGAACGCCATTCACGATTATCTGGTCCACCTGGACGGGCTGGTGGGGGAGACGCTCGAGCTGCTCGATCTGGAGCGGACCGCGGTGTGGATTGCGAGCGACCACGGAGCCCAGTGCATGGTGGGTGGGTTCTGCTTCAACACCTGGCTGATGAACGAGGGATACCTGGTGTTGAAGGAGCCGCCGGGTCCCGGGGAGCGCTTTCGCCCGGAACTGGTGGACTGGACGCGGACCGTAGCGTGGGGCGAGGGCGGCTACTACTCGGGCTGTTTCCTGAACGTGCAGGGACGCGAGCCGCAGGGAGTGGTTCCCGCTGGTGACTACGAGAAGGTACGCACGGAGATCAAAGAGAAGCTGGAGGCCCTGGTCGATCACGAGGGTCGGCCGATGGGCACGAAGGCGTATCGGCCGGAGGATCTGTACGAGCGGATCGAACGCGTGCCGCCGGACCTGATCGTCCTGTTCGGCGGCCTGCGTTGGCGCGGCGTCGGCACGCTGGGGCACGACAGCGTGTACTCGTTCGATCACCAGGCCGGAACCGACGATGCCAACCACGCCCAGGATGGCATCTACATCGTCTCGAATCCGTCACTTCAAGGCCACGGCCGCGTGGACGGACCCACGCTGTACGACGTTGCGCCGACGATTCTGAAGCAGTTGGGCCTGCCCGTTCCGGAGAACATGCGGGGAAAGCCCCTGTTCTGAGCCGGATACAGTCGTCAGCTCGGCCTGCGGCTCGTGGGCGGCGTCCGGGATACGGCGACCGTTTCGACGCCGGGATGACGCATCGAAGAGGGGGTTACCTCGGCCGGTTCATGGGCGTCGGTGCTTACGGCGACCGGCGCTCCTGCTGTTGGCGATAGAGTTCGTTCTCGCGCGCCACGACCACCTCGTCGTAGAGGCGCCACTGCTGCTGGAGGGCCTCGCGGAAGCTCTGCTCCTGCCCCTCGGGGAGAAGGAACATCTGCGGGTCATAGGCCCGATGGGCGGCCATCACCGGACTCAGCGGGGGCTGGTCCCAGTCGTAGAAACTGAAACCTCCGGAGAACTGAATATAGAGGTTGCTGTCGCGATTAACCGGCGCGCCAGCGAGGAAGCCATCCAGTGATTGGCAGGAGCACAAGTAACAGCCCAGGAGTTCTTCGACGCTGTGAATCCCGACGCAGGCGAGTGATTCCGCAATCGCCGGTTCGGTTTCGAGGCGCCGGCGCAGGGCATCCACGTCGATGGTGATCTTGCGCGTGGAGCCGATCATCAGGATGTCGCGCGGAGTGATCCAGAACCCGCCCTCGGGGAAGGCCTCGGCGAACGCAGCCAGAAGGGATCGCATGCCGTCGACGTCGATCTCGTACAAGCCCATCCATTGCGTGAACACGCCGCCGTCGATCAGGTGCTGCCGGCAGGCCTTGAAGTACTCCACGGTGTAGATCGCGGCCGCTCCGGCCATCCAGGGATCGACGGGGTCGGAAGTAATCACGCCGAACTTCTTCGAGGAGGCGGAGATGAAATGCCGCCCGTCGTCGATGGTCAGACGCACTTTGGGGTTGTCCATCACGGCGTGATTGAACTCGGCGAACTCCCTGGCGGCCAACTCCACCTTCGGCTCCAGCTCGATGATGTCGATGCGCTCGACGTTTTCGTGGATCGCGACGGCACCCGAGGTAACGCCCGCTCCGAGCCCGACCACGACGGAATGGCCCGGGTCGCTGCTGAAGAGCACCGGCAGATGTCCGAGCAGCCGCTGGGTCTGCATGTCCGGCGGCTGGGCGGTGGCGCAGACCTTGCTGTTGATGGCCACCTGCATGGATCCGTCGATGTTGTAGAAGACGACGACGGGCTCCATGGCACCTTCCTCGAACAGGATGACCTCGGAATAATCGCGGCGGGCGGTCTGGTAAGCGAAGTGACGACCGAGCATGTACAACTGCGGCGGCACACTGGCCGTCAGGGCGAGGGCGATGCCGCCGCCGGCCGCGATGTAGGCCCACCAGTAACGGACGCGCGTCGCGATGAACAGGATGACGCCGATGAGCAGTGGGATAGCCAGGATGTATCCCAGGTCGGGCATCTCGTTGATTCTGGCGATGAGCGTGCCGATCCACTGGTTGCAGTGCGACGCTAGCGGCGTGCCGTAGGCGAAGACAATGGCGGCCCCGGCCAGAGCGAATGAGAACCAGGCGGGCACTCGGCGCGGCAAGAGCAACACCACGGCCGCGACGAGCGGCACGACGATCAGGTGGGCGGTGGCCGTCGCGCTGCCGAAGCTGGGTATCAGAACGAAGCTGACGGCCAGCGATCCGAGGACGGCTCCGACGGTATTGAACGCATACAGATGGGCCACGGGCTTGGCCGCGTCACCCAGATTGCGCCCCAGGCACAAAAGGGCGATCGGGAAGGAGGCGCCCCAGAGGAATGCTCCCGGCAAGACGACGGCCAGGGCGCGCACCAGGTTGGTCAGGCTCCAGATCAAGGGGCCGGCGGATGGGCCGGTGTCAATCGACGTCATGGTCTTGGCCATCGCGGGGACGAGTAAGGCGGTGCCGCTCACTGCGGCGAGGACGCACAACTGCACCGCGGCGAATGCCCGGCGCGGGTTCTTGAGGCGCGGTCCCCAGGTGCTGCCGGCCGCCCCGCCCAGCCCGAGGCCCAGCAGAAAAGCACCCAACACGATTGCGAAGGCGTACACCGTGGCCCCGAAGGCCATGGACAACAGCCGAGCCCAGACCACCTCGAACGATAATGAGGCGACGCCGTTCAAGGCGTAGGCCAGGAGAATGACCGTCGTGCCGCTCGAGATGGCCCGCCCGGTATCCGGCGCCTGCCGGGGCGGTGGCGTGTAATCCCCCCGAATGGTCCAGGCGATCAGAGCCACCAGGAGGTTCAGCGCCGCTGCGGTACGGTTCGCGCCGATGATCTGGAGAGCCGGCAGAAGCAGGAATGCCGCTCCGAGCGCACCGGCAACCGCACCGATGATGTTGGCGGCGTAGAGGCGGCCGATGGCGGCGGCCTGTCGGTTGTTGCTCTTGATCCAGCGCGACAGCGCCGGCAGAGTCGCCCCCATCAGGATGGTGGGCGGCGCAAGAAAGAGTGCACAGATGAGGCACCTGAGCAACATGGCCGTCCGGGCGGATTCCGCGTGGGCCAGATAGGAGGTCCGAACCAGACCGATCAGGTAGGGCATGGCCAGGCCGATGACGCCGATGGCCAGCTCGATCATGGCGTAGGTTTTCAGCGGGTGCCAGCGACGGGGTGCGGCATACGCATAGAGCAGACTGCCGACGAACAGCCCGCCCATGAAGCACGCCAGGAGAGCACCCAGGCTCTGGGAGCTGGCCCCAATGGTCAGCCGCAGGAGCTGAAACCAGGCGACCTCATAGATCAGGCCGGCTGTGCCCGAGAGCGCGAACAGGACCAGCAGGCGCTTCATGCCGGCGGCCGTATCGACGCTCGTTCTCACGGATGGCGATTCGTCACCGGTCAGGGCCGTGCTCATCCTCCACTCTTAACGGTCCGGTTTCGCCGTTCTACTGGTAGGGGCAATCCTAGCGCCCGAGAGCCTGTTTGGTGGCTTGAAGGGCGGTGTGGAATTCCTCTTCACTCATGCGTTGAACAGAACCGTCCAAAGTCAGCACCCAGGCTGCCTTCCATTCAGGATCGGGAGTGTCACCCTCGAGGTATCCCAGGGCGCGCAGGCGGTCCAGAGTGTCAACGTAGCAGTAGACCAGGACGTTGCTCTCGTCCATCTTGAGGGTCTGGCCGTTCAGGTAGACAAACGGTGGCAGGCCTTCCGGCGGTTTCAGATCTTCCGGCGTTACATTACCGCCGGCCAGCAGGGTTTCCAGATCGGGCGGGAACCGTTCCTGATTCTCCAGGGCATAAAGCTGCATGGCCACGCTGATCCGTTGCAGCTTGCCGGTGACCTGACTGGCGGGCTCCGACGCGGCGGGGGATTCCGGCGGCCGCTCGGTGGCGGTCTCGAACGCGTGGTGTGCCGGCGCCGCCTGGGCGGTCGCGAACGTAGCGGCCGCTCCCAACAGCGCCGGCCCGAACGCGGCCGCAGGCAGTACCGGTATCGGCCACGGGCCGTGACCGACGATAAGCACGCCGTCCGCGTCGCTGCGTGTGCCCCAGACATCGCCGAACAGATCTCGCATGAACACCTCGCGCTGCGGCCAAGCCGAGACGTCCAGTGGGATGCCGGCCTGCTGAGCCATCGAGCAGCCCATCGAGACGGCCGGCAGAGCGACCGAGTAGAGTTGGCTGACGCCTGCCGCGGTGTCGATGTAAACGATCGCGCTGCAGTCCTTGGGGAGCAGCTTGCGGGCCCGAACAAAGTCCGGGTTCTCGAGGATCGAGCGGCTGGCCGCGGCGGGCGATGCCAGACGGTCGATCACCTGACCCACGATCTGCGGGTAAAGGGCCAGGATCAGGCGGTTCTTGTGGAACGCCCAGGCCGGCGCGACCGGCGAGGGGCCGGCCGTGATGTTGATGAAGTTGATGGCCTGCTCGCCGTGTTTGTAGGTCTTGACCATGAAGGCTTCTTCCGAACCGATCATGTCGCCAAACGCCTGCAGGCCCTTGCGGATGAGCGCATCGACCTTCTCGGGGTCCTTCGTCTCGACGACCATGGTGACGCCGGTGACGATGAGGCCGCCGTTGCTCGGGGCGTCGAAGACCACCCAACCGTCGTCGAACAGATCGAGGATATCCTCCTTCAGCTTCATGCCGGTCTGCCGCTCGACCTCGGCCAGGGCGTCGGCGACCGTCTGGGGCACCTGGGGTTCCGCCTCACCGACGGCGTTGACGATGCGCATGGCCTCGTCGTACACGTCGGAGAGCCGCAGGTTGGCGGCCTTGGCGAAGGTGGCGTCGCTGGGGATGACCAGGAGATCGTCGTCGGTGACGGGGCCGGCATCGTACAGTTTCAGCAGGCCCTTCTTGGGGCCGGGTGACGCGATGTAGATCGAGTGACGGTGGCCGCGCCCGGCGATCTGCTCGGTCGCGGTGATGGACTGGAGGTCGTTGACTCCGGCTTCCGCCACCAGCGTTTCGACCAGCGGCGGGAAAGCCTCCTCGCCGGTCATGGCGGTCATGATCTGCCGGGCCGCCGCCAGCGTGTGGACGACGTCGAGATGGAACAGGCCGACCGGTGTGCGACCTTCGGTGCCGATCTTCTTTATCGCGTTTTGATAGCGCTCCGAGTTCGTCAGGGCGGGTGCGGCTCCTGATTGCACATCCAGGATTCTTGCGGCCGTTCCTTCACCGACCATGATCCACAGGACCCCGTCCGCGACACCCAGCCGCACGGCGACGAGCGGGTCGTACCGCTTGAATGTCGTCGTCTGGACCACCTCGTCCCGGGAAACGGCAAAGGGCGGCAGGGCGGCCAGCAGGCCCTGGACGCGTTCCAGCAGGGCGGCGGACGCGTCGCCTGCGTTCACCGCGATGACAACCTGGGGGACCGGCCCGATCATGGACGGTTCGGCGCCGAGCACGGCCACCGCCATGGGTTTCGACCAGAGCACCTTGACCAGCTCGATGATGCTCTCGGACATCTGGGCCTGGGTTTCGTCGTTGCCCAGCGTTTGCCGCACGGCGGCCCCGGCTGCCTGGCCGACGGCGTTCATCATGCGCTGGAACTCAGGGTTGGCCATGAGCTTGCCGAAGACCGAATCCCTCCCGCCGCCTGCACGGATGGCCTCGTGCCCGGCCCACTCGATGTAGAGCGCGGTGTCGGCCGGCACACGAGAAGCCATCTCCGCCGTGGCGGTTTGGGCTGCCTGCGGGCTCAACAGCAGTCCGACGCTCAGCAGCAGGATTGCGAGGGTAGTGCGTAAGCAAGCGACCATGTCAGCCGTCTCCTGTGTCAGTGGGTTGTGCTCTCGCCCGGTGGGGGACTTTCGCCGCGGTCGTTGGATACGTCAAGACCGGGGTGCCCGCTAGAGGACGATACGGGAGATGATCCGGGCCTTGACTTCGTCGAGTGTCCCGGCGATCCGGGCCCCGGCGGCGCGGGCATGTCCGCCACCGCCGAACGCGGCAGCGATCGCGGC
>DATKXO010000019.1:0-19422 GCA_035528995.1 Phycisphaerae bacterium | reverse complement strand
GGCGACCTCTTGGTCCAGTTCCGGGGCAAGGAGGCGCCGGGCACGCGAGCCCGTCGCGGCGTCGGGCGCATGAGCGGCTACGAGCTGACCCAGTTCGAGGCCAAACAGAAGGTCTACTTCCAGGACTCGGGCATCACCGTTCTGGCCGCCCGGATTGCCTACGACGCCCTCCGTAGCGAGCTCGTGGTCCGCGGCACCGAGAACGCCGACGCCGAAATCCACGACCAGCGCCGCGGCGGACGAGTCATCAAGGGGCCTGTCTTCTACTGGAACCGGCAGACCGGCAAGATCGACGCCCCCCAATCCACCGTCATCGGCCGCTGACGGTCCTCACCATGGTTCCTGGTCCACCGGCATGTCGCCGCCCGACCGGTGCTGCCCCAGCGCCTCCTCCGCCTTGCTGCAAGGAGTGCCGTCGTCTTGACACCGCCCGGTGCCCAGCGTGAAACCCCCTCCCCCGTGCGGGAATGATGCATCTGTCCCGCACGCGGAACCCCGGGCATTGACGCAAGCGCTTTCATAACTGCCCCCGCTCACCTTCCACACTGCATCTGTTCTCCCATAGTCACTCCCCTCGCGCAGCAACGCGGCAAAATGGAGAATGCAGTCCTTCCCTTGGCGGTCGTTGCCGCGCACTGGTTTTTTTGCCCGGCTTTTGCACGCTTCGCTTGCCTTGTAAGAGCATGTCAACCTACAATCACTGGCGACGAGGGAACGGGTCGCCCCTGTCGAGCTTCTGAGAGGGCGAACCAAAAAACAGGGCCATACCGCGAGACGATCGAGCACCGACCGCGCCACGTGGGAGGGGTGATCGCTCGCCCCCATCGGAAGATCGCAACTGTCTCCCCAGCGGCCGTTTCCCACACCAGCAGGCGGCCGACTGTGCCATCTGTCTGCGCGGAGCCTGTGAGTGTGTGGACTGGCTGTGCCACCTGGGATGAACCAACGTGGAGATGTTGCCGCACATCTCGTTGTCCGCCGCGTGCAACGCCGGGTGCTTCGGAGACCAAAAGACCTGGACCCGCACGCTCGAGGCCTACCGTTGCGGAATCGACAGCGATCACTGCTCACCGGCCGAGGTCGGTAACCTCGGCGTGCTCTTGATGCTCGCCGGCAAAGGCACGCGGGCGCTCCAGGTCTTCGCCATGCTCGAGGAGCTGGTTACGCCCCCGGGCGCGCAGCCCGACCCCATCGGTCGTGCGGCGCCGCATGCCGGGCGCCGGCGGGAAGAGACCGACAAGTCGAAGGACGCCCCAGCCTCCAATCCATCGAGTCAGAAAGCAGGACCGCACCTGCTGGCCGCGTTGGTGCTTTCCGGTCAATGGGCCCAGGCCCATCGGTGTTGTCAACGGATGGTCCACGGGGACCCTCCGGGCGCAACAGGGTTGTAAAGGAGCCATTCTCTCTTCGGTCTTAGTTGATGTGCGGCGGGAGCAGGTGAGGGGAAGGGGGCGCGGCTTCTAGGGCCGCGACGGCAACGGGTCGCGGTCCGGCCCTCGACCCAGGCCGGGCCGCGGTCCCGATGGCATGTGCCGGTTCGGGAAGGGAGGTGCGGGTCGGTCCAGGCCAGGCTGGCGCGGGGAGGAGGACCAGTGCTCAACCGGCCTGGATCGCCCGCTCAGACCATCCACGCACGGTCGCCACGCCCGGGCGGATCTCCTCCATGTGGCGACGGACCGTGCGATCTCATACGGTCGCCGTGACCAGCCCACCGGCGCGGCGACCCCTTCTTGCGCCCTCCAGTCCGTGGCACCCGCGGCGGCTCCGGGCACGAAACACGTAGGTCGGGTCTTCAGACCCGACAAGCTCCAGCGAACCGAGCCACGCCCAACGCCGCAGCCACTTTCGCCCCGGAAGGGGCGGACGAATGTGGCCACGGGTGAAGCGAGCCCGCCGACAGGCGGGCGAAGCGCAACCCGTGGAAACCGTGTCCGTTTAAGGACTCCGCCCCGGAGTGGGCGGAGGAATGCAGCTATGGGCGAAGCGCAACCCGTGGAACACGTCGCCCGTTGCGGCTATCATCCGCGGTCTATGGACCAACACCGCAAAGACGCAACCGATGGGACCATCCAGGACGAACCCGCCATCGTGGAATCCGCCGACACGCCCGACCCCGACGCCCAACAGGCACCGGAAACAAACGCGGAACCCACCCCGACCGACGACCGTGCGGCCACGACCGCCACCACCGAATCGCCCATGGGCGACGACGCGGCCGAGGTCACCACCGAATCCGTCACCGAGGCCATCCTCTTCGCCACCGACGCTCCGCTGCCGCCCGCCAAGATCGCCCGCATCCTCGGCGTCGGCGACGCCCGCTCGGTCAAGAAGCACATCGACACCCTCAACGACGGCTACGAGCGGACCGGTGCGGCCTTCCGCATCGAGGAGGTCGGAGGCGGCCTCCAGATGTTGACCCTGCCGCTCTACAACAACTGGGTCAGCAAGCTGTTGACCATCCGCCGCGAGACCAAGCTCAGCTCCGCCGCCCTCGAAACCCTGGCCGTCGTCGCCTACCGCCAGCCGGTCCTCCGGGCCGACATCGAGTCCATCCGCGGCGTGGCCGTCGGCGACGTCCTCCTGCGCCTCCGCGAGATGGGCCTGGTCAAGATCGTCGGACGCGCCGAGGTCATCGGCCGACCCATGCTCTACGGGACGACCAAAAAATTCCTGGAGACCTTCGGCCTGGCCACCCTCGAAGACCTGCCCAAGGTCGACGCCCTCGCCCTGCCCACCCGGAAGACGTCCACCGCCGAACCCGAACCCGATTCCGCCGAACCCGAACCCGATTCCGCCGAACCCGCAGAACCTGAATCATAGCCCCGGCTGTCGTAGCGGTTCCAGGATGACTCTGCCGGTTCCCGAGCCGCGAGCTTCAGCTCGCGCGGCCTGTACCATCTCTCACGCCCCGACTCGCGGGGGACCCAATCGCTATGAACAAACGCCAAATGGGATGAAACGAACACTGCCGAATGCAGGTGGCACGCTCAACCCGTTCACACAGACACCATCTGCCCTATCGTTTCTTCCAGCAGCGCCCGACCGCCGAAACGCATGCCCAATGCGCGGAGCTTGCCGGTCTCGATCTGGTGCTTGGGTGACTTGTTGTACGCCACGATGCTCGACCCGCTGCCGGTGATCTGTTTGGCGATCTCCGCCACCGTCTGCTCGCCCACGTACATGTCGTAACAGTTGTAGGCCTGCCCGGCGATGCCGTCGGCCGTCAGCAGGATTTCGACGGCCCCGGCAACGTCGCCCGCGTGAACCTCCTTGCCGCCCCGGGCCGTGTCGATGTCCTCACCTCGAGCCACCGCTTGAACCACGTCGTGCCATCGACTGCGCTCGATTGGCCGGGCCAACCCGTAGATACCCGTCGGGCGCAGCGAGCAGATGTCATACCCCTCCCCCAGCCCGTAGCTGTGCACGAACTTCTCGACGGCCGCCTTGTGCGCGCCGTAGTGGCTCGTGGCCCACAGCGGATGCGCTTCGTCCAGCGGGCGGTCCTCCAGGATCACCTCGTGAACCGCGCACGTCGCGATGAAGACGAACCGCCCGACCCCAACCCGCCGAGCGGCCTCGATCAGCCGGATCGTGCCCACCACGTTCTTCTCGACGAATTCGACCAGGTCGCCCTCTGCCCCCCGGAAACCGGCACCCACTCGGTGCAGGCCACAGTGGACCACCGCATCCACACCCTCCACTAACGACTGAGCGCTGGCCGAATCGTTCAATTCACCGGGCAGCCACTCGATCAACCCCTCTTCGTCGAACCCGCCGCGGTCGCTATTCGGGCGATACCAGCATCGGCAGCGGTGGCCGCCCGCCGTCAGACGGTTCACGATGTAACGCCCCAGAAAACCGCTGGCTCCGGTCACGGCCACGTTCATGACGGTCTCCTCGATGGCCCTCACGGCCCGCTTCGCGACTGCGGCATTCTAGCACCCACCTCACGGACCGGCGCCGATTCGACCTGCCGGCCGTAGTCCACTACCATGACCCCAGCCCGTAACCCGCTGGAAAGGTGCGTCTGAGCGTTGCCCATCCGCGATACATTCTCCGACCAGCCACACGACGGATTGCCCGACGACGACCCATTCGAGTGGATCGACGGCCACGGCCGGCGGTGGACCATCGTCGCGGACCCGGCCGGCATTTCCCTGGACTGCCAGGACGATCGGATCGAGATTCCGCGCGAGCGGTTCACCTCGGACCTCTACGTATCGCCGGTTGGTGAGCAGGTGGTGGTACGTTTTTCCGGCTCCGATCAGGAGGCCGGTTTCCTCGTGCCCAAGTCGGCCGCCGCCGCCCTGCTCGCCCGGTTGAGACAGCAGGTGGCAACCCCCGACCAGCGAGCCGAAGCCGACCGCCGCGCCACACCGCCCATCCGCCCCGATTGGCCGCAGATGACCGCCACGAGCGTCTGGGCCTTGATCTGCGCAGCGCTTGCGTTTCTGCCGTTTGTGGGTGTCGGCTTCGCCGCGGCGGCCACCGTCCTGATCGTTCGGCAGCGGGCACGCACACGCCTCGCACCCGTCACGCTGCACATCCGAACCATGCTGGCCATTGCCAAGTGGCTGGTACTGTGGGGCCTGGCCGTCTGGGCCTTGAGCACCTGGACGTGGTATCAGCCCTTCCCCGTCGACCGGCTGACTTCGATGGAAACAGCCCAGGCGCTGGGACAGGTGCCGCGGGTGGCGCTGGTCTTGGTGGTAATCCTCCTGTCCCTTTCGGTGCATGAGGCGGCCCATGCGATCTCCGCGTGGTGGTGCGGTGACGGATACGCCCGGTCGTTGGGGCGGGTCACGCTCAATCCCAAAGCGCACATCGACCCCTTTGGAACCTTGATCCTGCCCTTCATGCTCGCCCTCTCGGGCCTGGGCGTATTCGGATACGCTCGCCCTGTACCGGTGCAACTGCATGGCGTCCGGCGGTTCCGCCGGGCGCATATCCTGATCTCGATTGCGGGGCCGGGCTCTAACCTGATGCTGGCGGCGTTGTCGTTTTCGCTGCTCCTGGCCCTGGGCTGCGTTGTGCGGCACGTCGCGCCGGACGTCGCCTTGCGCCATTTTGCCAGCCTGTCTCCCAGCCTGGAGGCGGGCGGCCTGTCAGCAACCGCCCTGCTGGCCATACTGGCATCCCTTCTGAAACTGAACACTCTGATCAACGTCGTGCTGGCCGCCTTCAACCTCATTCCCATCCCCCCACTGGATGGCTCCTGGGTGCTGGAGCACCTCTTCCCCCAGACGCTGGGTCGATTCTACCTCCGCATTCGCCCCTACGGATTCCTCATCTTCATCGCCCTGTTCTTCACCGACGCCTTCGACGTGCTGCTGGAACCCTGTTGGTTCGTAGTCGGGCAGGTAAACCAGCTCTTGTGGAATTGTGTCGGCATCTGACCAGCCGGGCACGGCTGGCTCCGGATACATGTGCCGGAAAGCACTGGCGAGACACGTGGTAATCTGCATACTGATTGGCGCCTGTGCGTCCGGCACGGCGCGGATCCTGAAGCGCACGAATGCGCTGACGGTTGGTCCGGAACGAGCTCGCAGCAGATTCGGCACACACCAGAAAAGGGATGGCATCTCATGCGGCACGAACACAGACAAAACACGTGCGTTCTGAGAATCGCGATGTCGTTGTGCTTGCTCGCCCTTCTCGTGGCCGGTTGCCAGGCCACCAAGTCCGGCGGTGGCGGAGGACAGCCCGTCAATCCAGACACCGACGGTGACGGCTTGACCGACACCGCCGAACGATCGCTCGGAACCGATCCCGAACTGGCCGACACCGACGGCGACGGCCTCTCCGACGGCGCCGAGGTCGGGATGGGCACGTCTCCGCTGGCTCGCGACAGCGACGGCGACGGGTTGGACGACGGAGAAGACGCCGAGCCCACCATCCCAGCCGCAACCGATGACGACGAGCAGCCCGACGGCGACACGGATGACGGCAACGGAGAGGAACCGCCGGACTCCAACGGCCGCGAGGTCGCCGAAGCCGAACCCAACGACACATTCGAGGGCGCTACGTCCGCCCAGCTCGGCCAGGCGGACACCCTGGAGCTGACCGGCTCGGTCGGCAGCTCCGACGACATCGACGTCTTCGACCTCGGCCCGTTCTCCGCCGGCGACCGGCTGATCGTGGAGGTGACCGCCACCAGCCGCTTCCCCGACGTCCTCATGGCCGTGTTCGACGAGGAAGGCAACCTCTTCATCCGCAGCGACGACCTGTTCGGCTTCGTGGCCGACGTCGATTCCGGCGTGGACGAGGTCATCCGCCACGAATCGGCCAGCTACTTCCTGGCCGTCACCTACGCGACGGTTTTCGTCGGCCCGAGTGAGTACCGTTTGAATGTCCGGGTCGAGCGAGCCGGCGAGCTGCCCGCCGCCGACGGGCAGGTCGTCTTCCTGAACTTCGACGGCGGCCAGGCCTGGGACCCCTATCTACAGGCCCCCGTCGAGTTGAACGCCTTCGACGCGGCCGACGTCGATCCCGCCTATGAAGGGCACACCGGTGTGGTCAAGTCGAACATCATCGACACCATCCAGGAGAACTTCGAAGGTCTGGACCTCACCCTGCTGCACTCCGACGTCGACGCCCCCCCGGGCGACCCGCACTCGACCATCTACTTCGGCGGTTTCAGCCGCGTGGCCTACGGCATCGCCGACCAGGTGGACGCCTACAACCATGACCCCGCCGACAACGCCATCGTCTACACCGAGTCCTTCACCCCGGACCAGTTCCGCGAGCCGATCAGTCCCGAGGAGCTCGGCTTGGCCATCGGCAACATCGCCTCGCACGAGATCGGTCACCTCCTGGGTCTCGAGCACGTGCACGATCCGCTGGCGATCATGGACACCTCCGCACCGCCAGATGCCTTCCTGACCGACCAGGACTTCACCACCGCCGATCTGGACCCAGACGTCTTTCCTCTCGGCGGCCAGGACGCTCTCACCCTGCTCGAGGAAATCCTGGGCTTGCTGTAGCTATCGGCCGGTGCCCCCCGCAGAAAAACACGCCCGCCTGTCTGATAAGAAACCCGCCCCCGGCGCCGGATGAACCCGGGACCGCGATAACCGCGCCGGACACGCCGACCTTCACTGAAATCGCCTCACCGCCGGCATACCCTTGATGTACCGGAGGTGAAGCGATGCATTTGATCAATCCCGATTGGGGGCCGGACCCGCTCAACCAACTCATCGATGGACCGCCTCGCCGGCGTCCCTTGGCCCGCTACCAGATCCACGACATCTTTCGGGAGATGGTCCGCCACGAACTGGCTGACGGCGAACTCTCCGTGCGCCGCCGCCGGAAGCTGGTCCGCTACGCCGCGTCTTTGCAGTTGTCGGCCACCGAAGCGGGCGAACTGATCCAGGAGGCCGTGCGCGCCCAAGCGGCCGTTCGGCCGGCCGATCCGCACGCCATGGGAGCGCCCAGGCTGCGACTGCTCGCCGGTCGTGCGCCGGCCCGCGGTTGGCCGATAACGCTCAAACTGCTGATTGCCGTGGCTGCCGCGTTGCTGCTCCACGTCATCCTCACCACGCTGGTGGTGAACTAGCCCTCCGCGCCGGCAGTCCAACGGCCCACCCGGGCCGGTCTGCTCAACGCGCCCAATGTCCACGCGCCAGCGCCGCTCGCGTTGCAGCCCTACCGGCCGTCTGCTAAGGTTCCCTATTCTATCAACCGGCGGGCCGCGGAGTGGCCGCTGTGTCCGCCAGGCCCGGTCGCCCGGCTCTTGCACGCCGGGGCGGCTTTCCTCTCCCGGGCGGACCGTTCCCCCCGGGAGAAATGACACCCCATGGATACGGTCGCAACCACCACGCCACAGACCACTGCCCCCGCACGTTCCCCGGACGTGGAGTCGATCCTGCTGCCCTTGTTCTTCGGCTCCGGAGCCTGCGGCCTGATCTACGAGGTCGTCTGGTCGCGACATCTCGTCTTCGTCATGGGGGCCACCACCTTCGCCATCGCAACCGTGCTGGTCGCTTTCATGAGCGGTTTGGCCCTCGGTGCCTACATCGGCGGGCGGGTGTCCCACCGCATCCGTCGCCCGGCCGTGGTCTACGGCGTTCTCGAAATATGCATCGGGCTCTACGCCCTGCTACTGCCCCTCCTGCTGGGCGGGGCCATGCCTCTGTATCACTGGCTGTACCAGTTCGGTGAATCCAACTTCGCCATGCTGACCGCCGTCCGATTCGTGGTCAGCACGCTCTATCTGCTCATCCCAACCACCCTCATGGGGGCCACCCTGCCACTGGTCATCCAGTACCTCGCCAACCGGGAAGGCTCGGTCGGCCGTCCCGTGGCCCTGCTGTACGGCATCAACGCCTTCGGCGCCGTCTGTGGGACGCTCGGCGCCGGACTCATCCTCCTGCCGGCCATCGGCTTCTTCTTCACCACCCTGGTGGCGGCGGCCATCAACGTCACCGTGGGCCTGGTCGCCATTCTCCTCCTTCGGGAATCACAGGAGCCCGCTACCAGCACCCGGGAAACAGACGCTCATCGACAACTGCCGCCCGCTGCGCCGGACGCACTGGCCCAGCCCGGAGACGCCGTGGGACTTTCTTATGCCTGGCTGCTGCTGATCGCCTATGGCATCTCCGGCTTCGCGGCCATGGTCTACCAGATCTGCTGGACGCGAGTGCTCATCACCCTCTTCGGCGCCCACACCTACGCCTTCACCTGCATCCTGGGCGCCTTCATCCTCGGGCTGGCCATCGGCAGCATGCTCATGGGCAAGTGGGTGGATCGCATTCGCAACCCCGTGTTGGGATTCGGACTCTGCGAGATCGGCATCGCCCTCGGCGGGGCGGTCGTGGTGCCGGCCATGGCCCTCATGCCACACGTCGTCCGCTGGATCATGCTGCGGCTGCACGGCCAGTTCGACATCCTGCGGCTGACCGAGTTTGTCCTGGTGATGGTCCTCGTGCTGGTCCCCACCCTCCTGATGGGCGCCATCATGCCGCTCATCACCCGATCGTTCGCCCGCGGCGTCGCCGACGCCGGACGGGCCATCGGACGGGCCTACACCGCCAACACCGTCGGCACCGTGATCGGTTCCTTCTTTGCCGGCTTCCTTATGATCCCCGCCGCTCACTTGGGCGTACAGCGTTCGATCGTCGTCGCGGTGGTGCTCAACCTGGTACTGGGTCTGATTCTGATCTCCGCGTCCTGGCGGCGGCGGACGGCGGTCCTCGGTCTGTGGGTCGCGGGCATCGTGGCCACCGCCGTGTCCTACCCCCTCCTCACCCGACCCTGGCACACGCCCGACTTCGTCCGGGCCAATTTCCGATCCGACGCCGCCGTCACCTCCGACATGCAGGTCGAATTCTACCGGGAGGGCATCGACGCCAACGTGTCCGTCACCCGCCAGGACGACTTCCTGACCATACGCGTCAACAGCAAGCCGGACGCCAGCAACAGCATCGGCGACGCACCCAACATGCTGCTGGCCGGCCACCTGCCGGTGATGATGTGCCGGAACCCCCGCCAGGTCATGACCCTGGGCCTGGGGGCCGGCTTGACCCTCGGTGCCATCGCCTGTCACCCACGGGTCGAGTCGATCGACTCCGTCGAGATATCCGACGCCGTGCTCGAGGCCGCCGAGCTGTTCTCCGACTGGACCTACGACGCCCAGCACAACTCCCGGGTCAACACCATCCGGGCCGACGGCCGAAACCACCTGCTGCTCACCGAAAAACGCTACGACGTCATCTCCTCCATGCCGTCCAACCCCTGGCTCGCCGGAGTGGGCAACCTCTTCACCCGCGAGTTCTTCGAGCTCTGCAAGAGCCGATTGAATCCCGGCGGCGTCCTGGGAATCTGGCTGGAAGCCTACGCCATGTCCACCGAGGACTTCCAGATGGTCATCCGGACCCTGGATGAGGTCATGCCCTTCGTCACCATCTGGGAGATGGCCCCCAACGACTACCTCTTCATCGCTTCCAACGAGCCCCAGGTCCGTCCGCTGAGCTACTGGCAACGCCGACTCGAAACCCCCTGGGTCAAGCGCGACTTGGCCCGCATCGGCGCGTACCGCCTCGAACACCTGCTGGGCCGACTGCTTGTCGATGACACGGCGGTCGCCCAAGTGGTCGGCGACGGACCGCTCAATACCGACGACAACGCCAGACTCGAGTTCTCGGCGCCGGCCTACGTCTGGACCAAGATCGCGGCCTACTCCCGGACGCTCAGCCTGCTGCACGACCACTCGGTCAGCCCCTTCAAGCACTTGGTCGTCGCCGACGGTCCGGATGAGGAACGCGACCGCCTGGCCCGGGCCATGGATGTGCTCCGGCGAAGTCGCGATCTGCGCAGACGCGGCCTGGTCGCCGCCGCGGCCGAAGACTGGCGCGAAGCCATCGAACGGCTGCACGAGGCCTACGCCCTGGCCCCGACCGACCCGGTCACGTTGGAGACCGTCCTCGGTGGCCACAAGGCGATTCACGATGGCGTGCTGCCATTCGTGGACCCGCTGCTGCAGGAGTGGATTCGCGCCAAGGAGAGAGACTTAACGGACCAGCGACAGCAGTGGAGGTCACAGGAACTGCCGCCCGTCTTGGCTAAGTCGGTCGGCACCCTGGAGTTGAGCGAGGAGCCCCCGCCGGATAGCTGAAAAGCGGCGATCAAGTGGACCTTGGGTTCCGATAACGGAGTGCGGGCGCGGCCCCGCCGGCGAGATCGTGTGGCAGTCCCTCAACCCGTACGTCATCGCCCGGGGCGACCGCCGGACCATCGTGCGCATGAAGCGATACAAGCTCTCCTACGTGGACCGGATCATCAGGCACCATGAGGGCCGCGAACAGGCCGGGGGAGTAGCCCCCTGACCAACGGCGGGCAAGTCGCCCGCGCAAGCCGAGGAGGAGCGTCGTGAACCGAAGTGCAGACTCTGGGGCCTGGTACCGCCCGTGGGCGCCGGCGCTGTGGTTGATGGCCGTGCTGGAAGTGACGGGCACAGCCGGATGCAAACCCGAGCGGCCCGACGGCGACTCCGCGCCAATCGCCAAAGAGACCCAAGACACTCAGGCCGCCAACATCGACCGCCTGCGCTCCCTGCCGTACGTGGGATTCTCCAGCCAGAAGGCCGACGAGGGAGAGTCGGGCGTGGTACGCTTCGATGCCCAGCGATCCTGCCCTGGATACAACCTGTACAGCAGCCACAAGCTCTGCTCGGCCAGCCTGATCGACGCCCGGGGCGAGGTGATCCGTTTCTGGGAGCACCCCGGGCGCCATTGGACCAATTGCAGGCTTCTCCCCAACGGCGACCTGTTGGTGGTCGGTCGCGACCGGATCGACGATGACCGCGCGATGGCCGACGACGTGGGCCGTTTCGTCCTGCGGCTCTCATGGGAGGGGCGGGTTCTGTGGAAGAAGACCATCCCGGCCCACCACGACGCCGAATGGACACCCGACGGCGGGATTCTGACGTTCGTCACCCGGCGCCGCCGCAGCGCGGCCATCTCCCTGAACGTGGACATTCGCGACAACGAACTGACCCTGCTGTCCGCCGATGGCCAAGTCGTAGACCACTGCTCGCTTTTGGACGTCTGCGGGGCACGCCCCGACCTTTTCACCTTTCAACCGGTCGCGCCGAAGACCCGCCAGTGGATAATTGACCTGTTCCATTGCAACTCCGTGGAATGGATACGGCGTCCCGACCTCGAGCCCAGGCATCCGATCTACGCCTCGGGCAACGTGCTCATCTGCAGCCGGCACCAGGACACCATCGCGGTGATCGACTGGGACAAGAAGGAACTGGTCTGGGCCTGGGGGCAGGGCGAGATATCGGGGCCGCACGACGCCACCCTGCTGGACAGCGGGAACATCCTTCTGTTCGACAACGGCCTGGGCCGCGGCTGGTCGCGGGTCATCGAACTCGATCCGCTGACCGAAACCATCGTCTGGGAGTACCGGGCCCCCGAGCCGACCGACTTCTACACCAAGAGCCGCGGCTCCAGCCAGCGCCTGGCGAACGGCAACACCCTGATCGCCAACTCCGATAACGGCCAGGCCTTCGAGGTGACCCCCGACGGCGAGATCGTGTGGGAGTTCCTCAGCCCGCACGTCAACGCCGAGGGCTACCGCGGGACCATCGTGCGTATGAAGCGATACCCACTCTCCTATGTGGACAGCATCATCGAACAACATGAAGGTGCGGACCGCGATGCCGCCCGGCCCTGACTGCGATGGTCGTTGCACCGATGATCGTCGTTGCCCTGCTATCCGCCTGGGACCTGCACCTGCTGCCGCAGTCAGTTCGACGAGTCTTCCACTTCCGCCGTCGGGCCGCGGTGTACGAGAGCGAGTGGCAGAAATGGCGCGGGCAGAAGGACAACGTCAGCCGCTGGACGGAGAAAGGAAGGGCCCTGGCCGACTACGCCTCACCCGGTGATTCGCTGGTTGCATCCGCGATCGGGGCCGTCGGGTACTATTCGGACCTCTTCATTCACGACCGGGCGGGACTGGTGACGCGCGAGGTGGCCGTTCGTCAATTGGTAGGGCCGCTCCAAACCTCGCCGGGACACGACAAGATGGTCGAGGAAACCTTCTTCCTGCCCCGACGCCCGGAACTGCTGCGGGCGACGGTCGTTGCCGGCCGGCCCGGGGCCAGGACCGTCGAGATGATCGAGGCCCAGGTGGACGAACTGCGGGAAGCCGGCCTGCAGGACAGCTACGTGGTTGACTTCCAGCTCATCGACATGGCCATCACCAGCGGCAAACCCAAGTATTTCGTCGTCTGGCGGCGGATCGAGGAGGGCAGCGATCCCCAGACTGCCCGGGACGCCTTTGCATTGCAGCTTGAATCTCTGGAAGCGGGTTCTCCTCTGCGCCCGCTGAAGAGCCGATGACGCAAGACACTGGGCGACGAGCAGCCGCCCGGCGAGTTATCAGACCGGCCGCACCAAAAGGCCCACATGACCGTGCGGCTGACGAGCGGTGGCCACGTTGGGCTCGCTTGACGTTTTGTTTGCGACGAAAGTACATTCCGGCCCGTTTGGGGACGAACCGGGTGCGGGGTCGGCACGGTAGAAGAGGGAGTGGGCGTCGGCCTGAGACGCCGCGCCCCCTCGTCCAATAATCGGTCCAGGCAGCCGTAATCAGGAGAGCAGCAACGTGCGTTTTGACCGACGCCACCGCAGCCGGCCGGCCGTGCTCGGCATCATGATCCTGGCCGTCCTGGCCGGCTGCAAGGACGAGGTCGGGGCGGATCGGACGCCCAAGCCCGTACCGCTGGGGCCGCCGCTGGCCAACCGCGTCGATACTCAGAACGTGATCCTAATCTCGGTGGACACCCTGCGGGCCGACCACTTGGCCTGCTACGGCCACGAGTTCGTGCGATCGCCCGCCATCGACGGCCTGGCGGCCGAGGGCATGCTGTTCACGCAGCACGTCGGCGCCGCGCCGACCACGTTGCCCTCCCACACGTCACTGATGACCGGCACGTATCCGCACACCCACGGGATCCCCAAGCAGGCCTACGTCGTCCACCCCGACAACGTCATGCTGGCCGAGATGCTCAAGGACGCCGGCTTTGTCACGGGCGCCTTCATCGGCGCCTTCCCGCTCGATGCCAGCTTCGGCTTCGATCAGGGCTTCGAACATTTCGACGCCAGGTTCGACCTGGAAAAAGAAGACACGGTGCGCGACCAGGCCCAGCGCCGGGCCGAGGCGATCACCGACTCGGTCATCGACTGGTTGGACTCCCGGCAACCCGCCCCCGACGAGCGCCTGTTCCTCTTCATCCACTACTTCGACGTCCATTGGCCCTACGACGCGCCCCCGCCGCATCGAGGCATGTACCGTCGGGATTCACTCTCCGTAGGCACCACCATGGAAGACATTCGCCGCGTGCAGGACCTGCTGCGCGAGCCCGCCACGCACGACGAGGGCCTCAAATACGCCCGGGCCCTGGACGCCGAATACTGCGCCGAGATCACGTATTGCGACTACCACATCGACCGCCTGTTCCGCGCCCTCAGGAACCGGCGGCTGTACGACAACTCGCTCATCGTCCTGACCTCCGATCACGGTGAGACCCAGCACGAACACGAGAACGTCTTCAATCATGGCTGGTCGGTGTACGACACGGAGATCCACATCCCGCTCATCCTGCGCTTCCCGGGTGGCCGATTCGGCGGGCGCCGCGAGGACCGGCTGTGTTCCAACGTGGACGTGGCCCCCACCATCCTGCACCTGCTGAACCTGCCCGGGCACGATGGCCTGGAGGGCGAGAGCTTCGCCGGCCTGATCGACGCCCCGCTGCCGCCCCGCGATCCCGTGTTCGCCGAAGCCACCCAGCCCTGGACCCTGCCGCAGTTCAACGACCCCGATTGGCGCAACCAGACCAAGTACCAGTGCGCCCGCACCGACCGGTACAAGTACGTTGCCCGCCTCGGCGACGGAAGGTCCGAGTTCTACGATCTGCAGCGCGATCCGGCCGAGCAGGTCAACCTGCTGGTCAGCGCCCAGCCATACGATCGGGCCGTGTTCGAGCGGATGAGCAGGCTCTTGGACGAGTGGCGCGCCGGGGCCAGGCCCTTTCCGTCAAGGGAGCTGCAGGAGGACGACACCAGGGAAAAGCTCAAACGCCTCGGATACGTGGAAGACAATGACAACCAAGGACCGCGACAGTAGGCTTTTATGCGCCCGGCAAGCGGCCGCGTGAGGAGTCGATCCGCCGCGAGCCGACGCCGCGCCACCGCGACTTGAAGCAATGAACCAGAAGTCCACCGCCAACAGCGCTACCCGGAAGCTCACTGCGGCGGATCGACCGACCTCCCCGACCGCGGAGCTGCTGCGGAGCAGGCCGATCGTCGCCCTCCTGGCCGTCGCCCTGCTGATTCGCGGCGTCGCCATGTGGGAGGCCCGCCACGCCCACCTGGTGCTCGATGAGCAACTCTACGCGATCCGGGCCGACGCCCTGCTCGACGGCCGGGGATTCCTCGGATCCTACCAGTCCTGGGTCCGCCACCCCGAGTCGCCCTACATGGCCATGCTGCCGCAGTACCCCGGCGCCTATCAGCCCCCGGCCTACGTCGTGTTCCTGGCCGCCGTCATGGGCGTGACCGGACGAAGCATCCTCGCGGTCAAGGCCGCCCAGGTCCTTCTGAGCACCTTCACCGTGCTGATCGTTTACGCCATCGGTCGGTCCTGGTTCGACCGGCGCCGCGGGCTGATCGCCGCATGGATCTGTGCCCTCTACCCGAACCTGATCGCCTTCTCGCACTACCTGTGGACCGAGACCTTCTTCATCTTCCTGCTGCTCCTGTCCGTGTGGGTGCTGACCCGGGCCAAACGGGTCCCCGGCCTCAGGTCTTTTCTGGTTGCCGGAGTCATCCTCGGTCTGGCCGCGCTGACCCGGTCGTCCGTGCTCTACTTCGCACCCGTGCTCATGGTCTGGCTCGTCGTGACCTATCGGGCGCAGTGGCGACCGGCCCTGGCCGGCGCGATCGCGATGGCAGTGATGATGGCCGTCACCATCCTGCCCTGGACGATCCGCAACTACCGGCTCTACAACGCCGTCGTTCTGATCGACACCAACGGCCCCTTCAACCTGTGGCGAGGCAACGATCCGACCACCTTCAGCCTCCGCCAGGACCCGGCGGCGCCCAAGTACGCGCCGCCGTTCGAGCGCATCCCCATGAACCCCGTCGGCCTGCAGAACGCTCTGGAGCTCAGCTTCCTGGCCAGGGAACGCTTCGACGTCGCCTATCCCACGGACCTGCAAATGATGCAATGCGCCCGGGACCTGGCTTGGGATTGCATCCGCGTCGACTTCGTCGGCTTCCTCGGGCGGGCCGGCCTCAAAATGTGGGATATGTGGAACCCCACCTCGTTTCTCATCCGCCACCTTCGCCTCGGCGCCTACGGACCGGTGAGCCCGATCGTCGAAGGCGTCATCACCTGGGCCGCGGGCATCACCTACCTCCTGGTCATGATCCTGGGCGTCATCGGCTGGTCCCGTCGGTGGTGGGACGCACGGGCCTGGCTGGTGCTCCTGTTGCTCTTGTTTCACTGTGCGATTTATGCGGCCGCCTTCGGATTGACCCGCTTCCGTCTGCCGTTGATGCCGTTCATCATCCTGTTCGCCGCCAACGGGCTGGCCTTGTTTCTGCCCCCGCGCGGAGCGCACCATGACGAAATCACGGCTGAAACGGCGCCGACACCGACCGAACCCTGATCGCCCCACCGGTCGGGACCGTCGTCGCCTGAACCGCCGGGCGGCCACAACGTAGCAAAGAGCGATTTCGATGATGGGTCACGCTACAAAACATCCGCCTCGACGGTGCTTCGTCCGACCGGCCGTCACGGCGTCCCTCATCTGCGGCGCCCTCTGTGGCTGTGCCCGGGATGAACCGCAATCCGAGCCCGACACCAGGCCCAACTTCCTCTGGATCGTCTGGGACACCGTCCGGGCCGATCACCTCAGCCTCTACGGGCACACCAACCCCACCACCCCCTTCCTGGAACAGTGGGCCGGCGACGCCCGGGTCTTCGACAACTGCCTCTCCGTCTCCAGTACCACCGCCCCCTCCCACGCCTCCATGTTCACCGGCCTCATGCCCACCGAACACACCACCGACAACACCCGGGCCTATCTGCCGTCCGATGCCAACACGCTCGCCGAGCGATTGCACGCCGGCGGGTACCAGACCTACCTCTTCTCCGCGAACCCCTACATCAGCCCGGCCCACAACTTCACCCAGGGCTTCGACCTCGCCGAACACCCCTGGTCTCCCAAGTACGAACAGGACGCTCTGCGAATCGTGCGGCAGAAGGTGCCCGCACACGATCGCAGCAGCGAGCTGCCCCAGAAGCTGGCCGCCGGCCAACTGAGCGTCTGGACCATCAAGGCCTGCGGCCAACTCACCCTGACCGGCGTCGAGTCCTGGCTCGCGACCCGCGACCAACAACGCCCCTACTTCGTCTTCCTCAATTACATGGAGGCCCATCGGCCCTACATCCCCCCCGAAAAGTACCGCCGCCGCATGATGACCCCCCAGCAGGTGACCCGGTCGTATCAGATCGACCGCGGATGGCTGCCCATCTGGGAGTACACCTTTGGCCTGCGAGAATACAGCCGCGCGGACCTCGAGGTCGTGGCCGCCACCTACGACGCCGCCATTGCCGAACTTGACGACCTCTTGAAAGACCTGTTGACCTCCCTGCAGGCTAAGGGGCTGCTGGACAACACCGTGGTCATCCTCACCTCCGACCACGGCGAGCACCTCGGCGAGAAACACATGCTCGACCACCAGTTCTCGCTCTACCAGCCCTTGCTGCGCGTGCCGCTCGTGATTCACTACCCACCGCGATTCCAGCCCGGACGCGACCGCCGCCCGGTGATGAACCACGATCTGTTCCCCACGTTGCTGACCCTGGCGGGCATCGATCCGCCTCCCGGCTCTTCCACTCAGCCCGTCAGCCTGCTCGCCCCGCTCGACACCAGGAACCGTATCGCAGAGTACCCCTCGCCGATGGCTCGCCCCATCGACACCGTGCTCCAGGCCCATCGGAATTGGGACCCTTCACCCTGGCAACGAAGCCTGCGCTCCATCACCGACGACCGCTTCAAATACATCTGGGCCTCCGACGGCCGACATGAACTCTACGACCTGCGCATCGACCCGCAGGAGCGCGGCAACATCATCCACCTCGAGACCGAGGCCACCCAACGGCTGGCCGACACGCTCGACAGCGCAGTCAAGGCCTATCACCAGCCCGATTTCGCCCCTGCCCCGACCGGTACGCTCTCTGAACAGGAGCGTCAGCGCCTCGGGGCCATGGGCTATCTGGATGAGCAACCGGACCAGACCTCCCCCGAAGAAGTGCCCACCAGCCGTCCCACCCCACCGTGACCAACGCGCCCCGCCGACTCACGAGCCGCGAACTTCAGTTCGCGCGGCCTGCGTCGTCGCAGAGCCGCCCAATCGGCGGGCACCCAATCGGCATAAACGAACTGTAGACGGTCTGATCCGTGATCACCGCGGCGGGCGCGCCCCTTCCAGCTCCAGCAGTCGCCGTTTCAGGAGAACACCCTCGGGTGAGGAGAATCCGCCCAGTGTCCCGTCCGACCGGACCACTCGGTGACAGGGTACGATCAGCGGCAGTGGGTTGTTGGCCATCGTTGATCCCACCGCTCGCATCGCGTTGGCACTGCCCGCCGCCCGGGCCAGGTCGGCGTAGCTGGCCGTCTGCCCGCGAGGAATCCTGCGGCAGGCCTCCAGCACGCGCCGCCGGAACTCGCTGACCCCGCCCAGGTCCAGCCGCACCTCGAACCGGACCGGTTTGCCGTCAAAATACGACCGGAAGGCCCGCACCACCCCGGGCAGCAGCGCCGCACTCAATCTGGAATCGGGAAACCGTTTACGGAGCATCGACTCGACGCGCGCCCGGCTGCGAACCGGCAGGAACGTCGCCAGAACGCCCTGATCGCCGGCTACGATCGCGCACAAACCCCACGATGTGTCGAATGTAAGGTGCCGAATCACGAACGGCGATTATCGACCCCGCTGGTGCTGACGCAAGTGCGCGGGGCGACGCCGAAGGGCCGCTCGCTGGAAGTCGGTCACCGTGCGGGCCAGGCGGGCCAGCGTCTCCTGACCTTCCCGAGACGTCTCCAGACCCACAAACTGGAAACCGAACGACCCGGCGCCGTCGGACACCGGCTCGCGGTGGCGGAACGTCGCGTCCAGCACGAACTGCGGACCGCTCGAACGCAGGGCGAAGCTGACGCAGACCGGGCCGCCCGGCGGCAGGTCCGCCGAGGCGTTGCTGCGCACCCGGATCCCCCCCGCCGACAGATCCTCCATCACGCCCACGTACTCCCGGGCCGATTCCGAACCGGGCGAGCCGCAGGAGAACACCACCTTGACCCGCCGGTCCGGCGGTGGGCACGCCCGCTGGTAGACGCGACGCTGCAACTCCTGCAGACCGTCCGGCCAGCGCAGCATGATCGGAGCGGCGCCTTGGGCGCCGGCGTTGCCGGCCGGCCGCGGAGCCGCAACCACCGAGTTGAACAGGCATTTCTTGTGGCCCCGGCGGAAGGCGACGCCCAGCAGCTCGCCCATTTCGGCCGCCGCCGAATCGTCGTCGTCCGGCGACTCAATGAACAGGTGCCGCTGGGGTTGGTCACATCCCGCGAACCGTGTCTTGCTCACCGTCCAGCCGGTGTCGTTGTGGCGGGTCAACACCACAGGAGTCTGCCGCGATGCAGCCTCGGCAATGATCTGGTCGCGTCGTTCCGGGCTGACGTACAGCACTTGGCTCATGATGTCAGACTCCTGGTGGCCTAGGCGTATGGGGCCAGGGCCGCTTGCAGGCGATGGAACTGGTCGCGATTGTCCTTCAGCTGAAACTCCAGCCCGATCACCGTCCGGGTTGCGGTGCCGGCCGGCGTCTTGCTACTCACCGTCCCGCCAAGCG
>DATKXO010000018.1:0-36840 GCA_035528995.1 Phycisphaerae bacterium | reverse complement strand
CACCTTGCCGGCATCGTCTCGGACGGCCGTCGCCGTCTCCAGGACGGTCAACTCGTTGCCCTGCCTGTCTTTGACGCGCAACTCGAGGTCCTGGACGAAGCCGCGCTCGGCCACGGCGCGGAGTGACGAGAGGCGGTCTTGCGGGTCGACAAACAGATCGCGGGCGATGTCCACGTCGAGGACTTCCTCCTTGGACGCGTAACCGAAGAGTCGGACGCCGGCCTCATTGATGTCCAGCAGCCGTCCGGCGGGTGAGCTGATGTAGATGGCATCGCGGGACTCTTCGAACACGCGGCGGTACTTTTCCTCGGACTCGATCAGGGCCTCTTCCGCGCGCTTTCGGTCGGTGATGTCGCGCACGTAGGCGCAATTGTATTCCTTGCCTTCGAATTCCAGGAAATTGACCGTGATCTCGACAGGGAAGACCCGACCGTCCTTGGCGCGGTTGCGGGATTCCACGGTGAAGGATCCGCGGTCCCTGATCTCGCTCCAGTGAGCCGGCCAGATTTCGGGCGGGAAACCCGGATCGACGTCGTGGACGGTCATGTGGAGCAGCTCTTGGCGTGAGTACCCCAGCATGCGGCAGGCGGCATCGTTCACGTAGGCGAATCGTGCGTCCGGCCCCATCCAGAAGACACTGTCGGCCGTACGGTCCACCGAGAACTGGGTGAGGCGCAGAGCTTCCTCGGCCCGCTTGCGGTCGGTGATGTCCTCATAGGTTCCGAGCACGCCGACGACGTTTCCCTTGCCGTCCTGTAGTGGGATCTTGCTGGTCTGGAGCCAGATGGTCCGACCGTCCGGCGTGGTCTGCGGTTCCTCGTAGTTGAGTTTGGGCTGGAGGGTCTCCATGACCTTACGGTCGTCGGCCCGATAGCGTTCGGCCCGGTCGCGCCATACCATCGCGAAATCGTCCCGACCGACGAGTTCCTGGGGATCGTCGAGCCCGGCGTCCCTGGCCAAAAGGCGATTGCAGCCCAGGTAGTAGTGGTCCCGGTCTTTCCAGAAGACTCGCACGGGAATAGCGTCCAGAACGAGCTGCAACATCCGATTGGCGTTGGCAAGCTGTTCCTCACGCACGCGCAGGGCGCTCTCGGCTCGCTTGCGCTCGGTGACGTCCTCGGCCACGCCCACCCAGCGATAGACCTCCCCGGCCGCATCGCGTATGGGGAATGAACGATCATGTACCCAGCGCAGGCTGCCGTCGGGCCCGACGATCCTGTACTCCTCGTCGGTGTACTCGCCCCGCTTGCCCTTTCGGGCAAAGACTTCGTCCACGCGGTCACGGTCCTGGGGATGAATGGCGTCGATCCAGCTCCGGCGGTTCTCATACAGGCTTTGGCAGGACCGGCCGAAGACCCTCTCGTAGGCGGGATTCACATAGAGCAGCTCGCCCTTCTTCCAATCCGTGAGCCAGTAGACCTGGTTGCTGTTCTCGGCGATCTGCCGAAAGCGCTCTTCGCTCTCCCGCTGGGCCCGGTCGTGCTGACGACGCCGGACGGTGACCAGCACGGTCGAGGATGCAAGCACGAGGAGCGTTGCGGCCGTCAAGGTCAACACCAAGGGGTGGCGATAGATGGGGACGGGCACAGCGAAAGAGAACTCATGCGCCGCGAGCGGCGATTCGGCCAGGCGGCTCCTGGCCTGCACCGTGACGGCGTGGCGACCGGGGCCGACGTCAACGGTGGCCTGACGGGCAAGCGACCACTTGGACCACTCACCGTGGTCGAGTCGGTAGCGCGTGTCGATCTCGTGCGAGCCAATATGGGCCTGGCGGGCCGCGGCGTGCCAGCCCAGGGTGACAGCCCGGTCGCTGATCAGTGGTTCGGCCACCTCGACGTTCAGGACGGACCGTTCGAGCTCGTCGCGGTCCAGGACGGCCGTGCCCGCCCCGAGCGTGCCGATCAGGACGCGGTGGTTGGTGGCCAGGATGGGCCAGAGGTTGAGCCGTCCGATGCCGTCCCTGGCCGGGAAGGTGTACCTGCGGCCGTCGTTCAATCTGATGGCGCCGCCGCGACAGGAGGCCCAGATTCCTCCCAACGGGTCGGATCGGATGTCCCAGACTTCGTTGCTGACGGCTTCGTCGTCGATGGAGAGATAACACGGGCTGTCCGCCCGAATGGACCCCAGGCCGCAGAGGCGATCCGAGAACCAGAGGGTGTCGTCATCATCCACGGCCAAGGCCCAGATTCGTTCATCTCGCAGTCCGTCGTCGGCGGTCCAGTGGGTCCACTCACCGTTTTTGCAGCGGCTCAGGCCGGCCCAGGTGCCGAACCACAGTTCGCCCTGGTGCCCTTCGGCGAATGCATAAACGCGGTCGTGCAGGAGACCGTTTGCGGTGGTCCAGTGCTCAAAGCGGTCTCCCAGGTAGACGGCGGCCCCACCACCTTCACTCTGGTGCAGGCCCGCTACGGAGCCGAGCCCGAGAAACCAGGGGCGTCCCCGTCGATCGGTTCGAACCTTGTGGCGCACACCGGTGAGCCCCTGCTGCGGACCGAAATAGGACCAGGTCGAGCCATCGAACCGGAAGGCCCCCTGGTAAGCCGCACCACTGGTCAGCCAGACGTTTCCGGCCCCGTCCACCGCGAGACCGGTGGAGTTGCGAACACTCACGCCGTCGATCTCGGTAATGCGCTCGACGCGCCCGTCGGGGGTCCTAATCTCGACGCCGTCGCTGGAGGCGATCCAGATGCTGCCGTCGCCCGTTTCGATGATTTCATGGACACGGTTGCCGCTGTCGGCGGCCGGGTTCTTCCAATGTTCCCACAGCCTGGACGTGGCCTGGTAGACGAAGAGCCCGTGATCCGTTCCCACCCAGAGGTCACCGTTCGACTGAAACCGCATGCACCGAGCCGAGGCCAACTGCGGTGGAATGTTGTCCAGTTGGGACCAGGTGTCGTCGCGGCGAATCTGGACCGCTCCCGAATCGTGGACCTCGATCACGGTAGCGTCCGGGCCGGCCGCCAGAGCCGCGGGGCTTCCGTACTCCGCTTTCAGGCTCAGGCTGGGCGGCCCGCCGGCCTTCGATTGCCAGATGCCGCGCATCGATTGGGGGTGGTCGATCCAGAGCAAGACTTCATCTTCCTGGACGCTCCCGCGCATGGTTGGAATGGGGATGCGGCCGGGTTCCGTGGGGATGGCCATGCGGTGTTCCCACCGTCCCTCCCGCCAACGGTAAACCCCGGCCGACGCGCAAATGAACAGGTCATTCCCTGAGGTGCGCCAGAGAGTGTACGGTTCGGCGTCATCGGGGCCGGGGAACCGCGTGAGGCTGTCCTGCTCCAGGCGGAACAGCCCGAACCTGGCGGTTTGCCGGTCGCGCGTCAGGAGCAGGAGCGCGTTTCGCCCGAGCGGGGCGGCCTGGACAACCCGGTGGGCCGCACCCTCGGCCGGCAACGAAACGCGAGAAAAGCCGCTTTGGTCTCCGCGGTACAGCTCGGAGTCCATGACCACCAGGACTCCACGGGAGTCGTCGGCCGAGACGGCTGCGCCGTCCTTTCTCGGGAGTCCTTGAGCAGGCCCCATTGCCCGCCAGCGAAACCCATCAAAACAGGCCAGTCCCGAGAAAGTGGACACCCAGACCGTGCCGTCGTCGGCCTCGCAGATGGCGTTGATTCGGTTGGAGGGCAGGCCGTCCTCGGCGGTGAACTCGCGCCAACGCCAGGACTCGGTGAGGTCGTGTTGGGCGGGGCCGGCGGCGGCGCTGGCGACCCCCCAAAGAAGGCAGAGCAGGGGCGCTCGGAGCAAGCACGCCCGCCGGAGGCCATGCGAGGGGGGCCTTGGTGTGCACGGGTGCGCACGAATCTTTTGGATTATCCGCTTCGATGCACGGAACATGACGCCCTCCCCGTAGTACGACCGGCGTGACGTGCAAGGCAGGTCAACCGACAAAGGCAAGGTGCAATCGACCCTCTGTGTCGGCGCGTCCCTGGTCCGCAACCGTTGTTTTGCCGTTGCCTCCCGCGTCGGCGCTGCGCGAAGCGACGGCAGGTGCAGGCGGGGGCCGGCTCCACCCCGTGGAACGTGACAATTATGTAGAGATCGGTGGCGGGTTCAAGCGATCGCGTGAATTCGGCCGATCGGTCCCGCCTGCGGCGGTCTACTGCGGGAAGGCCCGTTGGAATTCGGCGAAGTCGGCCAGGTCCACGTCGGTATCGGTATCCGCGTTGAAGGCCCCGCAGCCCGCAGCGAACGGTCCGTTTGCGGGGCCGGTCATGCAGGCCTCCCACTGGGCGAAGTCGGTCAGATCCACCGTCCCATTGACGTCGTAATCACCGAACAGGCCGTCGATGGTCAAGTCGGCGTCGCTCTCGTCGTGGCCCTGGTGGGCGTCCGCGTCGTGGACCGTGACTTTCAGCCGGGCGGTGGACACGGACATGTTCGGGACGGTCCAGAGGTAGGACTCGTCGTCGGCGGTTCCCGAGACGACGGTGAAGGGGAAGGTCGCTCCGCCATCGATGGAGAGCTGGATATCCACGTCCGTTACGGCCACGTCGTCGTCGGATATCCAGCGGATCTCCTCTTGCGTGTTCGGCTGGAGCACCTGGCCGCCGCGGAGGTTCTCGAGGTAGGTGGTGGGGTTCTGGCCGCCGGCCGGCTCCGGCACGTGCATGACGATGCAGTGCATCGCGCCGGCGGAACTGATGATGGCCTCGCAGTTGATCTGTACGATGGTCTTGGCGGGCATGGCCTTCTCGCAGGCGCCCAGGGCCACGGCGTTGTAGGGGCTGATGGTGGAGTTGGTGTAGTAGGGCAGCAGGACCAGGTCGTTGCACAGGACCATGTTGGTGTAGGTGTAGTGGACACCGCCCACCTGGCGGGCCGGGGTGCGATGGACGTCCCAGCCGGCGGCGGCGAAGACGGCGGCGGCGTTGTCGCAGATCTGATCCTGCGTGGAGCCGGGGTTGGCCGGCCAGTCGCTGATGATGATCACGTCGTCGGCGACGATCTGCATCCACATGTCGATGTGCTGCGTCGAGTCCACAGACGTCGGGAAGGGGGCCCAGATGGTGGTATCGACGTTCTGGTAGTTCTGCCAGAGGTCGTGGATCTGCTGCTCGGTCAGGCCGGGGTTCTCGTTGGCGATCAGGCGGCTGGCGTGACTGGAGGCCAGTGCGTTGAGGTGATAGTTGCCGCCTCCGTGAATCAGCGGGATCTCGTAGTAGGCGTGGTTCTTGTAGGTGCTGAAGTAGGCCGGCTGGTCGTCGTCGTTTGGGCGGGGCCGGTTGTAGATGTGGTCGACGATGGCCCGGCACTGGCCCTGATAGATGTAGCGGGGGCCGTAGTCGCGAATCCAGATGGTGTCCGTCGTGGCGATGCAGAACTGGACGCGATTCATGTCCACGCCGGCGGAGGCCAACTGACTGTAGGCGGTGGACTGCTCCGATGCGTTGTCCACCATGACGTACAGGCCGGCGTCGCCGGTGCTGGTGACGTGGACGGCCATCTGCTCGAGGATGGCCCTTAAGGAAGTGGTGCCCTCCCAGGCGATGAGCAGGGCTTCCATGGGCTCGTACTCGGCCACGCAATGGATCGGCCCGGTGGGCGGGTCGGTCACCCGGGTCCGCAGTTGGAGGGGGTGCTGTTCGAGGAAGAGGTGCTCGGTCTGGGTGAGGCTTCGCGGGATGTCGGCGCCCTCGGGGTAGCTGAGTTGGTCGCCGACGCGGATCGGCTCGTCTGCTGCGACGGATACCGGCGTCGCGAAGGGGCCAATTGCCAGTACGGCCCCGAGCAGACCGACAGACCAACGATAGGTGTACGTAGGATGATGCATTCGCCCCTCCTCCGGTTCGTGGCCGATCGGCGTCTCCGTACCGTCCGACCGTGTTGGCGCAACGCCATCGGCAACGTATCGAACTGCGCTGCCCCTCTATTGTTACCGATGCCGACCATCGAGTTCAAGGAGCCAATAATCGGTGGCCTGTTTGTGCTCCAGTCGGGCCTACCCGGGTGCGGGACCGGCAGAATCTCGGTGGCTGACGGTTTGGTGGTCGCACCGCGGTCCGAAACAGCCGCGGACTCGCGGAAACAAGCCCTGCGGGAGCACGGGTTTAACGCCGCGGAATCCCGTCCAAGGCGATGCTTCATTTTTTGACTATCCAACGCAGAGTCCGTCTCTATAATCTGCCCTCGGATTCTCTCGCGGAGGAGGTCGAAGCGTGGATCTGTTCGCCGAGCAGCGGCGCGCCAACCGTAGCCGTGCCGCTCCTCTGGCCGTACGAATGAGGCCCACCGACCTCGACGAGTTCCTCGGACAGGAGCATTTCGTCGGGCCGGGCAGACTCCTGCGTCGCATGCTCGAGGCGGATCGGCTGAGCAGCGCCGTGTTCTATGGTCCGCCGGGGTCGGGCAAGACCACGCTGGCCCGGATCATCGCCCGGATGACGGAGGCGTTCTTCGAGCAGGTGCACGCGGCCGCGGTCGGTGTGCGCGAGGTGCGGGGCATCCTGGCGACCGCCCGCGATCGCCTGGAGACGGGCGGTGAGCGCACGGTCCTGTTCATCGACGAAATCCATCGCTTGAACCGCGCCCAGCAGGACGTTCTGCTCGACGACGTCGAGGAGGGGCTGGTCATTCTCCTTGGAGCCACGACGGAGAACCCGTTTTTCACAGTGAACTCTCCGCTGCTCTCGCGCAGCCAGATATTCCAGTTCGAACCGCTGAGTGAGGAGGCCGTGGTTGCTCTGCTGCATCGGGCGGTCGCCGATCAGGAGCGCGGGCTGGGGAAACACGAGGTCGAACTGCGCGAGGACGCGGCCCGGCATCTGGCGGTGGCCTGCGACGGGGATGCCCGGCGGGCGATCAACGCGCTGGAGGTGGCCGTCCTGTCGCAACTCGAAGGTCGAGCGGCTGATTCTGCAATTGTGGTGGATCTGACCGTCGCCGCCGACTCGATCCAGCGAAAGGCGATCCAGTACGACGGTGCGGGAGACGAGCATTACGACGCGGCCAGCGCGCTGATCAAGAGTATGCGGGGGAGCGATCCGGATGCGGCCGTCTACTGGTTGGCCCGGATGCTGGCCGGCGGGGAGGACCCTCGATTCATCGCCCGTCGGATCGTGATCGCGGCGGCGGAGGACGTCGGCAACGCCGATCCGCAGGCTCTGGTGATCGCCCAGGCAGCGGCCGAGGCGACGGCGTTTGTCGGCTTGCCGGAGTGCCAGCTCCCACTGGCCCAGGCGGCCATCTACCTGGCGTGTGCTCCGAAGTCGAACGCGTCGGCCCGGGCGATCTGGGACGCGGGTCGCGACGTGCAGGAGGGTCGGACGGTGCCGGTGCCGCGGCACCTGCGGGGTACCGGCTATGCGGGGGCCAAGCGACTGGGGCACGGTGTGGGATACCAGTATCCGCACGATCACGAGGAGGGCGAGTTGACGCAGGAGTACCTGGGCGTCGATAAGACGTATTACGTTCCGACCGACCGCGGAGCGGAGGTTCGGATGGAGCGATACCTGCAGAAGTTCCGGCGCCTCCGCGCCGGCGCGGCAGAGAGCGACGAGACCGCTGTCTCGCAGAAACCGTGAAGAAACGTTTTCGACAACAATTGCGGAAGGTCCTGGCCGACATCCCCCACGAACAGGCCAGCCAGCAGAGCACGCGGGCCTGTCAGCTTCTCATCGAGCAGCCCGAATACAAGAAGGCCGAGATCATGATGGTCTTCCTGTCGCGCCCGGGCGAGTTTGACACCACGTCCCTGGTGCTGCGGGCCTGGCAGGACCGGAAGCGCGTGCTGGCACCGCGGGTGAGCTGGGAACAGCGGCGCATGCTGCCGATCGAGATTCGGTCGTTGACCCACGACCTGACGCTGACGGGAATGGGACTGCGCGAACCGGCGACCGGCACGCTGATCCCCGTGTCGCTGATCGACCTGGTGGTCGTTCCGGGCCTGGGCTTCGACGCGAAGGGCAACCGCCTGGGTCGGGGGCGCGGCTTCTACGATCGCTTCCTGGGCAACCCGGAGTTCCACGGCGTGGCCTGCGCCCTGGCTTTTGAACAGCAGCTCGTTCCCGAGCTGCCGGCCGGGCCGCTGGACCGACCGGTCGATCTGCTGATCACAGACGTCGAAGTCCGTCGGTTCAAGTAGCTGCCCCGGTCGGTTGACCGCTCCCGGCCGCCGACTCGTTGGCCTCGAGGCCGAAAACGTGGAAGAGTCCCTGTCGTTCCTTGTCACGTTCCTTGTCACCTTCCTTGTCGCGTTGTGTGTCGTTCTGCCACTCACGGTGAAGCGCGGGGTTCGCGCGTCTGCCCATCCTGTGTTCGAGGAGGTGCCGCCCGAGGACGAACGCATTCCGCCGTCGGCCAGGGGCTTTTTCAGGGAAGTAGCCGAGGATCTGGAGCTACTGGGCTTCGGGCCGGTCGCGTGCGTGATCAGTACGGATATTGCTCCGAACACGACCACGTATGTCGCCGTCTTCGAGAATCGCCAGGCCGGCGACGCGGCGGCCGCAACGGCGGTGTTCAGCAAGATGCCACTCGCCCTCGTCAAGTCGAGCTACGTGGTGGAGTTCTCGACCGAGTTCGCGGACAGAACCGAGGTCCACACGAACAACGTCACCGCCCCGAGCTTCTTTGGGTCGGTGCCATGGAGAACGCTGGCCAAACTCCCGGCGATGGCCGATGTGGGCCTGCTGTACCGGGTACACCTGGGCTTGGTGGCTCGGCGGGGCGATGCCGTCGTCAAGACACTCCCCGACGCGGGCGCGCACGCGGCAGCGGTTCGTGAAGGTGCCCTGCGGGAGTTTGAGTCGCAGGTCGAACTGGGCCGGCTGCGTCTGGATGCCCGGCGCGAGACCTACCGGCTGACGTGGAGAGGCGTGGTCCATACTATTGCCAGCAGTCTCTGGCCGTTCAGTGCGATTGGTCGGTGGCTCGTCAAGCGCAGGGCCAAGGCCCTGCTCGAGGGAATGGGCCTGGAGGCGCGATACCAGACAGTAGATTATCGGCGGCGGGCAACGCACTACGCTCAACTCGCGGCCGAGGCTTTGTCCCAACGAACACAGCCTGCGCAAGGCATGACACCGGTTGCACCGTCGGTCACGGGTGGCCAGCAGCCGGTCTTCAACTGCCCGGCTTGCGGCGGGTTGATCGCTGCGGATCAGCCGCCCGGCGCCGAGGTCCGGTGTCCGCTGTGCCAGCAGGTCATTCGGGTGCCGGGCGCGGGCCGGCCGCCGGGGACCCCTCCTACCGAGCCGGTGTTGTACGCCGATATCGACCAGCGTCCCCTTCGCCGTGGTTTGGCCGTCGCGGCCCTGGTGTGCGGGATCGCGGGTCTGGTTCCGCTGTGCTTTCCGGTGAACCTGATCGGGCTGATCCTGGGTGTCGTGGCTGTGCGCCGCGCGGCCAGGCAGCCGTTGCTGTATGGCGGCAAGGGAATGGCCATCGGCGGCATCTGCACCGGGGTTATCGGGCTGCTCCTGTCGGTGCTGATGTATGGCGTCCTGTTTGGGCCGGCGGCGGTTTCTGAGCCCTTCAGCCGATGGTTCTGTCAGATCAACGTGGTCGATATCGGCACGGCCATGAGCGACTACGCCGAGGCGCACAACGGCGCTTTTCCGCCGGATTTCGAGACGCTGATCGACAACGGGGCCCTGGGCGAGGCCGACTTCTGGTGCCCGAATTCCGACCCCGAGTCCACGGACATCTACGAGTGCTATCAGTACATCGACGGGCAGACGACCGCGGACGATGCCGGCAATGTCCTGGTGTACGAGAAGCCGGAGTGCCACGCGGGCGAAGGCGGCAGCGTTTTGTTCCTGGACGGGCGGGCGGGATTCGTGGAGCCGTATGAGCGCGTCGAGGAGCTGATCCGCGAGACAAGAGGGCGTCTGGCCGGGCCAAGCGACGACTGATCCTGCGAGTCCTTGAAACGCGACAGCCTGAGTTGCTATCCTATGTCAGGGGGTGGAACATTCCCGCTGCAGGAGGGGTCCCCGCCGTGAGATTTCGGCCTGCCGTTGTCATCTTGTGCCTGGCGGCCACGGGTGCGCCCGGGCAGAGCGTCTACAACGCCACGCCGGATTGGACATCGACGGACACACAGGTCAGCACCGGTGCGGCCCTGGCCGATCTCGACCTCGACGGCTGGCTCGATCTGGTGGTCGCCAACGGGAACGACATGGCCCAGCAGCACGTTGTCGTTTACTACAACCAGGGTGACGGCACCTATCCGGCGACGCCCGATTGGCAGTCCGCCGATATCGCGTTCAACGGGCACGTCAGTGTGGCCGACGTGAACGGGGACGGCTGGTTGGACGTGGGCGTCGCCCACCTGGGCAACTCGAGCACGACCGCGCCGATCGCACGGGTGTACTTGAACAACAGCGGTACGCTGTCATCGTTGCCGGACTGGACGGCCGACGTGGACGGCAACGCCTTCGGTGTGGCCTTCGGCGACGTGAACAACGACGGGCGCCCGGACCTGGCCGTGGCCACCGGGTGGTCGTACACGCCGCAGCACTACTACGCCAACTACGTGTATCTGAACGTTGACGGGGCGCTGGAGGCTACCGCGAGCTGGGCGTCCGACGACACCTATCACTATCTGGGCGTGCTGTGGGTGGATGCCGATGACGACGGCTGGCTCGATCTGGTGGGCGTGGCCAGTCTCAGCGAGACGCGGATGTACATGAATCTGGGGGGAGCGCTGGAGACCACCGCCTCGTGGAGCACGACCGACAGCAGCACGCAGGACGCCATCATGGCCACCGCGGGCGACGTCAACAGCGACGGCCTGCGCGACCTGCTGATCACCGACAACACGCAGCTTGCCGGCAGCGGGAGGTTTCGTCAGTACGACGGGCTGGTGGGCGGTCAGTTCTCGACGACCTACGGCTGGAGCTACTACGACGGAAACGGGTCGGCCGTCGCTCTGGCCGACGTGAACGCCGACGGCCTGCTCGATCTGGCCACCGGCGCCTGGTGGGACCGGACTCGGCTGTTCTTCAACACCGGAGCCGGATTCGGTGCGGTGCCGGACTGGAACTCGGGCGGCACCAGCGTGGTGGAGAAGATCGTTTTCGGTGACATCGACAACAGTGCCCCGCGGCGCGACGTGGAGACGTTCACGCTGGTCGGAGGTCGGCGTCTGTTCTACCTGAGCCGCCAGCCGATCGACACCGTGCTGTCGGTATACGTCGATGGCGTCCAACTGAAGCGGAGCGAGTACGCCGTTGGCCTGGAGCACGGCTGGATCACGATTTCGGCCGCCGCTCCGTTCACGGTGGAGGTGGACTACCTCTATTCACACAGCCTGGACATGGCCGTCACGAACTGGGACAACAGCAAGGGCAACTACGTCTACTACAACCAGCTCGTGGTGAACGGCAATTGCGACGGCGACGGCGACGTGGACCTGGTGGACTACGCGTGCTTCTGGGACTGCATGCTAGGTCCGGAGAACCCGAGCGACCCGGACGTGTGCGGCGCGTTCGACGCCGACCTGGACTTGGACGTGGACCTGTCCGACCTGTCGGTCTTCCAGTCGCTGTTTGGCGGGTAGTGCGCGTCGAGGTCGGCAGCCGCCGACGCGGACTCGGCTCGATGCTAGCTCTGCTTGTCCGTGAGGATGGGCAGGTAACAGCGCCTGAGGTACTCCTTGACCATGCGGTGGCTGTTGAAGGCCGGAGGGATGCTGGCCAGGGCGCGCTTCATGCATCGAATCCATTTGCCGGGGGGCTTGCCGGGCCGGCGATCGTAGTAGAGTGGGACCACGTCGCCCTCCAGGCGCTGATAGAGTTCCTGGGCGTCGCGGGCATCCGCCGCCTCGGTGCCGTCGTGGTCCCGGCCGGTTCCGATGGCCCAGCCGTTGACGCCGTCTTTGCAGGCTTCGGGCCACCAGCCGTCCAGGATGGAGAGGTTCAACCCGCCGTGAAGGGCGGGCTTCATGCCACTGGTTCCGCTGGCCTCCTGCGGCTTGCGGGGATTGTTCAGCCAGACGTCGACGCCGGCCACCATGTGCCGGGCGATGTCCATGTCGTAGTCTTCGAGGAAGACGACCCGCCCCTGGAAGCGCGGCGCTCGGGCCTGTTTGGCGATGCCGGCCACCAGGGCCTTGCCCTCCCTGTCGGCCGGGTGGGCCTTTCCGGCGAAGATGATCTGCACCGGGCGCTCGGCGTGGTTGATGATCTGCTCCGCCCGCTGCAGGTCGGAGAAGATGAGCGTTGCTCGCTTGTAGGCGGCGAAGCGACGGGCGAAGCCGATGGTCAGTGCCTCGGGATCGAGGTTGGCACCGGCGGCAGCAGTCTTACGAGCGGAGGCCCGGTATCGCCCCAATTGGGCGCGCAGTCTGGCACGGACGAACTCCAACAGTTCCGCTTTCAGCTCCAGGTGCAGGGCCCACAGCCGGTCGTCGGGGATCTTCATGGCCGCGGACCAGATGGCCGCACGATCCTGGTGATCGCACCATCCGGCGGGCAGGTATTCGTCAAGAAGGTCGGCCATCCGGGGGTGCAGCCAGGTCCGCAGGTGGATGCCGTTGGTGATCGACCCGACCGGCACGCGGTCGACACTCCGTTTGGGCCACAGATCGTGCCACATTTGGCGCGAGACCTGCCCGTGGAGTCTGCTCACGCCGTTGGCCCGGCCGGCCAATCGCAGGGCCAGCGGCGTCATGCCGAAGGCCTGGTCCTCGTTGTCGGAGCCGACCCGGCCCAAGGCGAGCAGTTCGTCCGTGGTGATGCCAAAGCGCTGGCACTCACGCTTGAAATACCGGGTCACCAGCTTGGGATCGAAGGTCTCGTTGCCGGCCGGGACCGGCGTATGGGTGGTGAACACCGTCGCGGCGGCGACGCGTCGGGCGGCCGGTGCGAAGTCGCAGCCGGTGTCGAGCATGATCTCGGCCACCCGTTCGAGGGAGCAGAAAGCGGCGTGCCCCTCATTGAGATGGCAGCCGAGGACGGGCAGGCCCAGAGCCCTCAGCAAGCGCCAGCCGCCGATGCCCAGGACCATCTCCTGCCGGATGCGGGTGTCTCGATCGCCGCTGTAGAGTCGGTGGGTGAGCTTGCGTTGTCCGGGTGGGTTCACCGGCAGGTGGGTGTCCAGCAGGTAGATCGGCGTGCGTCCGACGTCCAAGCGCCAGGCCCGGGCGACGACGGTGTTGGCCCCCATCGGGATCCTGATCCTCAGAGGTCGTCCGGCTCGACTTCTCGCTTTGGTCAAGGGCAGGTTGTCGGGCGAGAGACGGTCGTAGGCGTCGCTCTGTCGTCCGGCGGGGCTGATGCGCTGGCGGGTGTAGCCCTGCCGCCAGAACATGCCGACGCCGACCAGCGGCAGGCCCAGGTCTCCGGCGCTCTTGAAGTGATCGCCGGCCAACACGCCCAGCCCCCCGGCGAAGACGGGAAGCGACTCGTGCAGCCCGTACTCCATGCTGAAATAGGCGATGCAACCGTGGGCCTTGCGTCCGTGCTGCCGCCGAAACCAGGTCCGGGCCCGCAGGTAGGCCCGCATGCGGCGATGTGTGCGGCGCAGCTCGGCCATAAACCGGCGGTCGGCGGCAAGCTCCCGCTGTCTGGCCGTCGATAGACCTCGAAGCAGCGCCACCGGATTGTGCTCGACGGCGGCCCAGAGCCCGGGGTCGATCGACTCGAACAGAGCGCCAGCGCCCGCGTCCCAGCTCCACCAGAGGTTGTAGGCCAGCTCGCACAGCGGCGCCAGCGGCTTGACCAGCCCGATTGCGGGCGTCGCATGCGGGCGTGATTCCTTCCCGGGCATCGCCGTCTCCCTGTCTCGCTCCGTAAACAGGCGGGTATCATAGCAGCGCCGGCCGGCGGTGCATCCGGCCAATTGCTCTCGGCGGCGCGATTTCCGTTAGACTACCGGCATGTCCCGCGAGCGCACGTTGGTTCTGTTTACCGGATTGGCCGCGGACGCACGGCTGCTCGAGCCGCAGCGTGAGTTGCCCTATCGACTGATCACGCCCGACTGGATCGAACCGCAAGAGGACGAGTCCCTGCCCGCCTACGCCCGGCGGATGGCGGCCGGCGCCGATTGGCCCGAGCGCGTCGTGCTGGGCGGCGTGTCGTTCGGCGGGATGGTGGCCACCGAGCTGGCCTCGGAGGTCCGACCCGACGGCATCGTGTTGATCGCGTCGGCCCGGGCGACGCGGTCGATCCCGTCTACTTTTCGGTTCGTCAACGGCCTGATCCGCATCGTCGAGGATTTCGACCTTGGCGCAGGCGGGGGGCCCGGCGGAGGAATGGGCGCCCTGCGCATGTTCATGAACCTGTTCCAGGATTTCGACGAGACGGCGCAGGCGCTCATGGCCGAAATGCTGGCCGGGACATCGCCCGGGATGTTGCACTGGGCGTCAGAGCTGGTCCGCGTCTGGGACGGGGCCGCGGCGCCCGCTTGTCCGGTGCTGCACATTCACGGGGCCGACGATCCGGTCCTTCCGATCGACAGGGTCACACCGGACGTGGTCATCCCGGGCGGCGGGCACCTGGTCAACTGGACACACGCCCGAGAGGTCAACCAGGCCGTCCGGCGTTTCGTGGACGGTCTGCCGGGATGAGCGGGTTGTCCGTCCCGCAGGTCCGATTTGCTCACACTAACACCAATCCCGTTGAACCGACTGTATCCATGGGGCAACGCCGGCGGCAACTGACCGGGAACGCGGGTGCGACCGGAGCGTCAGAAGTTGTAGCAAGTTCTCCGGTCGCTCCGGGCTGCGACGGGCGGGCTTGTTCCCGTGGGTGCCGCGACGTAAGATCATGGGACGCTTCGATTAACGTGGGTTCGTCGGCTGGGGGCCACGGTCATGACCGAGATCCAGGCGCAAGTGCGAAAAGCGCAGCGGCGGCTGTGGACCAACCGTTGGCTTGACCAGTGCTGTTGGCTGCTGGTCGCGGCGGCCGGGGCGTTCGCGGCCGTCGTGGTCATCGACCGCCTTTACGGGCTGGAGTGGCCGCTGGGCTACGTGGCCTTGGCGCTGTTCGTAGCGGCCATGGCGGCGGGCAGCATCTGGACGTATCTGGTTCGAGCCGACCAGGACCAGGCGGCGACGGCGCTGGACGAGGCGGCCGGTCTGCGGGAGCGCATCAGCACCGGCCTGTACTGCGAGCGCGATCCGGGTCAACAGTCGGATGAGTTCGCCCAGGCCGTGGTGGCCGACGCCCAGCGCGTGGGTCGCTTGGTGACGGTGGGCCTGCACCTCCGGCTGCGGGCACCGTTCACGCTGGTATACACGACGGCGGCGGTGCTGGCGGCGATGCTGCTCCTGCTGCTGCCGTCGGGGATTCTTGCCGGGGATGCGTCCGAACAGACCCAGCGCGAGTCGGAGGCCGTCAAGCACACCAAGGTCGTGGTCCAGAACAAGCTGGATCAGGTCAAGAAGCTGGTTCAGACCAACCCCGCCCTCAAGGATCTCAAGGAGGAGATGGAGAAGCTCGACCTGACGCCGCCGGCCAAGCCGCTGCGGCCGGAGGACATCCGGCACGAGGCCATCAAGAAGATCGAGCGGATGAGCGACGCCCTCAAGGATCGCCGCAACAGCGAGAAGTTCGATCAGGTCCAGGAGACCAAGAAGCTGCTGCGGACCATCAAAACGCCCGATCAGACGACGACGACGGTGCAGAAGCTGCACCAGTCGCTGGCCCAGGGTGATTTCAAGGCGGCCAAGGAGGAGGTCGGGAAGCTGCAGGAGCAGCTGGCCCGGCTGAAGGCGCCGCAGGACGCCGAGAAGCTCAAAGAGATGCAGAAGCAGCTCGAAGAGCTGGCCAAGAAGCTCGAGGCGGCGTCCCAGGATCAGAAACTGACCGAACAGCTCGAACAGGCCGGTCTCAAGAAGGAAGACATCGAGCGCATGCTCCAGCAGCTCAGCAAGAAGGACCTGGACCAGCTCCGCAAGCAGCTTCAGGACCAGGGCCTGGGGCAGAAGGACATCGACAGCCTGTTGCAGAAGCTGGCCCAGCGTCAGCAGGCCTGCTCGAAGTGCCGGCAGATGAGTCAGGCCATGCAGCAGGCGGCCAGCGCGGCCGCCGCCGGGCAGATGGGCGATGCCGTCTCACAACTGGATAGTGCCGCCGATCAGCTCAGCGAACTCGAGCAGCTCGAGCAGGAGATGAGCCAGCTCGATTCGACCATGGCCGATCTGCAGAACAGCATGAACGAGCTGGACAATCCCTGCCCGGCCTGCAACGGGACCGGCCAAGTGGGCGGCAAGCCGTGCGGTCGATGTCAGGGGCGCGGCGGCGGGGGCGGCATGGGCCGGCTGGGGCAGGGGCGCGGCGGTCTGGCGCCGGAACAGGAGACGGCCACCGGCTTCAAGACCAGCCGGGCCAAGGTCTATACCACCAAGGGACGCATCATCGGCCAATCGTACGTCGAGGGTCAGCAGATCAAGGGTGACGTGTCCTCCGAGTTGGCCGAGACGATTACGGCGGCCGAGCGCGAGGCCACCGACCTGGTCTACCGGGATCGCATCCCGAGGCAGTATCAGAAGTCCGTCAAGGAGTACTTCTCGAACGTGCGACGGGACATCGACCGGGCTCCGGTTGCCAAGGAGGAGTCTGGCGAGGGCGAGTCCTCGGCGGGCGACGACGCGGGTGACGGTGGTGCGGCCGAGGACGTCGAGACCGGCGAACCAAGCGACGACTGACGAGATAGGGCGTGCGATGGAATCGGCGCGGTGGCGGCGAGTGCTGCCTTGTGTTGTTCTGCTGGGTTCGTGTGGGGTCGTGCGTGCCGGAGACGACCGCCCGGTCGTCTATTGCAGCGTGGACGAAGGCCTGGCCCGCGACTTGCTCGATCGCTTCGAGGCGAAGACGGGCATCAAGGTCGATGCCGTCTTCGACAGCGAGGCCGGCAAGACCACCGGCCTGGTCACGCGCATCCGCCTGGAAGAGCGGAGCCCGCGGGCGGACGTGCTCTTCTCCGGCGAACTGTTCCACACCATGCTGCTGGCTCGCGAGGGTCTGCTGGAGGCGTACGAGCCTCCGTCGGCTGCGGACATCCCCAAGGCGTACAAGGATGCCGAGCATCGCTGGACGGCCATCGGGCTGCGGGCCAGGGTGCTGGCCTATGATGGGCAGAAGGTTCCCGCGGAGGAGTTGCCCATACGATGGGACCAGTTGGCCGACCCGGAGTTCGCTCCGCGAGTGGCGTTCGCCAATCCGCTGTTTGGTACGACCAACGGGCACGTAGCCGCCATGTTCGCCTTGTGGGGCGAGTCCAAGGGCCGTGCCTTCCTGACCCGCCTGCGAGACAACGGCGCCAAGATGGTGGATGGCAACAGTTCGGCCGTTCGGGCCATCATCGCGGGCAAGGTCGAGATGTGCATGACCGACAGTGACGACGTTCTCCTGGGCCGGCGGCGGGCGCCACAGCTCGAACCACGGTACCTGGACATGGGCGATGGTGGCACGCTCCTGATTCCGTCGTCCGTGGCGATCATCAAGGGATGTCGTCATCTGGAACTTGCCCGTCGGCTGGCGGACTTCCTGGTGTCGGCCGAGGTCGAGCGCATGCTCGCCCTGAGTGATGCAAGGAACATTCCCGTCCGTGCCGACCTGCGGCGGGAACTGAACATGGAACTCCCGCCGACGACCGGGCTGTCCTACGAACGTATCGCCGATGCCATGGAGACCGCGGCGTCTGCGGTGCGCGAGATCCTGATCCGGTGACTCGGGCCATCGGTCGATCGCTGCTGCTGGGGCCGGGTCTGCTGCTGTTCATAGTCGCCGTGCCCATCCCCCTCATCGCTTTAGCCGAACGATCGATCGCCCTGGGCCCGTCCGGCGGTGGTTGGGAATGGCTGACCGTTAGAGAGTGGGGACTGTTCGGCTACAGCGTGCGTCTCGCTGCGGTGGCGGCGGTCACCGGTGTCCTGCTGTCTCTGCCGGCGGCGTATGTTGTGGGTCGGATCGGCCGCCCGTTCCGTCACCCGATCCTCGGGGCGATGTTGCTGGCCCCGCTGCTGCTGCCGCCGATGGTCTACGTGTTCGGCTGGGGGCGGTTCCAGCTTGCCGGCTCACTGGACGAGGGGCTTTGCGTCTGGGTATGGGCGAGCTGGCTGTGGCCGATACCGGCTCTGTTGATCGGGACGACCTGGGCGCGCCGTGGGCGGGACGCGTACCAGGCGGCCGTGCTGGACACCTCGCCGGGCCGGGCGTTCGCCACAGTGGTTCTGCCGCTTCTGGCCGGAGCCGCCGGGGCCGGTGGGCTTGCCGTGTTCACGCTCTGCCTGACCGAGTACAGCGTTCCGCACGCCTGCGGTCTGACCGTCCTGGCCACGGCCATGCTCGGAGATGAGATGCATTCCGGTCACCCGGCCGACGTGCTCCGACTCGCGTGGCCGTTGTTGGCCGTCGTCGTGCTTGCCCTGGGCGCGCTGTACGCCATCTGGCGCCGTCGTTCTCCGTACGAGGGCGACGACGCGCCAAGCGCACTGCCGGATGCCAGGCGCGGGCGGCTGCTCGGCCTGGTTCTGCTGGTGGATCTGGTGACGGTCGTGCTGCCGGTGCTGGCGCTGATCAGTCGCTTGCCCTCGTTGGCACCGATGAAAGGGGCGCTTCGCACCTATGCGACGGAGCTATGGACGTCGGTGGCTATCGCGGCGGCGGCCGGCGTGGCGGCCGTGTGGATGGGGCTTTCGGTCATCGCCCACCGGCGGCTGCGGCCGCTGGTCGTGGTGGGGGCGTTGACCTTCGGCGTGTTGCCCGCGGCGCTGGTGGGGCACGCCGTGTTGACGGCCTACCTGCCGGTGGGGTTCGTGTACAACACGTGGTTGCTGCTGGCGTTGGGCTACCTGGCCCGCTTTGGCTGGATCGGCGTGTTGATCGGGTGGCTGGCCTGGCGGTCTGCGGGAAGCGACGTCGTGGCCCAGGCTCGGACGGACGGTGCAGATGAGTTCGCCATCACGTTCCACCTGCGATACCGGCCGAGTATCGCACTGCTGCTGTGTGGCGTGGCGGTTGTGGCGGCGATGTCGTTGGCTGACGTGGCCCTTCCGTCGCTGTTGACGGTGCCCGGCATCGCGCCCATCTCCGGCACGCTGATCGAGAAGTTTCATCGCTTCGAGGATGAGATGTTGGTGTCGTTGAGTCTGTGGCTGGTGGCGGGTGCGCTGCCGGCCGCGGTTCTGGGTTGGGCGGCTTTGCGCCTGCGGCGTCGGGAGATCAATGATTGAACCGCACCGACACGACCGGCGTGTAATGGATGAGAACCGGTGGGCCGCGTCCGCAATAGGGCGACTCGGGCCACCCTGGGACGACGATCTCGACTGATGCCTTCAACGCGCGGAATCATTCTGGTGTTGTCCCTGGCTGTGGCGGCCGTCGCCGGCTGCGAGCCGCCGCCCTTGTCGGACAACGGCGTGGTGGGCGTGTTCGGCGGCATAGGTCTGGCCGACGGGCGGTTCAGCTACCCGCGGGCGATCGCGGTCGGTTCGGACGGATCGATCTACGTGGTGGACAAGACGGCCCGTATCCAACGGTTCGACACCGAAGGCGCGTTCGTCTGCGGCTGGCACATGCCGGAGAAACTGGCCGGCAAGCCGGTCGGCCTGTCCGTGCATCCCGACGGTCGACTGTTCGTGCCGGACACGCATTACTACCGCGTCCTGGTGTACGACGGACAGGGGACGTTGCTGACCCAGTTCGGCGAGCGCGGTGACGGCCCGGGGCAGTTCCAGTTGCCCACGGACGTGGCTTTCGACCGCGAAGGGTTCATCTACGTGGGCGAGTACGCCGGCAACGACCGCATCACCAAGTGGACGCCCGACCTGCAATACGTGAGCGCCATCGGTGAGGAGGAGATCGACGGGCGCCGGCTGGCCCGGCCGGCGGGGATCGATATCGACGACGAGCAGACACTGTGGGTCGCGGACGCCTGCAATCACCGGATCGTTCGCTTCAGCCTGGACGGAGAAGTGCTCGCCGTTTTCGGCGAGATGGGCAAGGAGCCGGGACAACTGCGGTATCCCTATGATATAACCGTCACGCCGCAGGACACCCTGCTGGTGTGCGAGTACGGCAACAGCCGCCTTCAGTGGTTCGACAAGGACGGCCGCTCGCTGGGCGTGTGGGGTGAGCCGGGGCGGCAGATCGGGCAGGTCTGGTCGCCGTGGGGCGCCGCCGTGGGCGCGGACGGGCGGGTCTACGTGGTGGATTCGTACAACAACCGGGTGCAGATCGTCAGGCCGAGATGATTCTGGCGTTGAACATGCCGTTCGCCTTCGAGAAGCCCGAGTGGCTGTGGCTGTGTCTGCTCGTGCCGGTGCTGGTGTTGCTGTCGCTGCGCTCGCTGGCCGGTCTGGACCCCGTGCGGCGGGTGATGTCGCTGATCCTGCGGTCGCTGGTCATCGTGGTTCTGGCGGCCGGCCTGGCCGAGGTGGTCAAGGTCCGCACCAACAAAGACCTGACGGTCATGTTCCTGATGGACCGTTCGGACAGCGTGAAGGAGAAGCTGACCGAGCAGGAGGAGTACATCCGGGCGGTGTGCGAGGACATCCCCTCGCAGGACCGCATCGGCGTGATCGACTTCGCCCGCACCGCCTACCTGGAGCAGTTGCCCATGGAAGGCGGCTACTTCCTGGACCCGGGCCGCCTGCCGGACATGCCCAACAAGGACCGCACGGACATTGCGGCCGCGGTCCGCCTGGCCATGGCCATGTTCCCGCACGACACCGCCAAGCGGATCGTCATCCTCTCCGACGGCAACGACAACATGGGCGACGTGGTCGGCGAGGCCCAGCGGGCCAGGGCCGACAACGTGGTCATCGACGTGGTGCCCCTGTGGTACCGCCACCGCAACGAGGTCTACTTCGACCGCATGATCGCCCCGACCAACGCCGAGGAGGGCGAGCAGGTCCCCCTGCGGATGGTGCTGCACTCGCGTCGTAGCGCCGGCGGCACGGTCGATCTGTATCACAACGGCGTGAAGGTCGAGTTGCCGGCCGACTACGCCCACGTCGATCTGCAGCCGGGCAACAACGCCTTCATGGTGAAGCTGCCGGTGCGGAGCGGCGGGCCGCAGCGCTTCAGCGCGGTTTTTACGCCCGACTCGCCCGACCAGGACACCATCGTGGACAACAACCGGGGCGACGCGTTCTCCTTCGTGGCCGGCCGGGGGAAGGTGCTGGTGGTCAGCGGTAATCCGGAGCATGACGTCCGCCTGGTCGAGGCCCTGCTCAGCGAGAACATCACGGTGCACACCCAGCGGGCGGCCGAGGGTCAGATGGACCTTTTGCAGATGCTGGAGTACTCGTGCATCGTGCTAGCGAACGTGCCGGCCAACACCTTTACCGACGAGCAGCACAAGCAACTGGCCTCGTACGTGCGCGACCTGGGCGGCGGCCTGATCATGACCGGCGGGGACGAGAGCTTCGGGGCCGGCGGTTGGATCGGATCGCCGGTGGCCGATGTCATGCCCGTCTCCTTCGAGATCAAGCACAAGCGCGTCATCCCCCGCGGGGCGCTGGTGCTGATCATGCACTCCTGCGAGATCCCCCGCGGCAACTTTTGGGGCAAGGAGGTGGCCAAGAAGAGCGTGGATACGATCAGCTCGCGGGACTACATCGGGGTGCTGGCCTACAGTTGGTCGCCCGGCGGCGAGAACTGGGAGGTGCCGCTGAACATCGCCAGCAACAAGGCCTGGATCAAGTCGCGGATCGATCAGATGCAGATCGGCGACATGCCGGACTTCGACGCCACGATGGCGCTGGCCTTGAAGGGGCTCAAGGCCACCGACGCCGCCCAGAAGCACATCATCATCATCTCGGACGGCGACCCCAGCCCGCCCCAGGCCAGCATCCTTAAGGAGATGAAGGACCTCAAGATCACCTGCAGCACCATCGGCATCGGCTACGGCTCGCACGTGGTGGAGCGGACGCTGCGGGACATCGCCACGGCCACCGAAGGTCGGTTCTACGCCTGCCGCAATCCGCGCATGCTGCCGCAGATCTTCGTCAAGGAGTCCAAGATCGTTCGCCGCCCGCTGATCATCGACGAGCCGTTTCAGCCCCAGGTCCTCGTGGCCGACAGCGAGGTGATGCCCGGCATTTTCTCGTCGGAAGACCTGCCGGAGTTGGGCGGGCTGGTGTTGACTTCGCCCAAGGAGGACTCGCGCGTGCAGATGCCGCTGGTTCGCGCGACCAAGGACGGGAACGATCCGGTCCTGGCCCACTGGCAGGAGGGGCTGGGCAAGGCCGTTGCGTTCACCAGCGGTTACTGGCCGCGATGGGGACAGCAGTGGACCGGCTGGGATCGGTTCGCCAAGCTGTGGGCCCAGATCGTGCGCTGGTCGATGCGGCAGGAGGCCCCGGCCGAGTTCGAGACCTTCACCCGCATCGAGGGCGACACCGGGCGAATCGTGGTCGAAGCCCTGGACAAGGACGCCGGCTACCTCAACTTCCTGCAGTTCAAGACGAACGTGATCCGCCCGGACCAGACGGTGTTGCCTGTCCAGTTCACCCAGACCGGTCCGGGTCATTATGAAGCGAGCTTCGCGCTGGATCAGACCGGCCCGTTCATTGCCAACGTGGCCGTGTTCGAGGCGGGTGAATACAAAGGCTCAATCCACACCGGGGCGGCCGTGCCCTTCTCGCCCGAGTTCCGCGAGCTGTCCACCAACGAGGCCCTGCTCCGCCAGGTGGCCGACATCAGCGGCGGCAGGTGGCTCAACATGAACCCCGAGAGTGACGACGTGTTCTCGCACGACCTTCCGCCGACGGTGGCCCGGCGCCCGGCCTGGGACTGGACGCTGGCCTGGCTGCTGCTGCCGCTGTTTCTGCTGGATGTGGCCATCCGCCGCCTGGCGAGCTGGCTGGCGTTCTCGATCTTCGTCGAGGCGGTGGTGATCGTGTTCATGTTGTGGGGGCTGGACCTGATCCACAGCTCGCTGCTGGGCGTGATCGGCGTGCTGGTTCTAGCGGAGTTGATCGGCTGGGCCATCCGCTGGCGCTCGATCGGGCCGGCCATCGACGGGCTGACCCATACCGTCAACGCATTGACCCTGGCCGGTGCTCGGAGCGAGGCGTCGCTCGAACAGCTCAAGACCACGCGCGATAGGGTCCGCGACGAGCAGACCGGTAAGCGCGACGCCGCGCCGGCAGGGGAGCGAGCCGACATGCCGGCCCCGGACGCCCAGGCCCGCTTCGACGTCGGCGAGAAACAGGCCCAGGCACCCGTCGGCGATCTGCACGAACGGCTCGGTGGCGCCAAGGCCGAGCCCGGCTTCGTCGAGAAGCGACGACCGCCCGCGCCCGCCAAAGCGGGCGAAGAGGAAGGCCCCGACGTGACCTCCCGACTGCTGGAGGCCAAGCGTCGGGCCCGCAAGGATATGGAAGAGAAGAAGGACGACTGACCGACGGCCGGCACCGCCGATGGTGCCCCGAACCACAATCGAGGAAACGACCATGGCCGAGAAACCCAGACTCGATGCAGAGAAGGCGGCGGCGGAGTTCCGCAGGAAGTTCGAGCAGGTCCGCGTGGAGATCGGCAAGGCCATCGTGGGCCACGCGGAGATCGTCGAGGGCGTGCTGACCTGCCTGTTCGTCGGCGGGCACGCGCTGCTCGAGGGCGTGCCCGGGTTGGGCAAGACCTACCTCATCCGTTCGCTGGCTCGGGCGCTCTCGCTCGACTTCTCGCGTATCCAGTTCACGCCCGACCTCATGCCCGCGGACATCATCGGCACCAACATCATCAGCGACGACCCGGCCAGCGGCAAGCGGGCCTTCGAGTTCCAGAAGGGCCCGCTCTTCGGCCAGATCATCCTGGCCGACGAAATCAACCGGGCCACACCCAAGACGCAGTCGGCCCTGCTCGAGGCCATGCAGGAGCACGCCGTCACCTCCGGCGGCCAGCGATACGTGCTTAAGGAGCCGTTCTTCGTCATGGCCACGCAGAACCCCATTGAGCAGGAGGGCACCTACCCGCTGCCCGAGGCCCAGATCGACCGGTTCTTCTACAAGCTGCTGGTTTCCTACTCGGACAAGGAGGAGCTGAAGGTCATTCTGGACCGCACGACCACCGGCCACTCCCCGGACATCAAACCGGTCATGACCGGCCCGGAGATCATCGGCGCCCAGAACCTGGCCAAGCGCGTGGTGATGGCTCCGCACGTGCAGGACTACGCCATCCGGCTGGTCATGGCCACGCATCCGGAGGGGCTTTACGCCGTGGGCGCCACGAACAAGTACGTCCGTTGGGGCGCCAGCCCCCGCGCGGCGCAGGCGGTGACGTTGGGCGCCAAGGTGCAGGCCCTGCTCGACGGTCGCTTCAACGCCAGCTTCTCCGACGTGCAGAAGGTGTACCTGCCCGGCTTGCGCCACCGCGTTTTGCTGAACTTCGAGGGTGAGGCCGAGGGCATCGCCACCGACGACGTGCTCAAGGAGATCATGGACAAGACGCCGACGATGTCCGAGGCGGTCGTCTGAGCAGCGGACCGAGAATGATGTGGCGGGCATGGCCCGTCCGGTACTATGGCGATTGCGACCAGAGACAAACCCGTTGACTTGCTCGACCCGGATTTCATGGCCCGGCTGGAGCGGCTGGAGTTCGTGTCGCGCAAGATCTTCGCGGGGAAGTTGCGCGGCGAGCGGCGGACGAAGCGGCGCGGCGAGAGCGTCGAGTTCGCCGACTACCGCCCCTACGTGGTGGGCGATGACCTGCGCTTCCTGGACTGGAACATCTTCGCCCGCCTGGACAAGCTCTTCCTCAAGCTCTTTCTCCAGGAGGAGGACCTGCACGTCGGCGTGCTCATCGACGCCTCGAAGAGCATGGACTGGGGCAAACCCAGCAAAGCGCTGTATGCCAAGCGCGTGGCGGCCGCTCTGGCCTACATCGGGCTGTGCAACTTCGACCGGGTCAGCATCTATCCCTACGCCGACGGCCTGCGGAGCGAGTTGCCCGGCGTCCGCGGGCGGCGGATGATGTTCAAAATCATCGAGTTTCTGACCCGTCTCGAACCCGACGGTGTCAGCAACCTGACGCTGGCCTGCAAGCAGTTCGTCATCCGACATCCGCAGCGCGGCATCCTGCTGGTGCTGAGCGACTTCTTCGAGAAGGGCGGCTTCGAGCAGGGCCTGCGCTATCTGCTGGGCCGCGATTTGGACCTGTACATGGTGCAGATGCTTTCGCCCGAGGAGATGGCCCCGGAACTGGCCGGCGACCTGCGGCTGCGCGACGTCGAGGACCACGACATGGCCGAGGTCACGGTCAGCCGGGCCTTGCTCAACCGCTACAAGCAAAACCTGCAGGCTTACTGCGGATCGCTTAAGGAGTTCTGCGCCCGCCGCGGCATCTCCTACCTCTTCACGGGAACGGACGTGCCGTTTGATCAGTTGGTGCTGTCATACCTGCGCCGCCGCGGGCTGCTGAAGTAAGAAGTAAAAAGTGAGAAGTGAGAGGCGAATTCGGAATCGGGGATTGAGAAGGGAACTCGCACCGCGTGAGCGCCCTCAACGGTGCGACCCACTGGCTGATGGCTGAAAGCTGATAGCTGAGAGCTTTACCTTGTCTTTTCTTGCACCATGGATGATTGCGGCTGCGGCTGCGGTGACTGTGCCGCCGCTGGTCGTGCTGTACTTCCTCAAGCTGCGGCGTCGGGAACTGCCCATCTCCTGCACGCTGCTGTGGAAGCGGGCGGTGCAGGACCTGCACGTCAACTCCCCGTTTCAGAAACTGCGCAACAACCTTCTTCTGATCCTGCAACTGCTGGTACTGCTGCTCGCCGCGATGGCTTTGGGCAAGCCGATGCTCGAGCAGGCCCTTTCACACGAGAGCACCCTGGTCATCATGATCGACCACTCCGCCTCGATGGCCGTCGAGGAGGACGGCGGGCGATCGCGCCTCGAGATTGCCAAAAGCGAGGCCAAACGCCTGGTCGACGGCATGCCCGACGACGGGCGGGCCATGGTCATCGCCTTCTGCGATCGGGCCACCATCGTCTCCTCCTTCGACGCCGACCGCGAGGCCCTCAAACGCAAGATCGGCTCCATCGGGCAGACCCAGAGCAGTTCGACGCTCACCGAGGCCGTCGCCCTGGCCGAGGCCTATTCGCAGAACCTGATCATCGGTGGCGCCCAGGCCGGCACCGACGTCGCCCCGACGTCCGCCGCTCCACCGGCCACCGCCGTGCTGTTCACCGACGGGCGCATCGAGGACGCGGCCGAGCTGACCATGCAACGTCTCGACGCCGAAAAGGTCGAGGTGGTCAGCATCGGGCAGCGCGGTGACAACGTGGGCGTGATCGCCATGGCCGCCCGGCGGAACTACGAGCGTCCCGAGGCCATGGAGGTCTTCGCCACGGTGCGGAACTTCGGCCCCGAACCGGTCAGCTTTGACGCGGTGCTCCGCGTGCGCGACGAGCAGGGCGTGAGCCAGTTCGCCGACACCCAAACGGTGCGACTGGAAGCGGGTCTGGCCGCACCGGTCGCGGAGGAGGAGCCGACCGACGGATCAACCGAGCCGCTCGACGCTGCAACGGCCGAGCCGCCGGTCGGCAGTGTCGCCTCGATCGCGTTTGACGAACTGGTTTTCGAGGGCGGCGGTGTGGTCGAGGTCAGCCTGGCCGTCGAAGACGCCCTGGAGGCCGACAACAAGGCCTGGACCGTGGTGCGTCCGCCGCGACGTGTGAAGGTGCTGTTCGTCTCGACCGGCAACCTTTTCTTGCAGCGGGTGCTGCCCACGCTGCCGCTGGAAGTCACGATGATGTCACCGGCCGAGTATGAGAAGGCCGACGAGGACCTCCTGGCCGAGAGCGACCGCAGCGTGTACGACCTGGTCATGTTCGACCGCCATTCGACGAAGCGCCTGCCGCAGGGCAGCTACTTTTTCTGGGGCGGCGTGCCGCTCATCGAAGGCGTCGCAACGGGAGATCGCATCACCAACGAGCAGATTTTTAACTGGGACGAATCGCACCCGGTGCTGCGGCACGTGGCCATCGAGACGATCCGCGTCTGGGACTGGTACGAGTTAACCGTTCCCTCGGACGCGACCCTGCTGATGGAGGGCGAGTCGGCGCCGGTGATGGCCTACTTCAGCCGCGACGCCCGCGACTACCTCATCTCGGCGTTCCCGCTGGTGATCGAGGACCAGGCCACGGGGCAGATGTTGATGAACACCACCTGGGTGACCAAGGCCCACTTCCCGGTGTTCATGTACAACGCCGTGCAGTTCCTGACGGCCAACATCTCGGGCGGCGGGCAGATCGGCGTGCGGCCCGGCGAACCGGTGACCATCCCGGTGCGCCCGAGGGTCCGCACGCTCAGCATCGCCCGCCCCGACGGCGTCAGCGACTCGGTGGCCACGGGCGGTGCGGCCACGGCCCATTACGCCCGCACGCGCCAGGTCGGCGTCTATCGCGTCGAGGGCACGCCGCCGGGGGAGGAGAAGTTCGCCGTCAACCTGTTCAACTCGACCGAGAGCGACATCCGCCCCAGCCAGGCCGTCCGCATCGGCGCCAGCCGCGTCGCCACCAGCGGCCAACTCCAGTCGGTCAACCGACCCTTCTGGCCCTGGATCCTGGTCGGCATCCTCGCCGTCCTGCTGATCGAGTGGATCATCTACAACAAGCGCGTTTTCGTGTAGACAACCCCCCAGGCGGAGCGGGCACGTTGTAGAGCAGGGCAGCTTCACGTACTTGACAAGAGTCTATTCGGGCGGTAATCTGCAGACTGTTGTCGAATGCAAGTCTTCGGAGCAGGTCCACGGCGCGGACCGGTCGGGTGGCGCCAAGGTCATAAGGGAAAGTAGTATGGAAGCGCGAGCGTCGTGCGCGTGTTGGGTCGCCGCGTGGGTGTGCGCCGCGTCGGCCTTCGCCGACGGCCCGGGCTTGGTCGTCATAGTCGGTGAGGAGCCGCAGCAGACGGAGTTTACGGTCCCTGCCACGTCGTCGTACAAGTTCGACTACGATCCGGGTCGAATCTCGCTGTGGGACACGCCCGCCAAGGACAACCTGATTCCCCCGGGTGTCGTGTTCACCGCTCCAGGCAGCGCCGGTGACTCCGACCTTGACGGCGACATTGACTTGCACGACTTCAGTCTGCTGCAGGTGTGCTTCAGCGGCGAGGGCGGAGGCCCGTCGGCCCCGGAGTGCGAGGTCCTGGACTTTGACTCGGATACCGACGTTGACCTGGCCGATTACAGCGTATTCTGGTCGGTCCTCACTGGGCCGCCGACGGCGTTGCTCGGCGATCTGGACGCCGACGGCCGGGTGGACCTGGATGACTTTGCGACCTTCGCCGGGTGCGTTGGCGGGCCGCCGGTGATCGTGGCCGCCGAATTCGACCGTGACGGTGACGTGCACCTGGACGATTTCACGTCCTGGGAGGGCTGGCTAAGCGGCCCCGGCGCTACTCCAGGAGCGCAGTGCGAGAAGCCCGACCTGGATGGAGACAATGACGTAGACCTCTTTGACCTAGCCCCGTTTCGGACCCTGTTCGCTGGAGCGCCGGCAACGAGCCCGGATTGCGACTCGGCGGACCTGGACGAAGACGCTGACGTCGATCTCGGCGACTTCGGTGTCTTTCAAGTGGTATTCGGCGCCAGCCAACAGGGCATGCCCGTGGCTATCGTCGTGTTCGTCGAGGGCCTCACGGCGAGCACAGCCCTGGGCGATGTAGTCATCACCTTGCTCGTCGATCCAGATGGGGACGATGTCTTCGAGCCCGAAGCGACGCAGGCGGTAACGGTGGTGTCGATCGACCTGGCACCTTCATCGGGGGCGCTGGGTACCCCGGTGACAGTCACGATGTCCCCGGCCATCGCCCCGTTGGCGTTCGACGCGGCCACCACGGCCGACTGGGAGGGCGTCTACCAGCCGCCGGTCGGGCCACCGACCGATGTGTTCCAGGTGGCCTACGACGTTTCGCAGTTCCGGGAGTCCTCGCTAGGGGACGCTATCATCGTGGTGGGCGACGGCACGTTCACCAACGCGCCGGACCCGAGCGCGTTGGAAGGCCCCGGTACGATGGCGGGGACGCTGACGATCAACTTCGCCGGCCTGACCGTAGGTCGCGGGTTCACCTTCGCGCAGGACTTGGGCAGCGCCGGTTTGTGGGAGGGTTTGGATTACGTGTTCGATCCGGACACAGGACTGATGGAGCCGCCCCGGCTCGCCGGCGAGCCTGAATACCTGGACATGATGGACCTCTCCAACGATCTGGCTCCCTTTGACCCCAACGAGTTCATGCTTCTGCAAAGCTACACTTTCCACCTGGCGGTGGTCACGCGCATCGAAGAGAACCCGACAACGGTGTCCGACGCACCGCAGACAATTCTGGTGGATCTGGTCAGCTACGATACAAGCGGAGCGGAGCTTGACCGGGTGGAAGATGTGGTGCTGACCATGGTCAGCGGTGACGACGGCGACGCTGACCATCTCGTCTATCACAGCAACCTGGACACGCCCGTGATCTTCGTCGATGTCGCCCTGAACAAGGACAACTACCCAAACGTGATCCTGCTCCAAACAGAGGCAGGTGGAACAGTTTCGGTCGTCGCGGCGGTGGATTAGGAGAGGGGACGGCGAATTATGCTGCTACGTCGCGCTGCGTGTTGTGTGGCACTGGTGGTTGCTGGTGCGGGCTGCGGCCCCGGGGAGCCCGTCCAGCCGCGAACCGGAAGCGTCCCGGTGGAAGCCTGGGTGGTGCTCGGCCCCGGCGAGAGCGTCGGCGGCCGGAGCAATAGGGGGTGCAGGCTGACCAACGCGGAGATTCGCGACTTCCTCACGCAGCTCAGCAACAATCGGCGCGTGTTCGGTGGCAATATCGACTTCGTACTTCCGCAGAATGTGCTCAACGCGGTAGATAGCCAATTCTATTTTCAGCAAAGGCCGTACGCGTTCAACTTCTTTCGAGACCATATCCTTGCCAACTATTGGACTGATGGCAAGTTGAACATCTATTTTGCAGGTGCATATCAGACGCTTCCGCCGATTGGACTTCCGCAGGCCATATCGTGCGACCCCGCGGGGTATCCCCCCTTCGGGCGATCGTTTATCCTTCTCAACGACGGTGGAATGACCCAGGGATCGGGGTTTGTACCAAATCTGAGTCCTGCAGAGGTCTTGTCGTACTTCGTTCTCGAGCACGAGGTGGCACATTTCTTCCTGCGGCGAGACGGCTATGGAGAATACGACGATGCAGAACACATCCCCTGCCGCTGTCCGTCTCCCGACCCACCTTGTGCGCGTAATGACCACTTATTGGATGGGTGTGGTGTGCCGTATGGTTCGCCCGATCCGGTGTGGCCGTTCAACCTCACCATTCCATTCAGTGAGAAACGTGAGATATGGTGCCGCGTGTGGGAGGGCGTGTGGCTTCAAGCATCACCGGAGTGTGGACCGCCGGCACGGTAGTATCTGGAGAAGAATCATGAACGCGCTTTTATTCGCAGTCCTTTTTGTTTCGACGCCGGCAGCTTCGGGCACAGGTTCAGGTTTGGCACCGGATGTGGAACAGACGCTTCACCAGTGGGAGACAGCGGAGAGGTCGGTGAACATCACGGAGGTGCGATCTTGGGCGCAGGTGGTGCGCGCCGGGACAAAGAAGGGAGACCTTGAAGTCCTGGATCGACTGATTGCCATCATCGACAAGGAGACCCTCGGCGTTTGGCCCCGTTATTTCGCAGTGATCGTAGCGTGCGAGATTGCCGACGAGGAGGGATCGCGGCGGTTGGAGCAGACCATGAGATCGCTGTTGGAGCGCCTTGAGGCGGCGTGGGAGGAGACGGGAGGCGTACCTCCGGACGGGGAACCGCACGCACTCAAGAGCGTCGTGGTCGCCTTCGGGTTGCACGGGGCGCCGCACGTCATGCCTTTGGTCGGCGATCACAGGCTGCTGCTGGATTGCATTGCATGGGCCTACATCTCGGGATGGCAAGTGGCCGGGACGAGAGCCGAGTGCATACGGCTCATCAAACAATGCCAAGTGCCTCCTGAGGTCCGCCAGGATGCCCTGGCCAGGATTATCGAAAGGGCGTGGAGGCGAGGCGCGCCGGACGAAGCGTTGTTTGAACTGGTTGGCTTACTCGACAACGGCGCCTTTCCCAAGTTGCGGGAGCTGGTGCGTGCTGGAGATACGCCCGAGACATTTCATTTTGGGGCCGCCGATGTGCTCTCGTTCTTCGGGGATGCAGAGATCATTGCCGATCTCGAAGCGCGCAGGCCGGCTTTCCACGCGCAGCATCGCTACATGGAAGAGCAACTGATGGGCTGCATTTGGCGGATCGAGGTTCAGAAGCCGCCGACGAAGCTCCTGGACTACATCGCGAGTGTCGATTCGCCCCGCCATCGCGACTCGCGCGCGTGGGCCGTCCGCCGGGCCGCGGCCCTGGGTGTAGCGCACGAACGCATCCGTAATGCAATCTTAGAGCATGCCCAGCGCACCAAGAAGGTGGGGAAGGCAAGTCCGCTCGTCGAGCTGAAATGGACCGGGCTGCAATTGGGAATACTCAAGGAGAATGACCTGCCGGAAGTGGAGATTCCTCCGAAGACGTGGACCGAATAGGCCGAGGCCCACCGGGCGCGCGGCGCGCCGGCGAAAGGCGTCGAACCCGGCGCCGGGTTTGGAGCGGCGTGTGGCTTCAACCGTCGTACGAATGTGGACCTTAGGATTCTGCGGAAGGAGACGCGTCGTGATCACGATTCTGGCGTTTGGAGCGTGGGTGTTGACCGGGCTGTCTGCTGCGGCGGGCGACGTGGCCTCGCCTGCTGTGGAGAAGGCGCTGGAGGCGTGGGAGAAGTCGGACAGGCATGTCGGCGTGGAGCAGTTGAGCGCGTGGAGCGAAGCCATTCGGGGCGAAACCCCGCGCGGTGACGCGGAAGTGCTCGCCCGGCTTCTGGCACTGGCAGGCGACGACTCGCGGGTGCGGCTGTCTCCCCACGCGGCATTGAGGTTGGCGTGTGAGCTTGCCGACGACGTCGGCACTCGACAGATACTCGACTTCCTGCGACCACACCTGGAGACTGCGGCCAAGGGCTTCCGCGGAGTGCCTCCGTCCGAAGCAGACAAGGTGAGGGTGGCAAAGGGGTTCCTGCGCACTTTTGTCATGTACGGTGCAGAAGCTCTGATGAGCACAACAGAAAACCAGGAACCGGTGACGGAGTTCCTGACAGCCGTCTGCATAAGAGGGGGGCAGGAGCCCAAGCTGGATTCCGTCTGCGCCCGGCTAATCGCCGAATGCGAGCTGCCGCTGGCACGCAGGCAGGAAGCGGCCCTCGAGATCGTCGAGAAGAAGTGGAAGCGCGGTGCACCGGAGGAGGTCCTGCTCGAATTGCTGGGCCTGTTTGACGAAACCACGCTACCCAGGCTGCGCCACTTGGTCCGTGATGGAGACGCGTGGGACACATTCCATTACGGGGCGGCAGACGTTTTGTCGTATCTGGCCGATAAGGAGATCGTCGCGGACCTGGAGGCGTGGCGGCCCGTGCTCCGGGCCGAGCACGTCAATCTCGAAGAGTACGTCCGGCGCTGCATTTGGCGGATCGAGGTTCAGAGCCCGGCTACGAAGCTCCTGGATTACATTGAGGGCGTGGAGCACGCTCCCTACTACGAGTCGCGCTTCTGGGCGGTGCGCAGGGCTGATGCTCTGGGAGTACCGCACGAACGCATCCGCGAGGCGATACTGGAGCATGCCCGGCGCTGTCGAAAGGAGGGAACGTCCAGTCCGCTCGTCGAGCTGAAATGGACCGGCCTGCAATTGGGAATACTCAAGGACGATGATATGCCGGAAGTGCAGATTCCTCCGACGACGGTGACCGAATAGCCGGAGGCCCACCGAGCGCCCGGCCCGCCGACGATAGAGATCTCGTTGGTCAGCTCTCGAACCGGTCGCCCGCCTGCACGTGCCGCCCGTTGACGAAGTCGGGCCAGGGCATGACGTGACCGGACTCCGGCTTGATCTCCAATAGCTCCAGGAAACCGTCGCCGGTCGCCACGTAGAGCTGTTCGCCGATCTGGCCCGGCGTGGCGCCGTCCGTCGGCTTGGCCGTCGTCTCGGCCGGTCGGGCCCGGGCCAGGATGACGCGCTCGTTCCGTTTTCCATCGGCCGACACGAACCGGCACGACGCCCCCGGCCAGTCCCACATGCCGAGAATATGAGCGGCCACCTCCTCGGTGGTTCGGCTGAAGTCGATCCGGCCGTCCTCCTTGCGAAGCTTCGGCGCCTTGGTGACCAGCGACTCGTCCTGTGGGATGCCGTCGGGAATGCCGTCCTCGAACATGTCCAGCGTGACCTTGATCGCATCACACGCGACGCGGGCCAGCCGATCGTGCAGCTCGTCGGTCGTTTCCTCCGGCTTGATGGCCGTGCGCCGCGTGACCAGGATCGGCCCGGCGTCCATCCGCTGCACCAGCCGAAACACGGTCACGCCGGATTCCGCCTGCCGGTCGAGGACGGCCCGGTGGATGGGCGACGCACCTCGATAGGCCGGCAGCAGCGACGCGTGCAGGTTGACCCAACCGCCCGGCATGGCCTCGAGCAGATCCGGACCGATCTTCTGACCGAAGGCGGCCACCACACCCACCCGCGCCTGGGCGGCCTTGACGCGCTCCAGAATCTCGGCGGAGTTGATGTCGTCTGTCGGGATGACCTTCAGACCGTAGTGCTCGGCCGCTTCACGGACGGGCGTGGGTTTGGTCTTACGCCCTCGCCCGGCGACGCGGTCCGGCTGGGTCAGCACGAAGGCGATCTCGTGATCGCTATTGCTCAGGCAGCGCAACGAGGGTACGGCGAACTCTCCCGAGGCGGCGACGATGATCCGCATGGTTGGGCGTTCTCCCCGGGGGTCAGGCGGACTGTTTGAACTCGGCCTGAAGCTGCTTGAGCGCCCGCCGGTTGGCGAGCTGGGCGCTATCCGACATCGAGTCGATGATCATCCGCCCGTCGAGATGGTCGTTCTCGTGCTGCCAGACCCGAGCCAGAAGGTCCGTGCCGTCGCGTTCGTACGGCTTGCCGGTCACGTCGTAAGCCCGGATGCGGGCCTGGACGGCTCGCCGCATGGGCACCGACACGTTGGGCAGCGACAGGCAGCCCTCTTCCCGCTCCTCGGACCCGATCAGGTTGGTCAGCTCGGGGTTGATGCAGACCATGTCGTCGGCCGGCTCGCCCGTCGGATTGCAGATGAGCAGCCGCAGTGTCACCCCCACTTGAGGCGCCGCCAGCCCGATCCCCTTGCCCGCCCGCATCAGCTCGAACATCCGTTGGACCAGGCGGGCCAGGTTCTCGTCGAACCGCTCGACCGGCCGGCAGGTCTTGCGCAGGACCGGGTCCGGATAGAAAACGATGCCTAGATTGTCCACGTCGATCCGGTCGCCCATAGGGGCCTGCCTCCCGCCCGAACTCGATCCAGCTTGACACGGCCAGCTACCCTAATATTATGGCTGGTTTGTGTTTTGTAAAGGGTTGGACCCCTGAGGGTTAGGCGTTTGTCGGAATCCCGGCCCACGCCACGTGGGGGCCGGTGATCGTCGCTCAATGGCCAAGGACAATAAGAAACCCGCCGCCGCCGAGGAGCAGGCCGAGGAGGTCGACCCCAACGCCCGGTACGTCGTCACCGACGCCGAGAAGGCCAAGGCCCGCAAGTGGTTCGCCCGGGCCGAAGAGCTGGTCAAGACCCGCAGCTACGACTACGCCGTGAAGTGCTACATCGACGGGCTGGCCCTGTGGCCCGAGGCCGTCGACGAGGGCCATCAGCCCCTCCGTGGCTGCGGCGTGGCCCGACAGCACACCGGAGGGAAGAAGTCCGGCTTCACCGACGGCGTCAGGCACTCCATGACCAACAAGGACCCGCTCAAGGCCATGCTCAACGCCGAGTGGCTGCTGGCCCACGATCCGATGAACGTCGGCTACATGGAAGGGCTGCTCAAGAACGCCAATAAGGCCCGCTGCGAAGACACCCTTATGTGGGTCGGCTCCATCTACCGTCACGCGGCCGAGAACGAGAAGAAGCCCAGCGCCAAGCGGTTCGCCCTGCTCAAGGATGTCTACGAGGAACTCGGCGACCGGGCTCAGGCTCGCGGCGAGACCGACCTGGCCGTCCAGGCCTTCCGGCTCGGCATCGAGGCCCTGGCCATCCAAGCCCGGATTGACCCCAAGGACACCTCCCTGGCCAACGTCCAGCGCGACCTGTCCACCAAGCTGACCATCCTCAAGGGGCAGTACCAGACCGCGGAGTCGTTCACGGAGAGCATCCAGGACCGCGAGGGCCAGGCCGACCTGCACGACGAGGATCGCATGGTCCAGTCCGACGAGCGTCTCGAACAGCTCATCGCCAAGGCCGAGCACGAGATGGCCGAAAACCCCGGCGTCATCGGCAAGGTCATGACGCTGGTCGAGCTGCTCTGTCGTCAGGACAACGAGGAGCGCGAGACCAAGGCCATCGGCATCCTGGTCCAGGAGTTCAAGAAGGACGGCGAGTACCGCTACAAGATGCGGGCCGACGACGTTCGCATGCGGCAACTGGGCCGGGCCTACCGCCAGGTGAGGGACTCGGGAGACAAGGAAGCGGCCCGCGAGGCCCTCACCAGGCAGCTCCGCTTCGAGCTCAAGGTCTTCGGCGAGCGGGTCAAAAAGTACCCCACCGACCTGCGAGTCCGCTACGAGTACGGCACGCGCCTGTTCCAGGCCAGGCGCATCGACGACGCCATTCCCATCTTCCAGGCCGCACGGGCCGACCCCAAGAACCGCACCCGTTGCGACCTGTACCTGGGTCGCTGCTTTCACGAGAAGGGCTACCACAGCCAGGCGGCGGCCACGCTGACCAAGGCGGTGGCCACCTACGAGTTCAAGGAGGACGAAACGGCCAAGGCCCTCAAGTACTGGCTGGGGCGTACCCAGGAGGCCGAGGGGCTGGTCACCGACGCCCTGGCCACCTACGGCGAGCTGCTGCAGATCGATTACAACTATCGCGACGTTCGTGGTAGAATGGATGGACTGAAGAAACGGTAGTGTTGAGACCATTGTGACGCATCAGGAGAAGACTAGTGGCGCATTCCCTTTCCGCCTTTAAGCGGATCCGACAGAACGAGACCCGCCGGGTCCGCAACCGGGCTCGCAAGAGCGAGGTCAAGACCCAGATTCGCAAGTTCACCGACGCCCTTCGCGATCGCGACCTGGAAAAGGCCCAGGCCCAGTTCCGGGCCGTCACCAGGACGCTCGATCAGACCGCCGCCAAGGGCACCCTGCACAAGAACATGGCCGCCCGCAAGAAGGCCCGGCTGGCCAAACGGCTCAACGAGCTGGCCGCGGGTGCCGCTGAGGGCTGATTCGCAACGCGGGGCGGCCGTCGGACCGGCGGCGCCCGGGCGTGCCGCCGGCGGAGTTGTGCCGCCGTCCGTGATGACCGGCCCCGCTTGGAGCAGTACGTGCAACGGGTGGTCGCGCAGGCTGCCCGTTTTCCGCGCGCCGACCCGGGCGCCGTTGAGGTCAGACCATGGATGCGTCGGGCCGAGCGCCGCTGAGATCAGACCATGGGGCCCAAACCTGACCCGCCGTACGCGTCACGCGGTGGCACCAAGCTGGAGGCCGCCCTGGATCGTTTCGACGTCGATCCGACCGGGCTGGTCTGCGCCGATCTGGGCTGCAGCGTCGGCGGGTTCGTCGATTGCCTGCTGAGGCGCGGGGCGGCAAAAGTCTACGCCGTCGACACGGCCTACGGCCAACTGGCCTACCGGCTGCGCCGCGACGAGCGCGTCGTGGTCATGGAGCGGGTCAACGCCATGCATGCCGAGCTGCCCGAGCGCGTCCCGCTGATCACCATCGACGTCGGCTGGACCCGGCAGCACCTGATCCTGCCGGCCGCCCGGACCATGCTGGCCGAGGGCGGGCGCATCATCACGCTGATCAAACCGCACTACGAGGCGGAGAAGCGGCTGCTGCGCGGCGGCGTCCTGCCGGACGATCGCATGGA
>DATKXO010000017.1:0-4105 GCA_035528995.1 Phycisphaerae bacterium | reverse complement strand
AGGGGGGTTGGGGAAGCCCTCGGGGCTGGTGTGGAAGCTGTCGAATTCCAGAGCGGGGAACAAGCCAAAAAACGCGGGGTTTGGCGGGGAATCCAAACCGGCCGGGTGGTCGAAGAAGACCGGGTCGGGGTGCGTCAGGATGAATTCAGCCTGGGTGGCCGTCCAGTCATTATCGTCGGTCACGATTACCAGCAGGTCGAACGTGAAGAAGGTGACACCGCCGGCGAAATCGGGCGCCTCCGGATCGTCGCCCGGCTGGACGGCGGAGTTATCCACGGGCACGACATCGAATTGCAGTGCATCGGACGGCTCGCCGTCGCAACCCGGCTCATCGTCCGGGCATCCCCAATCCGCCAGCAGGTTGCCGAGGTCGGAGGCGTTGATCCGACCGTCGGGATCTAAGTCGGCCCGCGGGTCCCAGTTGGGGTCGCCGGGTTGCGAATCCCAGGCGTGCAAGAGAATACCGAGATCGGTCAGGTCGGTATCTCCGTCACCGTCCACGTCGGCGGCGCAATCATCGAGAGTAGGTCCGTCGGCCTTGGCCGGGGGACTCAACAGCAGCAAGGCCCCGACACCAGCCAAAACCGCAATGAGGAAAGCTCTAAGCATCATAGTTTGTTCTCCTTATCGAGCCTCTCGGACTACCCGGCCCGCCACCGCTACGGGCAGGTCATTCCCCAGTGCGCCAGCAGCACGCCCAGGTCGGACTGGTCAGTGTCGCCGTCGTTATCGCAGTCGCCGGGGCAGTCGCCGCCGGTGCAGCCCCAGTCGCCCAGCAGGATACCGAGGTCGGCTTGGTCGATGTCGTAGTCGCCGTCCAGGTCGCCGCGGCACTGGCCAACGATCAGATCGAAGGCAAAGTCGTTGCAGTCACGCCAGGTGTCAGCGCTCATACCCGTCCCGGTGAGCACACCGAGCAACGGCGCGTCACCGCCCTGTCCGGCGGGCACCATGCCCGGGACCACCGGGCTGCCTTGGGGAACGACGACGGTGTAGCGCGCGATGGTGAAGACGCCGTCACCGTTGTCGATGACGTCGAACCACACCACCCGCCGGAACTGCGGGCTGACGTCATACTCGGCGAAGTACGGATCACGCTCGCCATCAGCCTCGTTGGGAAAAACGCCCGGTCTGCTGTAGAAACTGTCGAACTCCAGCGCGGGGTAGTCGTCGAACAAGTCAGGGTCGGGCGGTTCGTGCCAACCCAGCCCATGCTCAAAGAAGAGTAACCCGAAACCCGGTCCAAACAGGCTGAATTCATCGATCGCCGCGGTCCAGTCGTTCTCCTCGTTCACCTCGACCAGCAGGTCGAACGTGAAATGTGTCACACCGCCGTTGAATTCCGGTGCCATCGGGTCATCGCCCGGGTTCACCGAGGAGTTGTCCACTTCGATCACGTCGAAGGCGAGCGCGTCGACGGGTTCGCCGTCGCAGCCCGTATCGTCGGTGTTTCACCCCCAGTCGGCCAGCAGGAGGCCGAGGTCGGCCTGGTCGACGTCGTCGTCGCCGTCGACGTCGCCTACGCAGTCGGCCGTGCAGCCCCAGTCGGCCAGGAGGATTCCGAGGTCGGACAGGTCCACATCGTCGTCGCCGTCCAGGTCGCCCACGACATCGCCAGGTGCAGCGCGGCTGTCGGCGTCGGTTTGAGCGAGAAGCGGCGGCGAGGCGACCATCAGCAGTACCCAGCTTGCGAACACGGACACGATCGAAATGAGCTTAGGCTTCAACATCGCTTCGTCCTCCGCAGCACCTGACGTGACAGACGTGCAACCAGCCTACACGCCACTATTCTACCACGCTGGAATCCAGTTGCCAGCCTAAAACCCGACTTCCGCACGTCCGCCGCGGCCTGCCGTCGCCGGGCGGTCCCCCTGCCCGGCAAGATCTTGGGCAATTTTCACTGGCGTTTCTCACCCGGGTCGGCGTATCATATTAGCGGACCCGCCGATTCAAGGAGCGTGGCCATGATCAAGCAAGCCCGCCGCATCTGCTCGAGCACACTCGTGATCATTCTCTTGACGATCGCCGTCCAAGCGGACGACGAAAAGGACCCGCCTTGCGTCGCGCAGGACGGCGAGCGCGTCGTGATCCAGGTCGTTCCGCTGCAGCCGGACGGCAAACCTGCCGTGCAGCGCGAACGGGTGCGCGTCGTCGATCCGCGACGTTACCGGGCGACCGTGTTGCGCGATCAGGACGCAACCTCGCAGCCGCGGGATGCCTGGCTGCGTCCCGGGTTTGAAGGCACGCGCTATCCGCGCGTGGAGGTGCGCGGCCGGCCGGGCCGTTGGGGTCGTTACGGGGATCGTCCGCGCTTCGTGCGCCGCTACGTCCCGTACGGGTCCTACGGCTACTACGACCCGCTCGGCGTGCAATCGGCGTTGGAGGAGGCCTACTTTGCCGGCCGGTTCGACGAGCGGGACTATGCCCGCCACCGCTGGAATCGGCGCGATATGGCTCGTCGAAAGGCCCGCCTGCTAGACAAGCACGCCGAAGCGCTCGAGCTGGGCCTGGGCAAGCTCAAGCAGGGCGACTACGCGCGGGCGGTCGTCGGGCTGACACTGGCGGCCAAGCTGAACAACGGCGACCCGGCCTGCCGTATCCACCTCGCCCAGACCCGCCTGGCGCTGGGGCAGTATGACGAGGCGGGCAAGGTCTTGCGGCGGGCGTTGCAGCTCCAGCCGAACCTGGTTTACGTCGACCTCAAGTTGGACAAGTACTATCCGCAGCCGGGGAAGTTTGCCGAATGCACCGACGCACTGGCTGCGTGGGTGAAGGAGCATCGGGCCAGCGCCGATGTGTATTTCCTGTTGGGCTACGCGGAGTTTCAGCGGGGGAACTTCGAGCGGGCCTGCGCCGCGTTCCGCAAGGTCGCCCGGGTGATGCCCAAAGACCCGCTGACGTGGGCCTATCTCGAGATCACCAGGCCGCCGTCAGACTGAGGCACCATATCCGAATCCGGCGCCGCAGGTTTCCAGCCTGCCTTCGCGCGTTCTCGGTACTGAACGGGGATGTTGTCGGCCTTATGGGTCGGCGCTCGGGTCGGTCCGGGACCTGTGGACCTCGCTCCAGAGTTTATCGGTGTGCAGCGAATAGCGCACTTCGTAGATTCCCGCGCGCGACCAGAGGCCGCGGAACGTCTGCCAGATTATGCCCAGATCATTGCGCAGGCTGACGTTCTCCACGTACTGGATGTCCCACTCGAGCTTTTCCTCGATGGTGACGCCGCCCCGGCCGTTGACCTGTGCCAGCCCGGTCAGGCCGGGCTTGACGCGCAGTCGGCCGCGGTGGCGCGGGCTCCACTCGGGCACCTGCTGCATGTAGAGCGGCCGCGGGCCGACCAGCGACATCTGGCCCCACAGCACGTTCAGCAGTTGCGGAAGCTCGTCCAGGCTGGTCTCGCGCAGCAGGCGTCCGAGCCGGGTAAACCGGGGGTCGTCGCCGCTGCGCGGTGAGTCACTGTAGGGGTCCACACCGGCGCGCATCGTTCGGAATTTGAACAGCGTAAACGGTCGGCCGTCCTTGCCGGCCCGCGTCTGCCGAAATATCGCTGGCCCCCGACTGTTCCGGCGGATCAGCAGGGCGACGACGACCATCAGTGGCCCGAGGACGGCCAGGGCCGCCAGGGCGGCGTAGCGGTCGATGGCCGTCTTCAGCCACAGGTAAGAGTTCGGTATCGCGCCTGGCGTGTCACCCACCAGATCACCTGGCCTTTCGGTTATCAGGATACCCGAACGCGCAGGCCTGGGGATGCCTCCGCCTCAGGCTTTATCGTCCGGCGCGGCTGCGGACTCCCTTCGGTTCTGCCGGGGATACGTCCTTTCCGTTATCGGCCACCAAACGAAGTGCGTGGTGGAGCCTATGCGCCACTCAGAACCCCATCCAGGAGGTCCAGGGTTTCGATGACCGCGCCCGGGCGGCCACCCTCGGCGGGAGAGTTGTCGCGGTATATGCCGTCTGCCCGCCGGATCTGGACCGTGCGCCAGCCGAGGACGTTGGGGGCGATGAAATCCTTGGCTGGGTTGTCCGCGACGTAGGCGCACCGGGCCGGATTGATCCGGAGCCGCTCTGCCATCGTCTCAAACGCACGTGTGTGGGGCTTGCCGAA
>DATKXO010000016.1:0-3052 GCA_035528995.1 Phycisphaerae bacterium | reverse complement strand
CCAACGATGACTCGGTGACGCACTTCACCAGTTGGGGGCCGGCCGACGACGGCCGCCTCAAGCCCGACATCATCGCCCCCGGCTGCCAGAGCGACGACGACAACGGCGTGACCTCGTGTGTGGTCGGCGGGGGTTATGAGGCTCACTGCGGTACGTCGATGGCGACGCCGACCGTGGCCGGGCTGGGTGCGTTGTTGTTGCAGGATTTTCGCAGCCAGTTCCCGCAGCAGGCCGCGCCGCGAAACGCCACGCTCAAGGTTCTGCTGGCGCACAACGCGGCGGACCTGGGTAGTGCCGGGCCGGATTACCAGTCCGGCTACGGGTCCGTGCGAATCCGCGATACCGTTGATTTCACCCGGACCGGCAGCTTCTTCGAGGAGCACGTGGATCAGGCGGACAGCTACTCCTTCCTGATCAGGGTGGACCCCGGCGACGTGCCGCTGAAGGTCACCTTGGCTTGGGACGACGTGCCGGGTACCGTCAACGTCGAGCCGGCCCTGGTTAACGATCTGGACTTGCAGGTCTACGACTCGGCCTTCAACCAGTATTTCCCCTGGACGCTGGACCCGGACGACCCGGGCGCACCGGCCGTACAGACACAACCCGACCACCTCAACAACATCGAGCAGGTTTTCGTCAATGCGCCCGTCGCCGGCTTGTGGACCGTCCGCGTCGGCGCGTTCAACGTGCCGGACGGCCCGCAGCCTTTCTCGATCTGCGCGTCGCCCCGCCTGTCGCGCGACTGCGATGCCAACGGCGTCCCCGACGACGAGCAGATCGACGACGACCCGAACCTCGACTGCACCGGAAACGGCATCCTCGACGTCTGCGAGCCGGACTGCAACGAAAACGGCCAGGCCGACAGTTGCGACATCGCCGACGAGATCAGCGAGGACTGCGACGACAACGGTGTTCCGGACGAGTGCGAGCCGGACTGCAACGAGAACGGCATCACCGACGCCTGCGACATCCGCGACGGCACCAGTGAGGACTGCGACGACGACGGCGTCCCGGATGAATGCCAGGACACCAGCGCCGACTGCAATGAGAATGGCATTTGGGACGCCTGCGACATAGCCGACGGTTTCAGCGCGGACGAGAACTACAACGGCGTGCCCGACGAATGTGAGGAGAGCCGGACGGTCTACGTGGACGATGACGGGCCTTACGACCCGGGGCCCGGCGACCCCCTCATCAGCGACCCCGACGAGGACGGGAGTGCCGAACACCCCTATGACGCGATTCTGGAGGCCATCATCGCGACGCTCGACGGCGATACCATCCTCGTGGCCGACGGGCTTTACAGGGGCCTGGGCAATACCCATCTCGACTTTGCCGGCCGGGCCGTCGTCCTGCGCAGCATGAACGGCCCGGAGGACTGCGTCATCGACTGCGAGGGCGTGGCGCGCGGGTTCTCTTTCCACAGTGGCGAGACCCCGGCCACGCGCGTGGAGGGCGTCACTATCCGCGATGCGTTCGACGGCTTTTGGGGGGGTGGCGTCTTCTGCGAGAACAGCAGCCCCACGCTGGCCAACTGTGTCTTCGAGGACAACTGGGCGGTTGTCGGCGGGGCCGTCTACATTCGCTGGGGCGACCCCATAGTGACCGACTGCGTCTTCACCGGCTCTTGGGCGGTCTTCGGTGCCGCTATGTTTGTCACCCTGGACAGCAGCCCGACCATCACGAACTGCGACTTCAGCCACAACACGGCCGTGCTCGGCGGCGGCGCGGTGACCATCTACGGCGGCAACTCGAGGTTGGAGAGCTGCCGGTTCCAGGAGAACTACACGATCGGCAGCGACAGCGATGACGGGACCGGCGGGGGGCTGCTCACCAAGGGTGGTGCCCCTACGCTGATCGGTTGCATTTTCAGCAACAACGTTGTCCTCGGCAGTGGCGGCGGAATGTACAGCGAAGGCGAGAGCACCCCCACGCTGACGAACTGTGCCTTCATTGCCAACGGGGCGTTCGGACCCTTCGCCGACGGCGGCGGTATCTGCAACCTCGACAGCAGCCCCACACTCACCGGCTGCACGCTGGGCGGGAACCTGGCCGGCCGTCACGGCGGCGGTTTCAGCTTCGCCAACCAAAGCTACCCCGCCCTGACCAATTGCATCCTGTGGGGCAACGCCGACCGCACGGGAGCCGATGAGTCCGCCCAGATCCATGACAACGGCGGATACCCGCGCGTGAACTACTGCTGTATTGAGGGCTTGAGCGGCGTACTGGGCGGGGCCGGAAACATCGGGGCCGACCCGCTCTTCGTCGATCCCGACCAGGACGACTACCACCTCACGCTTGGCTCGCCGTGCATCAACCGCGGCGATCCGGCCTTCCTGCCGCTGCCGGACGAGGTGGACATGGACGGCGACCCCCGCGAGCTGCTCGACCGCGTAGACATCGGCGCCGACGAGTTCCTCTATCAGGAGACTGACTGCAACGGCAACGGCATTCCCGACGATCAGGACATCGCCGACGGAACCAGCCAGGACTGCAATGCCAACGAAATCCCGGACGAGTGTGAGCTGGACTTCGGTTTGGCTGCCGACTGCAACGCCAACGGGATACCGGACGACTGTGACATCGCCGATGGCACCAGCGGCGATTGCAGCGGCAATGCCGTCCCAGACGAGTGCGAGCCGGACTGCAACGAAAACGGCGAGCCGGACGACTGCGACATCGTCAATGAAGTCAGTCAGGATTGCGATGAGAACGGCGTCCCCGACGAATGCGAGCCGGACTGCAACCAGAACGAGGTCACTGATGCCTGCGATATCGCGATCGGCAGCAGCACCGACTTTAACAACAACGCCATCCCCGACGAGTGCGAGGAAAGCCGGACGATCTACATCGACGACGACGGCCCCCACGACCCGGGACCGGGCGTCCCCTGGTATAGCGATCCCAACGAGGACGGCACCGCCGAGCACCCCTTTGACGCGATCCAAGAGGGCATCGACGCGGCCATACCCGGGGACGTGGTCATGCTGCGGGACGGCGTGTATGCCGGAACCGGCAACAAAAACCTCGAATTCCACGGCCGCGCCATTAC
>DATKXO010000015.1:0-2600 GCA_035528995.1 Phycisphaerae bacterium | reverse complement strand
CGACCCTGAGCGGCGCGGGTGTGGTCACGCTGAACGACGCCCACGCCGAGCAGGTGATCCGCATCCCGGTCGAGAACCTGGCGGCGGGCGCCGACATCGCGGCCCGTCCGGTCTTCGTGCACCCGCGGGCCTGCACGCTGGTCTCGGCGGGCATCCTCACCGAGGGCTCGCCCGCAGGCGTGGACGACAGCAACACGGCGGTGGTCGCCCTGAAAGACGACGCGGGCAACACGATCGTCACCAAGACCTACAACACCGGAACCCAGCCGCCCAGCAGCGACTACGAGGACCTGGGCACGCTGGACGGGACGCACAAGGTCCTGACCGCCGCCGAGCACGTCACGCTGGACGTGACCCAGGGCGCGACGGCCGACCTGCCTGCGCTGTCGCTGGTCCTGCGCTTCATCCCGACGAATGCCTGATGACCACTGACCTGCTGAAGACCGGCTCGGACTGGCTGGGGGCGCAGCGCAAGGCGCACGCCTCCAGCGAGGTCCGCTACGTCCGTGGGGCGGACCCCGTGGATGTGCAGGCCACGGTCGGCAGGACGGTCTTCGAGGTGGACACGGGCGACGGCGTGGTGGAGCGATGGGAGGCACGGGACTACCTGATCGTTGCGGCGGACCTGATCCTCGGCGGTGAGATAGTGACGCCCGAGGTGGGCGACCAGATTCGGGAGACGCAGGGAGACAAGGTGTACGTGTACGAGGTCCTGGCGCCCGGCGCCGAGCCGTGCTGGCGCTACAGCGACCCGTGGCGGGCGACGCTGCGTGTGCACACGAAGCTCGTGGACACGGAGGTGGCGTGATGACGGATGGCCGGAAGGATCTGAGCGATCACGACCTGCTGATCCGGATCGATGAGCGGGTGGAGAAGCTGGACCGGTGCATGAGCAACCACCTGAAGCACCATTGGGCGATCACGCTGGCGGCGGTGGGCGCCCTGTTCGCCGCGGCGGGGACGCTCCTGGTCAGGATGCTGGTGGGCTGAGGAGAGAAGATGCCGGCGACGACCGTGGACATCGCAGAGGCCGTCAAGGAAGCGCTGAACGGCGGCAGCTTCAGCCAGGCCTTCCAGGCCGTGCGGGCCTACCGCCCCGAGTACGACCTGGAGGGTCTGAAGGATCTGCGTGTGACGGTGGTCCCCAAGGCACTGGAGGTCGCGCCGGTCAGTCGGAGCTCGGCCAACCACAACGTTGACGTGGACGTGGCCGTCCAGAAGCGCACCGGCATGGATACCTCGGCCGTCGACGGCTTGATGGCGTTGGTCGAGGAGATCGCGGACTACTTCCGGCAGAAGCGCCTGCCGGATCAGGAGACGGCGGTGTGGGTCGGCGCGACGAACGAGCCGGTCTACTCGCCGGAGCATCTTCGTGAGCATGGCGTCTTCACCAGTGTCCTGACGCTGAGCTTCCGTGTGGTGAGGTAGCGAATGCCGCAACCGGCCAACTCAATCCGGAAGTGGATACCTAACGCCTCGCTCGTCGTGGACGAGGAGACGGGGGCGATCTACGTCAAGTTGCTGGGCGAGATCATTGCCGACATCGTCCAGGTGGACATGCAGGCCCTGACGGGCGACCCGGCCAAGTTGCTCAAGGACGTGCACGAGGCCGTGGCGGCACTTCGGGCGTCGGCGACGCTGGACACGCTCAAGGCGTCCATCGACGCTCTGATCGCCGCGCGCGACCTGAAGGTCAACGCCGCCTGGCGGTTGGCCGTGACGACCACGAGCGGCAAGATCGCCGACCGGGGCGGAGCGGCCCTGAACGCGAGCGCCAGGCAGCTCATGTTCATCCCGCACGGCGCGCAAACGGAGTACGCGCACTTCAAGCTGACGGGCACGGCGACGACCAACGACCCGCAGATCGCACAGGGCGTCGCGGTCCCGATCGACAAGACCACCGGCGACACGATGGAGCTGATCGCCACATCCGGGACGGTCTACGTCACCTGCATAGAGCTGATGCCCAGGAGCTAACGCGATGGCGATAACTGAACAGCAGAAGGCGTTGTCCCTGGTCAACCTTCTCCGGCTGTCGCCGCCGAAGGCGGAGTCCGTCCCGGCCGGGATTCGCGAGGCGTACCGGACCTTGCTCACGGCGTACACCGGACTCACTCCGGCCGAAAGGGATCGGGTCTTCTGTCGGGCGCGGTACGAGGCTACGCCCGTTGATCGTCGCGGGCTGGACGCTGCCGACCCGGACCTGCTCGTCGAGGCCCGCCACGGGGCGACGAAAGGGCAGCGCCTTGCGGCGGCCAAGGCGATCCGTGACGCGCGGCTCGCACTGGAGGCGGCTGTCGAGACAAGAGAACACACAGCGCCGGTCGGAGGGACGATCTAGTGGCTACGACCTATGTATGGAACGGCTCGTCCGATGGCGACTACGACGTACCGGCCAACTTCACGCCGGCGCGCAACACGCCCGCCGTGGACGATATCATCCAGATCACGCAGGGAGCCGGTCCGAATGACTGGATGACCGGCCCGGCGAGCCCGGAGACGATCGGGTCCCTGATCTTCAGCGAGGCCGGTACGGGCAACTTCCTGCCTGCCGACGCCACGAACCTCACAGTCACCGGCGCGGCCAACATACTGGACGG
>DATKXO010000014.1:0-5083 GCA_035528995.1 Phycisphaerae bacterium | reverse complement strand
AGGGGCCAGTCCCGTGGCGGTTGCAGGATTCCCACGACCTCGAGCACGGCGTCCACCGTATGTTGGGGAACGCGGCAAAACTGGCGTGAGCTGGCCGGACGGGATGGATAGTTCGGCAACACCCTTCTCAGGACTTCATTGCCATGCACCAAGCATCCACCCTGTGGGACGAACGACGGTGTGACTACGCCCCTCGTGTGGCGCCAGCAGGCCAACTCGAACTCAGCGTGGGGCAGGCCAAGCAGACCGCAGAGTTCCGCCGCGATGTTCTCTGCCCAGTCCTCGCCGGTACCAGGACGTGTCTGCTTATATAAGTAGCGCCGGTAATCCGCGCGACGGAACCAGAACTTCGGCTTGCTTCCCATCGTTTCGGTTAGCTCAGCTGCATCGTCTGGGACGTTGATGATTGTGAACGAACCACTCATGGGGACATGTTAGACGAGAAGTCGCCTGCCGCCCAGCAAAGTCGACGCTAGGCACGATCCCGTTGCTTGCCTCGGCCCAACCGAAAGCTCATGCGCAAATGCTATCAAAACCCGGCAATGTCTGCAAGACGGAAAAGTCGTCAGCCTTCAGTCGTCAGTCGTCAGCCGGCGGCGGCAGGCGGCAGGTCGGATTATTCGGCATGGGGACCGCTGAGAGCGCGGAGGGGGCGGGGCGTGGGATGGGCAGGGGTGTCGGAGAGATTCTTCGCGGGGCTCAGAATGACGGCCGGCGGGGGGCGGGCGCTACAGCGCAGACGGTGGGCCGAGGCCCATCCTACGCGTGGCTAAGCCGTTGGGCGGAGAATGGGTGGCTCGGCGGGAGGCTGACCGTCGCCGGGTCCCATGGGCAGGACCGCCGCAGCTTGGTCTGCCCGTGCCTTCCGCTGACGAGCCCTCGTCCCTCTCCTGAACCCCGAACCCTCTCTCCCATTCCCGGTTCCCTCCGTCCCCCTCCGCCATTCGCCATTCTTAATTCTGAACTCGCTATTCGGCGCCAGCCGCCCCCAATCCCCACCAACTGGAAACTGAACACTGAAAACTGACAACTGACAACTGACAACTGAAAACTCGCTCCCTACCATCGTCCATAAACGCGCCCACGCTGAGCTTACAGCCTACAGCTTACGGCTTGTGCCTACGCCCGCCAGCGTCCGATAACAAAGGTGCTCCAATAATGGGGCGCGCAAAATGACCACGTTGGCCACCTTAGACCTCACAAGCCGCCGAAAGCGATATTATCGGGACACCCGACGAGCCGCCGGCCGCTACATTCCCCTTCGTGGCTTCGCGGCTGGCGACTCGTGCGCTCTAGTAGCAGGTCATCTGCCAGGTGCTGAGTAGGATGCCCAGGTCGCTGTGGTCTACGTCGTCGTCGCCATCCAGGTCGGCTGCGCAGTTGGATGTGCAGCCCCAGTCGGTCAGCAGCATGCCCAAATCGGCCTGGTCGATCACACCGTCGCCATCCAGATCGCCGAGGCAATCGCACTCGTCGGGAATCCCGTTCCCGTTGAAGTCGTGCGAGGTGCCGTCGGAGATGTCGCACGCGTCGGCGATGCCGTTGGCGTTGCAGTCTTCGAAGCCCTGGTGCTCACAGGCGTCGAGCACGCCGTTGCCGTTGCAATCGAGGCTGGGGTTCTGCTGAATCTCGTCCTGGTCGGGGACGTCGTTGCCGTTGCAGTCGAAGGGGTACTGCGCGGCTGCCTGATCGGCCAAGAAGCCGGCGGCGGCCCGCGCGAACTCCAGCCCGTAGGCGTAGTGGATATAGTCGGGCGTATCCACGGAATCGCACTGGCGGTGGTAGCACGGGTTGGTGCCGTGCATGTCCTCGATCAGCAGGCAGCCCTGGAAGCCGACGTCCTCGAAGGGCGCATGGTCGCTGAAGTCCGCCGGGTCGCCGTATTCGCCGACGATCATGTAGGCCAGCTCGGGGGCATACTCCCCGATGGCGTCGGCAACGAGGTACTTGATCGGGTTGGAGGCGGGGTCGCCGTAAACGCGGCACTTATAAGCGCCCGCGTCGTGCGCGATCATGTCCAGCACGAGCACGCCGCGGATGTCATCAGACTGGTGCTCGGTCGCGTACGCACGGCTGCCGACCAACCCATGCTCTTCGAGATCAAAGGCGATGTACTTGACCGTGCACTCGGGCTCGTACATCGAAAGGATGTACGCCACTTCGAGCATGGCCGCGACACCCGAGCCGTTATCATCGGCCCCGGGGTTGTTCACCGAATCGAAGTGCCCGCCCACGATGTACTGCGCGTCGGGAAACACGGTTCCCGGCTGCGTGGCCACCACATTGTAGTACGTGCTGCCGGCGTACTCGAAGGCGTGCAGCTCGACCTGAAGCCCGAAGCTCTCGAGCGTGGCCGCGATCGCGTCACGGGCGAGATCGTGCTCGGGGCCGAAGCGCCCGCGGTTATCCCCGTCGTGGGTGTAGAGCAGGTCGTCCAGGTAGTGGCGATAGTGCTCGAGGTCGATTTGATCGACGATTTGGTGGCCGATCTCGCCGGCAGCGGTCGTGGAGGCGCACAGCAGTGTGGCCGCCAACCCGAGACGCAAGCAGGTCTGTCTACTGGTCATTCGGTAGCCCTGCCTTCTCTAACGCGTTTGCTCGCCAACGATCTGTGCATTCTCCTGTGAACGAAGCATCAGGGGCAGCCCTCGCCCCAGTGAGCGAGCAGGATGCCGAGGTCGGCCTGGTCGGTGTCGCCGTCGCCGTCGCAGTCGCCGGGGCAATCGCCGCCGGTGCAGCCCCAGTCGGCCAGCAGGATGCCCAGGTCGGCCTGATCGACGCAGCCGTCGCCGTTTAGGTCGCCGGGCCCCCAGCCGGTGAAGACGAAGTGAGCGTTATAGATACCGCCGGGCGTGCCGGGCGTGTAGCAACTGAGCAGCCCCTGCCAGGAGTTGTTCATGGCTTGCCAGCCGTTCATGCCGCCCACCTCGCCGCCGAGCACGTTTGCATCACCTTCCTGGGCCAGGACGATCGGCCCGCCCTCTGACGGACTGATGATCAGCGTGTCGAGCTCGGTGTTGTCCGTATACCGCACTGCACAGAAGGCGAGCAGGTTCCCGCAATTGTCCAGCGACTGAATGGGGTTGCGTGAGATCGCCTGCATGCACACCTCACCGCCGGCGATTTCGTCATAGAACGCCAGGGCCTTGCGCCAGTTGCCCGGCGTACCGACGAACCAGCCCGCGGTGTACTGGCCTCCGCCGAGGCTCACGTCCGCAAAGAAGGCGATCTGGCCCGGGTTGTTCAGCAAGGGGGCTTGAAAATCGAAGAAGGTTCCGCCGGCCGGCGTCGTCTCGCCGTTCCGCACGTACGCCTCGTGCACGTCGTCGGTCGTCACGAACAGGCCGCGTCCGCCCGGCCCACCTTGGATGACGCTGAAGAAGCTGACCTGCCCGGCGTTGTTGATGCCGGGCACGTCGCCGATCGGAATCCGGGTACCGTCAACGAAGCCCAGCGACTCGCCGGCCAGGATACTGAACGTGCCGCCGCCCGGCGCTGCATCGCCCACCGCGACGTGTTTCGTGATCACGCCGTCAGTCCACTTGAGAATGTTGACGTTGTTTGTGCCGCTGTTCTTGGCGATGAAGACGATCTCGTCGTTGTTGTTCATCGAACCGGGGCCGATCTCCGTCAGCGTGCCGCCGAGCGGTGACGGATCGCCCACGGCGGCCACGCTGATGATCTGCCCGGTGTCCGCCTGGTAGAGAAACAAGCCGCGCGGCGCGCTGCCGCCGTCCACGTCGGCGAAGAAAAGGACATCCCCGCTATCGTTTATTGGCGGGGCGAAGACGGTGCCGCCGAAGAAGCCGGTGAACGTACCGCCGAGCGGCGAGGGGTCGCCGACGCCGTTGCCCGGGTCGCCGCTACCACCGCCCCCGCCGCAGCCGATCGCGATGGGCGTCAGGCCGCTCTCGTCGGCGACGAAGATGCCCTGGTTACGCTCGAGGCCGGTGACTTTCGACATGAATGCGATGCGTCCGGCGTTGTTGATGATTGCGGGATTCGCAATCGCGAGCGGATAGAGCGTTCCGCCCTCGGGAGCGGGCTGGTTGTGCCAGGCGTAGGCGGCGAAATCGAAGCCGGCCGGCATCCAATCGCATCGGATCCTGTCGCGCTGCCCATGCGTGGTGACCAGCGGCTCCAGACGACCATCGCAGCCGGGAATCGTCACTTCGTCAGAGATGCGCACATACGTCTGACCCGCAGCGGTTGCTGCCAGAAGGGCTGTCTGGATCAAGATCGAAGCGAGCATTGCGTAGCGAGACATAGTTCCTCTCCTTTCCCGTGTGCGGTGTGTCCGGCGTCCCCCGGCGTCCGTGCTTCCCAAATGCGACGGCAGCCGGGAGGCGCCACTGCAATCATTTTACCAGCCGGGGTCATAAATCGGTAATCGAATCTGCCAGCGCTGCTTCCCCGCGTCCGCGTCAGGAAGGCGGCTGGTGCTGGTTCCGGTTCATGGGCTTCGCTCCCTGGCGAGGGAGGTCTCGATCCTGTCATCCCGAGCGCCGCGAGGGATCTAGCCACGACGTCGATGGACTCCTCGAATCCCGAGGCTAGGGTCCTCGGTGCCTGCGTTCCCTCGGAATGACGGTTGTGCGAAACCCCTCGACGCGCGAGGGCACTGAAGCGTGTTTCGTAGCTGCCCAGGCTCCCGCCGCCACACTGCGCCGCGCGCTGGCCGACGCCGAAGCTCGACGCTGGCGTACGGTGGTCCTTTATGGCAAGTCGTCGTGTCCGCTACGGGCAGCCCTCGCCCCAGTGGGCGAGCAGGAGGCCGAGGTCGGCGTGGTCGGTGTCGAAGTCGAAGTCGCAGTCGCCGGGGCAGCGGTCGGTGGCGCAGCCCCAATCGTTCAGCAAGATCATCAGGTCGGCCCAGTCTACACGATGGTCGTCATTCAGGTCACCCGGGACGTACGGCGTGATGATCACGAAGCGCCGGGCGTCGGGAGCATATCCGAGGATTTGACCGCGGTTGTTGATGGCCTTGCCGCCGTCAATCCAGGCGTAGTCTCCCGAAGCGCTGTCGTCGAACGGCAGCTCACGGACCTTGCGCATACCGTTCTCGCGGTCCCAGATGAAACCG
>DATKXO010000013.1:0-23407 GCA_035528995.1 Phycisphaerae bacterium | reverse complement strand
CAGCCTGAGCGATTCCGGCACCGGCTCCCGAAACGCCTCACGCTCGCCAGGCCCGGCACCGCCCGGCTGCGATGCGCCGGGCTTGGTCTCGATCCACTTGCCGTTGAGGAACACCCAGCGGGACTGGGCGGTGGGGGGCTCGACCTTGGCCGGCTGCGGCGCACCCGTCTCAGGCCCGGGAGCCTCCTTGACGCTCACCTCCACCTCTGCCGGCTGCGTCTGGGCCGGGGCGATGGACTCGATCAACTCGCGTAGTTCCAACTCCTCCGGTGCCGCCGCCTCGCCCGGGTCGCCTGGGGGCTCCGGATCGGTCCCCACCGGCGGATCGTCCTGCCGACCGCCGGAGTAGAACGGGCCGGCCGACGGGCCCCCGCCGTCGTGGGCCGCTGCCAGATACGACGGTGAAGGCTCGGGCTCTTCAGCAGACTCTTCGACGACCTCGGCCGCCGGCTGGGTCTCGGCAGGCTGGGTCTCCGCCGCCGTGGGTTGTGTGGCCGACGGTTCGGCGGCGATCTCGGCCAGTGTCTCGCTCTCCTCGCGGAAGATGTAGATGTCGGTGATCAGATCGTCCAAGCCGCCGGCGATGCTCAACGCCTCCATCAGCGTGAATTCCGGCGCCGGCAGCGGATACAGGTTCGCCCCCGGCGTGGCCCCAAAGAGCGTGTACGTGGCGTTCCGCCGTACGAGCGGCTCGACAATCACCTGCGCGTCGCGAATCAGGTTCTTCTGATCCAGAACATCGGTCAATTCGTCCTCGAGTTCCCGAGCCGTCATCCCCCTCACATGGACCGTGCCGATGATCGGCAACCGGATGTTGCCCGCGTTGTCCACCTGGGACTGAGACTGAGTCTCGGTCTCCTCGGCCAGCAATTCGAAGATGCGCACGGTCAGCGCGTCGCCCGCGGTGAAACGGTACTCGCGACGATCGGCCAGCAGGTCGTCCGGCGTCGGATCGGTCGCTCCCGGAATGCCGGACGGAGCATCCTGGATGCTCAGTGAGCTGCGGATCTCCGTCGTCCGCGCGTCCAGGAAGTTCCCCACGGCACTGGGGTCGAGCCAACTGTTGAACAAGCCCGTGTGGCAGCCCGCGGCGAGAAGCGGCAGCACCGGAGCAAACCACCCGATCCGAGCGGCACGCCGCTCGCGGCCACGCCTAGGCGGAATGCTGCATTGTATTTTTTGCAGTGAAAGTGGCCGTTCCACCAGCAGGTTGGGCCGACCAGACATTGGTTGCATGCCTTGCCTCAGCACATATGTATCGGGCGCCCGCCCGACAACCGCGCCGCGCGGTCCCAATCACCGCAATATTATCGGCTATTGGCGACCGACCGGTTAAGATACCTCCACCTCCGGGCGCGGTGCTCCCGCGACTTTGACGGCCGGCAAAGGCCGTGTTCCCTCATACTTCGTTGGCGCACGCATTTGGTTCGCAGAATACGGAGGTTGGGGCGGTTTGTCGGCCGCCCGCCACTGACGCATTGGGGTGCTGGGGGACGTCCAGGCCGCCGGGTGAACCGGATGCGGCTTTTGGGCAGGATGCCGAATCCGGCGCCGAGCATGCGACCCTAGTCGACCGCCGATCGCGACTTCATGCCGATGCAGACGCCGGGCGGCATCGTGCGAGCGTGGGGACGCTGCCTAAATCCGGAACCGGATTCATTGACGCATTGCCGGCGGTGCGTACACTGCTCAGGATTAGAAGGCTCTTCCGATGGTCGGCGCGGCCAGCGATGAAGAGCTGTAACCTTCTGTCTGGAATGAAGATGATGCGATTCTACCGGTTCATGAGGGTGGCGGCTGTTCTGGCCAGTGGCGGCGTCATGTTGCAATTCGGCGGCTGTACCTCGTCGGACGCCTTCGACTTCATCCAAACGATCCTGCTGGGAATCACCGCCGCCGGCTCGTTTGCGATCCTGCGGAACGTCTGACCAGACGCACTACGGCAGGGGTCGCCAGTCGCCGGGTTCGCCGACCAGCCTTCGCCAAGGTCAGGGCAATTGTCCGGGGCCACAGACGCCCCTTGGGCCCTGCCGTTGACGCTTTCTTGCGGTATCCTATACTGCCATCGGCGCGCTGCCGGGGCTGGAGACGCTCACCGGCGGCGCAGGCGGCACCGTTGTAGCACAACCGGCCTGAGGGTTGCCCAGTGCGGCTCTCGGCCCCGGCGTAACGGTTGGATCCATCCCCTTGTCCCGGTCTTGCTTCCGCAATGGAGGACCTCATGCCCCCCCTCGCTTCCTGCCAACATGAATCTTCAACCATGTGGCGTTGCCTCCTGGTCTGCGCGGCGCTGCTCTGTTTCCCCGTCGGCAGCGCCGTGGCGCAGACAGACGATGCCGCCGTCGGCCCGACAGTTCCCGAAGGCGCGCCCGTCGCAACCTTGTTCGAGGATTTTCTGCACTTCGCCCGGCTGGGTCGATTCGAGCTGGCCGACGCCTACGCCCGACAGTTGCTCGAGCACCCCGACCTCGACCCGGTCAAGTTGCTGGAGGTCTCCGGGCGAGACCCACGCAGCCTCGAGACCCTCATGCTGATCATCGACAACTCGCCCATCGGGCAAAGCGCCGCACGCGTGCTGGAGGTCGTTCAACAGGGTGAGTTCCAGTTGCGCCAGGACGTGGCCCGGATCAAGGCCAACATCGAGAAGCTCGGCGGGTCGCCGCAAATGGAGTTCCACGCCATCGAGCGTCTGATCGAATCGGGGGAATACGCCGTGCCCTGGATGCTGCAAACCCTGCGCGATCCGGACCAGGCCAGGCTTCATCCCCGGATTCTGGCCGCCTTGCCCAGATTGGGGCGCCCGGCGATCAATCCGCTGGTTACTGCGCTGGCCACGGAGGACCAGACGCTGCGCGGACACGTTGTCCGGACGCTGGGGGGCATCGGCTATCCTCAGGCGGTGCCGTATCTACAGCGGCAGCTCGTCGATTCATCCGCCACGCCCGAGATCAAGTCGGCCGCTTCGGAGGCGATCGGTCGCATCGCCGAGCGGTCCGGGCGGCCCGCCGCCGGCTCGCCCGGCCAGGGGTTCTTTCAACTGGCCACTCAATACTACGAGGAGCGGGGCTCGGTGGCCGCCGACCCCCGTCTGCCGTCGGCCAACGTGTGGTACTGGGACGCGGAAAACAGCTTTCTCAAGGCGGTCCCGGTGCCGCAACGGATCTTCGGGCCGGTGATGGCCATGCGATGTTGCCAGGAAGCATTGCGCATCGATCCCGGCGATGACGACGCCATCGCCTTGTGGCTGGCCGCGGACATCCGCCGCGAGGCCCGGCTGGGCCTCGACGTCGAGTCGCCCCAACCGGGCGAACCCGAGGAAGCCGACGACACACGCCCCGAGGACTTCCCGCCCAGTCTGTACTTCACTCGTGCGGCCGGGGCACGCTATGCCCACCTGGTTCTCGACCGGGCGGTTCGTGACGGCGACGCCCAGGTGGCTCTGGGAGCGATCGCCGCCTTGCGGGTGATAGCGGGGACGGCCTCGCTGATCGGAACGCAGGACTACAAGCAACCCCTGGTCCAGGCCCTGGAGTTCCCCGATCGCGTCGTGCGGATTCGTGCCGCGCTGGCCCTGGGCAATGCTCTGCCGCGCTCGCCCTTCGCCGGGGCCGAGCGGGTGGTGCCCGTCTTGGTCGGTGCATTGTCGCCCACGCAGACGGAGCGGCTGGTCGTCGTGGATCCTGACGCCGACAACCGCAACCGACTGGCCGCCGAGTTCCGCCAGGCCGGCGCTCAGGTGGTGACCGAGGCCGACTTCTACAAGGCGATCGACCGGGCCCGTTCCGAGCTGGATTGGGTGTCCGCCTTCGTGCTGGCGGTGGACATCGATGCGCCGGGCATCGCGGTGGCCGTTGATTCCCTGCGTCGCGAGTCCGCCTTCGCCGGCACGGCGATCATCGTGCTGGCTCGCCCCGCCGGCTCGCCGGCCGCCGACGACCTCGCCTCCCGAGCGGACAACATCGAGGCCATCGACGCGACGGCCGAACGTGACGAAATAGCCGATCGGCTGGACGCGATCCGGGCAAGCACCGGCCAGGCGGTCTTGGACGCCGACGCCGCCCTGGAACTGGCCTTCGAGGCCGCTTCGACGCTGCAACGGATCGCCAACGCCGGCGCGACCGTCCTCGATTGTCGTGTGGCTGAGCCGGCCTTGATCGCGGCGCTGTCGGCCGACGACGAGGAATTGCGACTCCGCTGCACCTCGGTGCTGGCCCTGCTTCCGACCGTCACCGCGCAGCAGGCCATCGCCGACCTGGCCTTGAACGTGGACCAGACCGAGTCTTTGCGCATGGCGGCTTTCAGCTCCCTGGCGGATTCCGCAAAGACGATCGGCAACCGCCTGGACGACGCCCGGGTGCAGGCCTTGCTCTCGGCCGCCCGCGAGGAGCCCGACCTGACCATGCGCACGGCGGCCAGCCAGGCGCTGGGGGCCCTGAACCTCTCCGACAACCAGGCCAGCGAGATCATTCGCAGCTATTCCCCAGGCTGACGAGTACCGCGGCAGCGGTGGCCGGAACAGCCCGTCCGGCGGGCCACACGCCTTATGGGACGCAGCCGGACCCTCCTTCGCCGTTTTCAATCCAACCCGTCATCATCTCGGGTCGATGAATAGCCCGAGTAGTCGATCGGCGGCCCCGTTCGGGCACGGGAAGGCACCTGCGCTATTACGGGCGGCGGCGGGATACGTGCAATCGGTTCTACCGGTGGGGGTGACCATGAAGAAATGGAACCAACCGGGCGGTTCGGTGCCCGAACCTACCTCGCACACGTCGAAGGTCCTGGTGGCCCTGGCGTTCGTCTTCATTCTGGCCGCCGGAGGCCTGCTCTTCTGGTTCATGGGCCCCCGAACGGCCCGAGCCGACCTGGATCCTTACACCACCTTCATCGAGCGCGCCGAGGAACGCCTGCGCGGCAACGACCGCGTCGGGGCCATCGCCGATTACACCGAGGCGTTGACCCATCGGCCCGATGATCTGCCCGCCCTGGCCCGACGGGCGGCGGCGCTCACCCAGCATGGCGAGCACGCCGACGCCATCGCGGACCTCGACCGGCTGATCGAGCTTGCCCCCGACGCCCCGGAGCATTATCAGGCCCGAGGTGAGGCGCATTACCAGACGGGGAACTACGATCAGGCGGTGGCCGATTTCACCCGCGTCATCGAGCTCGACGACGAACGCACCGACGCGCATCGCGGTCGAGGCAAGGCCCGTCTGGCCGGCAATGATGCCGCAGACGCCGTCAGCGACTTCACGGCCGCCATTCAGCGCCGTGCCACCGATGCCGACCTCTACCGCAGGCGCGGCGACGCACGCCGGGCGCTTGGCGACTTGCCCGGCGCCATCGCCGATTACGACGAGGCGATCCGCCTCGCTCCGGATGAGGCCACGGCCTACCACAACCGGGCCATCAGCCGAAAGGCCCGGGGTGACCTGGCCGGGGCCATCGCGGATTACGACGAGGTGATCCGCATGCGTATGCGTGACCCGGCCGTCTATTTCAACCGGGCCAACGCTCGCGCCGCCGCCGGTGATCTGGACGGGGCCATCCTGGATTACGGTGAAACCATTCGGCTGCAGTCCAAGGACCCCGAAGCCTACTACGCCCGGGCCGGCTGCTTCGAGGCCCGCGGTGAGCTGCGCCGGGCCATCGCCGACTACGGCGACGCCATCCGACTGCGTCCCACTGATCCCGTTGCCTACGTCGCCCGCGGCGGAGCCAAGCATCGCTATGGCGATCTCTCCGGGGCCATCGCCGACTACAACCGGGCCGTCGCCCTGGGTCCCAAGGATCACACCGCCTACTGCGACCGGGCCAGGATCAAACGCGAGATCGGCGACCTGTCCGGTTCGATCACCGATTACGACCAGGCCATGGCCATCGAGCTGGGTTACGCGCCGGCCTACTGCGGGCGAGGGCGTACTCATCTGGCCAACAACGATCTGCCCAACGCCCTGGCCGATTTCAACCGGGCCCTGGAACTCGACCCCGACTACATGAGCGCCTATCGGTTCCGGGGCGAGGTGCGGGTATTGGCCGGGGATTTCCGCGGCGCCATCGAGGACTTCCGCACGGTCCTGGACCGGGCCACCGACCGCAACCTGGTCCGCATCGCCAACCGCTACCTTCTGAAGCTCGAGCCCTACGGCCCGGGCGGCGCCCAGCAACCCGACCGGCAGTAGACAAGCGGCGCTCAGCCTGGAATGTCGCTGGCCGCCTCTCTCAGTACCCGGTGAACGCCGTCTGGTAGCCGGCGAAGTCCTTCAGGTCCACGTCGTCGTAGTCACAGTCGAAGACCGCATGACCTGCTGCCCAGAGGCCGTTATGGAGTTTCGATGCCTTGAAAGGTCCCCCGACCGCAGGCCCTGAATGCTTCCCCGCAGCCGACGCCCTGCTGTTACCGGCGCGAAGGCGCCTCCACTTGATCTAACTCCGCCTGCTGCCGCCGCTTGGCTTCCTGGGGGTCCGCGACCAGGTCGGAATGGCAGGAGTGTTTCTTGTCCCGGTCGGCCAGGAGCTGGCGCTGGGCGTCGTTGAGGCCGGGCGATTGCATCGACTGGCGCTCGGCCTGGAAGTCGGCGTCCTTGCCGCTGGCGAACTCCTCGATCTCCTTGCTGATGCGCATGGCACACCAGTCGTGCCCGCACATGGCGCAGAAGTCGGTGTCCACGTCCAGGTCCTCGTCGTGCAGGGCCCGGGCGGCCTCGCCGTCGAAGGCCAACTCGAACTGCTTGGGCCAGTTCAACGCGGCCCGGGCGCGCGACATGTCGTCGTCCCAGTCGCGCGCCCCGGGGATTCCCTTGGCGATGTCCGCCGCGTGGGCGGCGATCTTGTACGCGATGCAACCGGCTTTCACGTCGTCGGGGCGCGGCAGGCCCACGTGCTCCTTGGGCGTCACGTAGCAGAGCATGGCCGCTCCCCAGCGGGCCGCCTCGGTCGCCCCGATGCACGAGGTGATGTGGTCGTAGCCGGGGAAGACGTCCGTGACCAGCGGGCCCAGGACGTAGAACGGGGCGTCGTCGCACACCTCGCGCTCCCGCTCCATGTTCATGCGGATCTGGTCCATGGGGATGTGGCCGGGGCCTTCCACCATGGCCTGCACGCCCGTCTCGCGGGCCCGGTGAACCAGTTCGCCCAGCGTGTCGAGTTCGGCGAACTGGGCCTTGTCGGACGCGTCGGCCAGGCTGCCCGGGCGCAGCCCGTCGCCCAGCGAGTAGGTCACGTCGTACTCGCGCATGATGGCGCTGATCTCGTCGAAGATTTCGTACATGGGGTTCTGCTTGCCGTGGTGGATCATCCACTTGGCCAGCAGCGAGCCGCCGCGCGAGACCATGCCGGTGACCCGCCCCTTGACCAGCGGAAGGTGCTCGCGGAGCACGCCCGCGTGAATGGTGAAGTAATCGACGCCCTGCCGGGCCTGGTGCTCGATCTCGCCCAGGATGTCGTCGTAGGTCAGGTCCTCGATGCGCTTGTTCACGATCATCGAGTAGATGGGCACGGTGCCGATGGGGATGGTGGCGTTGTCGATGATGGCCTGCCGGCAGCCGTCCAGGTCGCCGCCGGTCGACAGGTCCATCAGCGTGTCCGCCCCCCAGCGGGCGGCCCAGCGCAGTTTGTCCACCTCCTCGTTCGTGCTGCTGGTCACCGGCGAGGCGCCGATGTTGGCGTTGATCTTCGTGGTGATGGCCCGGCCGATGCCGACCGGATCGAGCCGGCAGGGAGCGGCACCGGCGTGCGTCCGCGCATCGTACCCCGCCGCGCCGGCCAGGTGCTGAGTGTTCGCGGGGATGACCAAGTGCCCGGCCGCGACCTGCTTGCGGATGAACTCGGCCGTCGTGTTCTCGCGCTCGGCCACGCGTTTCATCTGCTCGGTGGTCTGGCCGGCGCGGGCGGCTTGCAGTTGCGTCATGGAAGCTCCTCCTCGAACGGCCGCGGACTGCGTTGCGATTCAGGGTTGGGTCTGCGGGAGGGCGAGCAGGCCTTGCGGCCCGCTGATGTCGCTTTCCTACGCAGGTTCTCGCACCGGCTCACGTCCCCCGCCGGTGCGCCCCTGATCAGGTTCGAAGGCTCTGTTCTCAGCCCGCCGATTCCTCCGTCCAGCGGACACACCTAGCGACCAGGCGCATCGTATCTCCGCCCGGCGCGGTCGTCAACCCGTGCTCGTCGCAGGAGTCCGCCGCTGGCGAGATCCTGGTCAGTCTCGAAGGCTATGCCCTCAGCCCGTTACGGCCGGTGCCATTCGTTGCAGGTGGGGCAGAGGGGCAGCTTATCGTATCGGGCAGCGGTGTGGTGGGCGCGGGCGGTTTGCATGGCTGGGGATTGCCAGAGGGCGGCCAGGGACGAGTCGTGGAGGGAGCCGACGACGGTCCGGGCGGTGAAGTCCTGGTCGCAGCGGGTCATGCGGCCGTCGGCCAGAATCAGGCAGCGGGTGCAAATGCGGCGGCAGGGGGCCCGCGTCGGCGGTGACATGTCGATGACACTGCGGTCCTCGAGCTGCCCGGCGTAGTGGCTGTAGCCCTCGATGACGGCCCAGCCCTCGCGGCGAATCCAGCCGTCGAAGAACTCGTCGATCTCCTGCACGGTCTCGACGGACTTGGTGATCTGCGGGATGACCAGCGGCTCGACCTGTTTGGCGTCCGCCTTGACGGCCGACAGCGTCTCGAGCGCCGTCGTGACCGTGGACAGCTCCTTGCCCGGGTGCAGCTTCCGGTACAGCTCCTCGCTCCAGGCGTCGAGCATCACTTCGAGCACGTCCACGCGATGCCGGATCAGCGTGTCGATCATCCCGCGGTCCAATGCTAGGCCGTTGGTGCGAACGGCCAGGCCGAAGACGCCGGCTTCGCGAAACAGGCCGGAAATGCGATCGAACTCGGGATGCAGCAGCGGCTCGCCGAAGCCGCCCAGGACGACGAGCGAGTCGTCGTATTCGCCAAGCTGCTCGGCCAGTGCGGCCACGACGGCAGGATCGATCGGTCCGCGCCGGCCGACGCGCTCTCCGCGCGGGCGCAGGATGGTGTCGGCCACTTGATCCTCGGTGGTCAGTTCGATCTCGACCTCGCGCGGAAGCGGCGGCACCTGGGTTTTGGCGCGTTCGATCAGCCATCGGCCGACGGTCTCGGCGCCGGTGTCGGGGCACTCGGTCATGGCGGCCAGGATGGTCTCGGTGCCGCGTCGCGTGTCGGCCACCAGGCGACCGGCCGCGTGCCGCATGGCTTCGGGGCAGGGGAAGCAGCAGTCCTTGAAGGCCAGATCGATCTGCGGGGCGCCGGGCTTGTAGCTCTGAACCCAACCGGGCGGGATGCCCTGGCTGCCCAGCTCGGCCAGCAGCCTGGCCTCGAAGATGGTGCCGACCATTCCCGGCGGCACGGGTGCGAAGCAGAAACGCAACTCCCTGGCGGTGGACTCGTAGTGCCGGATCATCGCGTCGATCACGGCCGGGTCGATGAGAGCTGCCGCGCCGCCGGTGGCCCATACCGCGTCGGCCGATGTCTGCCGCGCCAAGGCGGCCAGGGCCGCCGTGTGAACGGTCTCGTCGATGTAGCTGGCGCCACCGAGCCCGCCGCGCCAGCCGTCGAGCGACCACTTGCGCGCCGTGCGCATCAGGCGGCGGTAGGGCGGGTCGCCCGGCGCGCGCGGCGAAACCGTGGCCTTGGTGCCGTTTAACAGCGCCCGGCAGCGATCCGCCTGATCGGAGGGACAGACGACGTAGATCCCGTCGGGTTGTTGGGCCTGGGCCACGCGTTCGACGGTCCGGCGCAAGACGGGCACGCCCTGCAACTCATGCGCCTGGCGGCTGGGCAGGCCGAGCGGCGTGGCTTCCAGATCGGCATCGATTGCGGCGATCACTTTCATTGCTTGTCGCTCTGTGCGATCCGTGCGTCGAACCGAACGAGGGTCTCGGTGAGGATGCCGACCATGTCCGCCGCGCCTTCCTTGATGCCGCCGACGAACTCGAGGTCGCGCTTGAGCTGCCGGACGGCGCGGTCGGTGCCGGTAGCCCCGTCCAGGTCGATCTTGCGGTCGGCGCTGAAGCGGCGCAGCTCGGCCAGTTGGGAAGCGGCGTTGATGATTTGGTAGGCCCGCTCGTGCCGGGTGATCACCGTTCGCAGCTCATCGACGCGCTGAATCCGGCGGTTGAACCTCGGCGGGTCACCGGTCAGCTTCTCCAACTCATGCAGCACGGCCGCGAAGTCGTCGCAGATCTTCTCGACGGCTTTAACCTCTTCGAGGCGTGTAGCAATTTCACTTCGTGCGGCGGACAGCCGGGACGGGTCGTTCCAGCAGACCTGTTTTCGGTACGCGTAACGCTCGGCCGGAATGTCGCGGGCGCAGACGCGCTCCAGCGCCTCGGCCAGCGACATCACGTCGGTCCCGCCGATGCGGGCGCCGCCCTCGGTGGCGTCGATGAGTCGGGCATCGGTACCGATGAAGTCCTTCTCGAACTGTTCGAGATACGTGAAGAGCAGCTCATCGGTGTAGACCGGGCAACCGTTCACGTCCTCGATCTTCCGCAGAATCTCGCGGTTGCGGGCGATGCGCTCCCACTCCTTGGTCTCCATGGTGTTGAAGCGGTTGATCTCACCGCTCCAGCCGCTGTGCACCTCGACGCCCGGGACGTAGAAGACGTGCCCGGTGAAGGCCAGGTCCTGTCCCACGAAGATGATCGGATCGCAACCCATGTACCGGGCGAGGTAGAAGGCCAGGTGGGCCACTGTGGCTCCGGGCGGCAGACCGCCGCGGGCCGCCAGGCCCGACCCCACCAGCAGGTGGGCGAAGGAGCTGTCCAGTATCGAGATCGGACCGTCGAAGAGGTCGATCACGTGCCAGGTGGACTTGGGCTCGGCCACCAGGTGCACGCCGTGGAGGTCGTCGATCCCCTGGAAGAAGCGCCGCGACATCTCGTGGAAGTCGAGGCTGGTCACGAAGTCGGGCACGATGCCGCGGGTCAGCAGCGGCTTGAGCGTGGTCTGCACTGCGCAGACGACGGCCCGGCCTTTGGCGTCGCGCAGCGTGTCGATGTTCCTGCGCAGGGACGGGCCGGCCGACACGACGATCCCCGGGCAGCCGCCGAACCGGTCCTTGAGGATGTCGATCGGCGGCGTCGAGAGTGTGGTGGGCAGGTTGTAGGCGATGTTGCGGCAGGTGATCTGGGCGTTGTGCACCAGCGTGACCATCGTGGTCCGGGTGTAGGCCACGAAGTCGGTCACCGCCCGGCGCAGGGCGGCGTGCTGCTCGCCGGCCAGCCGCTCCGACGGCGGATGCGTGACGAACTGCAGGCCCAGCATCATGACCGCGTTTCGCGGCGTGAGTTGGGCGTGCATACGGGCCTTGTTCGTGTCGGTCAGGATCACCAGCCGCCGCGAGGCGATCTCGTCGGCCAGATCGACGTGAGCCAAAGCGGTGGAGAGCAGCTCGAGCGACGGCTCGGTCACCAGAACAAAGGCCTCCCCGCGCAGGCGGGCGTGCAGGGCCTTGACGTGATAACCCAGCCCGAATCCGGTCACCACGAAGCAGTAGTTCTTGTCCAGATCGACGCGCTCGATGAGTTTCTCGGCCTCGGCCCGCGGGTCGTAGCGGCTGTGGAGATAGGCCTGGCGGCCATCCGGTGTGGCGACCGAGGTCGTCCAGTCGCCCGAGCGGGTCGCCTCGACGGGGAGACGCTTGTCGTCCGGGACCTCGTCGATCCGGACGGCCAGCTCCGGATCGATCCGCCAGAGGGCGGCCATGTTCCGGATGAACAGCTCGTTGCCGACGTCGGGTTGGCTGTGACTCGTTGCGGTCATGGGCGCGGCGTTCCCCAGGCCGGCTCGACCAGGTTGCGGACTCAGTCGGCGAATCGGCAGGGCTTCCTGACGGCGGCGGCCAGGCGACGGAAGTACTCCTCCCGCGGGATCTCGACCGCCCCCATCCGGGCCAGGTGGTCGGTGGTGAACTGGACGTCCAGCAACTCGAACCCGCGCTCGTTCATCCGCTCGACCAGATACACCAGGGCGATCTTCGATGCGTCGCGCTGGCGAAAGAACATCGACTCGCCGCAGAATACCCCACCGATGGCCACGCCGTACAGCCCGCCGGCCAGTTCGCCCTGCCGCCAGGCCTCGATGCTGTGGGCGTAGCCCAGTTCGTGCAATCGACCGTAGGCCTCGATGAAGTCCTGCGAAATCCAGGTGCCCTCGGGGCGATCCGCACAGGCGGTGATGATGGCGATGAAGTCCCGGTTGACGGTCAGCTCGAAGCGCCCCTGGCGGTACAACTGGGCCAACGTCTTGGAAACCCGCAGGGCGTCCAGCTCGATGATGGCCCGTGGGTCGGGGCAGAACCACATGATCCGGCCCTCCTCCTCTGCCATGGGGAAGATCCCGCGGGAGTAGGCGGCCAGGAGCAGTTCGGGGGCGAGCTGCGGATTCATGCCACGCGACACCGTCGCAAGAGGGCGGGGACCTCGGTGATCCGGCGGATGACGTGGTCGGGGCGGTAGCGACCCGGTGGCAGCCGACCGTCGGACACCTTCAGCACGGTGGTCATGCCCAGGCGCTTGGCCCCCTTGACGTCCGTGTCGATCAAATCGCCGACGAACATGGTCCGGTCGGCCTCGACGCCCAGGCGCTCCAGGGCCACTCGAAAGATGATGGGATGCGGCTTGGCGTAGCCCACGTCGCACGACCAGACCCGGACGTCGAACAGGTCGAGCAGGTCCGCGGCCCGCAGGTCCTCGTCCATGACCTTGCTGATCATGAACGTGTTGGACACCAGGCCGACGGCGTAGCCGGCCTCGCGCACCCGGCGGAGGGTCTCGTCGGCCCCCGGCGTGACCTTGAAGACCCGGCGGATGGGCTCGTGGCAATGGCGTGCGTACTGTTCGGCCGAGGCGGCGTCCAGGCGAATGCCCATTTTGCGGTGGGTCCGTACGATCAGGTCGATCAACTGGATCTCGCGCAGGGTGATCCGGGACCGGAGGTAGGCCCACTGGACGGCCCGGACGATCCGGGGAAGGTACTTGTTCAGCGGCGGCGGGCCGAACCCCCGCTCGACGAGATAGCGATGGGCCAGGCGGGTGCCCTGCTCGAGGTAACGGCGCGGATCATTTGTTTGCAGGTCGAAGAGCGTATCGCCCAGATCGAAGAGCACCGCCCCTACCATAAACCGGCCCAATCCACGCGTGCAACGCAGGCCGGCCGAGGTTGTCGAACGGGTGCCCCATCCGATGCGGTGTCCCCGCAGTCCTGCGCCGGACATCGGGTTGGCCTGCTGTTGCGCGGCGCTGGGGTCACCATAAACCGCTGCCCAAGGCGCGCCAATAGCTCGGGTCGGGCCGGATTCACCGCGTGGCCCAGGATCGGTCCGGTCACGGGTGGTGCATGAAAGGGTGGCGACCAAACAAAGACGCCGAGTGTCCTGGGGACACTCGGCGCATCGGCGGGAGGGGAGAAGGCGAGTGGAAGACGGGGCCGGCGGGGCTAGCCTCACCCGCTTGGTGCGGCCCGTGGCAGCAGGCTCCCCGCTGTTCGATCGCACTCCGCGAGGCAACACCGAGCCGGGCCTCGTCTTCCTCGTGCTATGGTTCGTGCAAGCGCTTCATGCTGGTATCCAGGCTCCTTACCTGCCCCAGGCGCTCATCCTGCGGTTCGCGCAGGGGGCAGGTCGGGCGGCTGTCCCGTTGCTCCGGTAGGGCGGTTGGTCCTCCCTCTTACTATGACGTTCTTCGTCCGGCGATCTTACGCGTGTATTCACTTTTTTCGGCCGCCCCGGGGCGGCATCGGCCGTCCGCGGGCCCGATGGCGGTGTTGCAGCGAGCCTGTACACGCCCTGGGGTGAACAGACCGAGTCTGCCAACCGTTGTCGGTCACGCGACACAAGCTGTGTCGGGCCGGCGAACCTCAGAATCCAGGATGCGACAGGGATGAGTTATTATGATGCTATGGATTGCTGAATAACAGGCGTCGCAACTCTGCGCGTTTCCGGCGTCGCCAGCACTCCTTTTATCAGGACCACTCCAATCTAAGTCTACACCATAACGTCCGTATGTCAAGCTGCCGGTGCCTAAAGCCATCGATTCCTGCAAGGATGAATCCCGACGGCCGGTGCCGGCCGCCGGGCGCGTTTGCCACCGCCCGGGGGCGCAGACGGTGGCCGCTCGGAGTCACGAGGTCCGAGGCCGCCCACGACGCATCCGAAGCGGGCGACGGCTATGAACCGATGAAGGCTTCGACCCAAATGCCGAAGTCGGTCAGGTCCACGTCGGCGTCCTGATCGAAATCGAAGGAGCCGAGGCAGTCGCCGACTGTGCGGGGTGGTGTGGGGTACGGCGTTAAGGTAGGCCCGTTCAGGCAGTCGTGGAAGGCCGCGAAGTCCATGTCGGTCTCGACGGCGTCGCCGGTGGCCACCAGGGCGAAGCCCTGGGTGTCCTGATTGACGGCCGCGCCCAGCACGCGAACCTGCCAGATGCCGGTGTCCGGTGCGTCGAGATGAACCTGCTCGACGTTGTTGCGGTCGTCCTTGGTGCCGCCGGTGACCGAGACGCCCCCGCTGAACACGTTGCCCTTGAAGACCTCGCCGACCGGCGACTCGACCTCGAGGTCGAGATCATTGACCGCGGCGAAGCCCGTGCCGGTCGAGGCCGACGCCGGCGGGTCGGTCCAGACCAGGGTGACCTTCAGCCGCTCGCCCGAGCCCAGAACGGTGAGGCGGTATTCGAGCTGCTCGGCGGTGGACAGGCCGCCGGCGTTCCGCAGGTCCTCCAGCACGACCAGCTTCCGGCTCTCACCGGGGAAGTGCAAGGCGTCGTCCAGCAGCACCCGCCCCCAGCCCTCCAGATCGCTCGGGTAGCCGCTGATGCCGGTCATGTCCACGGCCGTGTTGAGCAGGACCGCCTTGAGCAGAGCCCCCGAGGGATTGGTGTACTGGGCGCCGGGGTCCGGGGCCCCGGTGGGGTAGTAACCGTCCATGAAGTACTGCCGGGCGAGGATGCCGGCGCCGGCGACGGCCGGGCAGGCCATCGAGGTGCCGGTCAGGGAGGTCACGTTGCACGGGGTGAGATACCTGGCCGACAAAGTGGAGCAACCCGGCGCGTAGATCTCGGGCTTGCGTCGGCCGTCGGCCGTCGGGCCGATTCCGCCCGTGCAGTGGTTGTACTGCGTGGGCGTGTCCTGGGAGGCTCCGACGGCCAGCAGGTTCTTGGCGTTCTCGGGGTTTCTCAGGTTGGCGGCGTTGGTGACGGCGAGACAGACCAGGTCGTCCTCGTTCTCCCAGCAGAAGCGGTCGAAGCCGCGAGAGAGACTGTTGTACAGGGTGGTCGAGTCGTCGCCCCAACTGTTGCTGTGGACTCGGGCCCCCTGGCCGTGATGCAGGTCGAGCCGGTCCATGATGCCGGTCTCGGTGTAGACCGGGAGCTTGTTGAAGACCATGTTGGCCGCGTAGGCCATGCCTCGCAGGTTGGCAATCGAGGTGTCGTTGCCCACGATGGTGCAGGAGACGTGCGTGCCGTGTCTGCTGTCGCCGTCCGGGGCGTTGTAGAAGAGGATCTTGCCGCCATCGAGGGAGCAGTGGTCCTGGTCGGGCTCGCCGTCGATGACGCCGGCGATCTGTCCCTCGCCGTGGATCCCGTTGTCGTACACCGGCGTAAGGTCGGTGACGTTGCTCTGGATGATCCACTGCGTGGTGTCGTTGCGCAGGGTCAGACGCGGGGCCTGCTCGATGAACTGCACCTGCGGCAGCTCCGCCAGCAGGGGCAGTTGGTCCGGGTCTACCGTGACAGCGACGTGTCCCTGCCCGCCCATCATGAAGCCGCCGAGCACGGCGGCGCCGGCGCCGGCCAGGTCTCCCTTGGCGTCCGCCAGGTCGTGACCTTCAAACAGGATCACCGTCAGACGCAGCGGTTCAGGCCGGGGCGATGGTCCCCGCGCCTGGGGCGCTGGGGCGGTCAGGTCCTTGCCGATGCCCGGGGAGAGCTTCCACTCGTTCCGGTAGGCACCGACCCAGGAGACGAAGGGCAGTTGGCGCAGGGCCTGCGGGGTCACACCGCTGAGGTCAACCAGGTAGGCATGGCGCGGGATGTAGTCGCCCAGCTCGACACCGGCCTCGAGCAGCGCGGCCCGGCGATGCGGGGTCATGGCCCCGTTCATCTGCAGCACGTAGGCCCGTCCCGGTGGGAAGGCGGTGGTCCGCTCCCTCAGCAGGTCCGGGCCGCCTTGGGCGGTCCCCGGTTCAACGGTTCCGACGTTGAGGTACAGTCTTGGGGACTGAGGTGGACCGGGGGGCGCGCCCTGGCCCCCCCGTGCCCCGCTGAGCATGGGCAGCAATACCAGAAAGACCGGCACCGCCGCCAGGATTCCGGCTCGGCTCATCTTTCCCTCTTCGCTTGACTGTGGTGGCCGTCTTTCCCTGCCTCGACCCCGGCAAACCACTCCGGCAGTGGCTACTGTCCATTCTAGGCAGCCAAGCTCACCGAACCCAGGTTCGAGATTGTCGTCTGGCGGGCCGAGGTCCGGCGTCCTGAGGCCGGAGCCGGGGCGGGCGCGGCACAATGCCCGCGGGGGCGGGGCCGGCGAAGCGTGCCCGTGTCGGTGGCTGGTTAACCTAACTCACTTGTTTGCAGTCGGTTACGGTGTCTCGCTGCTGCTGTCGTCTCCAGCGGGCTTCTCGGGCGTGGGCTGCTGCACGCCGGCATCGGTTGCCGCGGGTGCCTCTTTGTCGGGCGGGTCCTTTTTCGGACGAACCGCTCGTCCGGTCAAGGCGCCGCGAGGGGTGAACCGTGAACGCGCTGTGCCCGAACCCTGTGGCGTCGGACGCTTCGACCGGGAGACTCTGACCGGTACCCGCACCTCCGGGGCGATCTGGTCGTCGGTGTGGATCAACACGTGGGCCGAGTTGGCCGCGGGATTGAAGCCGGCTGGAGCCTCGACGACAACCACTTGCTCGCCGGCCTGGTCCTCGACACGCACGGTCAAAGCCGGATCGTCGGCTTTGGCCTCCAGGATTGTCGGCCGGGTCTGGTCGTCCCAGCGCAGACGGAGGGTTCGCGTCACGCTGGAGGTCGCGTCATCGGGTACGGACACCAAATTTGGCGTGGTCGTGACCCGCGGGGCGATCATGGCGTGAATCGGGATCTCGATTTCGGGAACGTGGTCGAACCCGGTTTTGAGCTTGAGGTTCTCGCGCAGCCTGCCTTCGGGCAGCGGCGGCGTGAGGGTCACCTCGAGTTCGTATTCCTCGCCCGGCTTCACCGTACGCAGGACCGTCGTGACGCCCGGCTTCTCGAGAGGGACCAGCTCCAGTTTGAGCGGCCCGGCGTCGGCGGACGTCACCTTGATCGTCTGGCGCTGCGCTCCGCCCAGGCGGGTCACCACGCCGAAACCGGCGCTCATTGGTTCCGCCCGGTAGACGCTGCGCACGGTGCCCTTGCACAGAAGGTTGACGTTGGGTCGCTTGGGATCATTGGTCGTCAGCTGCAGCTTCTTGCTGACGGGGCCGGTGCGGTTCTTGGTCTTCAGCGCGACCGTCACCTCATCGCTTTGGCCGGGCTTGATTCTGCGGTCGGACCGACCGCTGATGGTCGCCCCTCAGCCGCAGCGGGTCTTGAAGGTGAGATCGGCGGTTCCCGGATTGCGGACCGTGAACGTGCAGGATATCGACTCCCCGGACCAGACGGGCTCCGCTGCGACCGTTTCCACGTCGCAGGCGAACACCGGCGCCCCCTCCCCTTGCGTCGGTTGGGTGGTGCTGGTCTGAGGGGCCTCGGGGGCGGTCCGTGCAGGCCGCTGGGGTGCCGGTTCCTTCAGCGCTGAGGCGTCGTCGCGGGCGTCGCGCCGCTGCGTTTGGGGCCGGCGCCAGCCCCGGTTGTCCTTCCTCTTGTTGGCCTGGGCGGGCTGCCGACCGACGTCGCCTTGTTGGGCGGGTTGGGTCGTCGGCGGGTTCGCGCGGGGCCGCTCTTTGGCGCTTCGCTTGCGCTCGGGCTGACCTGTTTTCTCCGCGGCCTCGGCCTGCGGGGCGGGCTGCGTCGTGGGAGGCGGATCGGACGCCCGCAGGGTGGCGGCGCACAAAAGCAGCCCGAGGGTCGAGAGCAAGGTCCGCCAGGGCAGACACGGCAGGGTCGCCCGCAGCGGGGGCTCCGGCCGGTTCGTCATTCGTCGCATGCAGTGCTCCTTCGTTCGAAGACGGCTGGGCGTATCCTCTTCTTCGGACGCCGCGCAGCGGGTCTTCGCAAATTGCCAAACAGCCCCACATTGTAGCGGATTCGCCGGCTGACGCAGGGGGCAGAGCGCGGGAAATCGGGCGGTCCGGGTCCGTGACACTTCCGGCGGCATTTGGTTTGGGGTGCCACGGGCGGCTTGTCCGCCCGTGCGGTCTCTCGGGTGGGCGCGTGGAGCACACACACACTGGCAGGCAAGCTGCCAGTGCCACCCGCCCGCTTCCGCCGCCCCTTCCAGGGGCTCCCCTTCGTATCGGCACTGCCGACCCAGGGCTCGCTTCGCATCGCCCTGGGCTATACTCCCTCGTCCGCTCCGCGGACTTTCAACTGTGTGGCGCCGCCTGAAGTGTCATGCACCCGGTTGGTCCCCCCGGGGGACCGGTGCCGATTATCGGACCGGGGACCCCGCCGCTCAGGCCTGAAGCGTCCCGCGCATCGTGGTGATGCACTGCCCGGCGATCCGGACGGTGTGGCTGCCGTCGGGGCGTGCGGTGACCAGGACGCGGACCAGCCCGGCCCGCCCGGTGGCGGCCGACTGGACGCAGGAAACGGCCGCTGTACCGTCGCGCGAGGGCACCAGCTCGTTGTCGACCAGATAGGCGGCCAACGGCCCGTGCACGCTCCCGGTGACGGGGTCCTCATCCACGCCCAGCGCCGGGCAGAAGAAGCGCGACTGGACGTGGACGGACGGGGCGAGCGTCCTGGTGGTGGCCAGGCAGAACCCCCGGATGCGCTGGCGGGTCTGGTAGGCCGCCAGTTCGGTGAAGTTGGGCCGAATCGTTTGCAGCGCCCGCTGATCTCGAACGAAAACGATCGCGTCGCCGTCCTGCGTTTGCACGATGGGCAGGGTCCGCTCGAAATCGTCGGGGGCGATGCCCAGCAGGCGGGCGAGCTTGCCGGTATTCAGCGGGCAGGGTCGCAGCCGCGGAGGGGTCAGGTCGAGCCAGATGAGTCGATCGTCGCTCCCGCCGGGAGCACGCTCCATCCGGGCCGACAGCAGGCCGCCGGCGGTCTGGATGGGCAGGACCGCGTCGCGGTCCTCCAGCAGGGCCTTTAGCCGTCCCGACTCCGCCAGTGCATGTACGCCGGCCAGCGTGGCGTGCCCGCACATCTCGACCTCGGCCCCGGGGGTGAACCAGCGGAACCGAACGGCCGCGTCGGGAGTCTCGGCGGGCAGGACGAAGGTGGTCTCGCTGAGGTTGAACTCTCGGGCGATGGACGCCATCTGTTTGTCACTCAGCCCCGACGCGTCCAGGACGACGGCCGCGGGGTTGCCGCGATAGGGTTGGTCTGTGAAGACGTCCACAACGGCGAATCGGAACTCGCCCATCATCGCGGTGACCTCCCTCCGGTTGCCGCCTGGGACGCCCGCGTTAAGATGCGGACGCTGGACGGCGCGGCCGGCAGACTGACCGGTAGCAAGGTATGTTACTGCGGAGCGCGGTGGGAAGTCACGAATGAGCGTGCGTGTGGCGGTCTTGATTCTCTCGGCTGTGCTGTTGCCGGGGACGTTCGGGTGCAGCGGCGCGGAATTCGGGGAGTCGGCGGCGCTGCCTCAGGGGAAGCACGCCTCCTTGACCGACGAGTTCGCCGCCGGTCGCCCGCTGGCCCTGCCGGCGGACATGCCGCTGAACCTGTACGACTCGCAGCGCCGGGCGACGGCCGCCGGTCGGGCCGAGTCCAGCGCCGCTCCCGAGGGCCGGGCGGCCTGCCGCGTTTCGGCCGACGGCGTCGGGACGGCGGCGGCGGAGTTTCAGCTCGGGCACGTGCTGGACAATCGCGGGCAAGGCCCGTTGAAGGTTACCGCTCGATTTGCCGTGGACTACGCCTGCCGCGTCGAAGCCGACCCGGACGATCGTTCCAAACCGGACGACAAACTGGGCCTACGGCTCTTCATCCGCGACTCGAATCGGCGCGTGCTGCAGGGCATGATGCTGACAGAGGTGGGCCAGGCGACCGGTCCGCGGGAGTGGAGCGGACGCGAGTCGCACGCCCTCGACGTGGTGCTGGAACCGGGACTGGCCTACTACTTCGTTCTGGCTGGGAAGGCGTCGGTGACGGGCACCGAGGTCTCGACCGCCTCGGCCGAAATCGACGTGCGCTCGTTCGCTCTTGAACTCGTCCCGCGAGAGTGATGCCGCCGGAACGCAGGCCGGTGTCGCAGAGGCGGCGCCCGGCGCGGATGTCGAAGGCGCCTGGCCGATGGACCGAGCCTGCCCGGCCGACGTCCCGTAACCCGGCGGCGCAACGAACGTGATCACCGCGACGGCGATAAAGGTCCGTACGTTCGCTCGTGTCTTCATTCTCGTTTCCCCTCAATGCCAGAAACGTGTCATCCCCGCCCGGCGATCGGCCCGATTGATGGGCCGCTTGTGTCAGACCTTGCACACGCCGTGCCCGACCGCGGTCCGACCATTCGGACAGCTCCGTCCGATAGAAGCACGAGATCCGTCCGCCCGCACGGGCGGGGACGGTTACCCGGAGCGGCCGTCGGCCGAGCATCGGGCCGCGCTCTGTGCCCACCTGCCCACGTCGATTGGCTAACGTCCGGTCCCTTTCCCCACCCACCCGCGAAAACGACCCTGTCACGCGTTTGGCACGGTGTCTGCAATAGACGACCCGGCAGGGGGACACGCAGGTAAACACGTCAGCTAGCAAAGGGGGGACGAGAGATGATGGCGGCACTGGCAAACCGACCGGAAGTCGAGCTCGAGAACACGGTCGATTGCTGGCTCGAAGAGGCCCGCGAAACCGGCAGAGCCGACGCCTACGCCGGCAAACGACGCTGGGTCCGGTATACGTGGCAGGTGCCCGTAACGGTGAAGGTATTGCACGCCGCCGACACGCATCCCCCGCAGTACGCCTACACCCGCGACATCAGCCGGGGTGGGCTGGGTCTGAAGTGCCGTCAGCCCATCGAGCACCTCTCTCTGGTCCGCATCATGCGAGACGACACCGGCGAGACGATCACCGGTCGGGTTCGATACTGCACCAAGACGATCACCGGTTTCGTTATCGGGATCGAGTTCGAAGCGGAACCCGTGTCACCCGACGCTCTACGCCTGTCGGCGTGACGGCTTGCCGGGTGGGCCTGACGCCGCAGCGGGCTTGTCCGTGCTCCGCGGCTCGCCTTGGCCGATCGCCCCAACCGCACTATACTGCCGCCGATTTGACGGTAAGACGACCGGCGAGCCGATAGGAGACCCCCTCCATGACCTCCGACGTGTTGACCGACGGCGGGAAGTGCAAAGTCCTGATCGACGGTGAGTGGACCCTGCCCGAGGTGGGCCGGTCCGGCGAGGTGACCAACTCCTCGACCGGCCAGGTGATCGCGACGGTCCCGTTCTGCACGGAGGCGGAAGTCGATCGGGCGGTTCGGGCGGCCGATGCCGCCGCCGCCGGCTGGGCGGAAGTCCCCGCCGTGCAGCGGGCCCGGGTCCTGTTCCGCTACGTCGAGCTGCTCGAACGCCACGTGGACGATCTGGCCGCCCTCGTCTCGCGCGAGAACGGCAAGACGCTTCCCGAGTCGCAGGCGTGCGTGCGACGCGGGATCGAGATGGTGGAATTTGCGGCCGGCGCGCCCAGCCTGCTGGTCGGCGAGAGCCTCGACAACCTGGCCCGCGGTGTGGACTGTTCGACGGAACGCTACCCGCTGGGCGTGTGCGTCGGGATTACGCCGTTCAACTTCCCGGCGATGGTTCCGCTGTGGATGTTCCCGCTGGCGGTCGTCGCCGGGAACACGTTCGTGCTCAAACCATCCGAGCAGGTGCCGCTATCGGCCATGCGCGTGGTGGAGCTGGCTTGTGAGGCGGGTCTGCCGCCGGGCGTGCTCTCGCTGGTGCACGGGGACAAAACCTGCGTGGACGCCCTGCTCACCCATCCGCTGGTCAAGGCCATCAGCTTCGTCGGGTCCACGCCGGTGGCCGAGTACATCTATCGCACCGGGACCGCCCACGGCAAACGGGTCCAGGCCGCCGGTGGAGCCAAGAACCACATCTTCGTCATGCCCGACGCCGATCTGGGCAACTCCGCGTCCGCGCTCAACGGCGCGGCGTTCGGTTGTGCCGGGGAGCGCTGCATGGCCGGTCCCCACGTCCTGGCGATCGGGGGCGTCGGAGATGAACTGGTCGAGCGTGTGACGGCCGGTGCGGGCAAGATGACCGTGGGTCCGACCGACCGGCCCGGCCGGGTGGACATGGGCCCACTGATCAGCCGACAGCACCTCGAGCGCGTCCGCGGGCACATCGAGACCGGCGTCGCCGAAGGCGCGGAACTCACCCTGGACGGGCGGAAGGTCAGCGTGCCCCAGGCGCCGGGCGGCTACTACCTCGGGCCCACGGTCTTCGACCGGGTCAGGCCCGACATGGCCATCGCCCGGGAAGAGGTCTTCGGTCCGGTGCTCACGGTGATGCGGATCGATACGCTGGCAGAAGGGCTGGAGCTGCTGAAGCGCTGCCCGTACGGCAACGGGGCGGTGATCTACACCCGCGACGGCGGGGCGGCCCGCGAGTTCCGACGCCGGGCCAACGCCGGCATGATCGGCGTGAATGTGGGAGTGCCGGCGCCGATGGCCTGGTTCCCCTTCACCGGATGGAATCGCTCGTTTTTCGGTGACCTGCACATCCAGGCCAGAGAGGGCCTGCACTTCTATACGCGGCAGAAGATGACCATGACCCGATGGTTCGAGTCGGAGGCGGTCAAGACTGGCTCCTGGAGCCTGTGAGCGAGCGGTCCGCCACGACGCGGGCCGCCTGCCGACTAGCCCTCGGTGTCGTCTGTGTTGCCCGTCAAAGCGTTGGCCAGGTCCTGGAAGGCCAGGTCAGTGATATTCCCCGGGTCCAGCAGCACGCTGGTCAGGAACGACTTGGACCCGTCAACCAGGGCCTGCTTGCTGCGCATCTCGCAGGTGCCGGGCAGCAGCCCGCCACCGAACAGCGTCGCCAGCGCGATCCAGGTGCGAAGTCCGAACCGGTGGGTCGATCTCATGACAGAACCTTCCACTCGCCCGGCCCGCGCCGGGTGCTAATCGTCCTCCTGGGACTGCTCCTCCAGGAAGATGCGGACATTGTTGAAGGTGTGCGGGCCCAGAAACTCCGTGGGCTGCGACGCGGCAGGCAGCACGAAGGTCTGCACCTTGACGTTACCCACGCTGCTACTGCTCTCGATCGCCCGGAACACCAGCGTGTCCCCGCATCCGAAGTTGCCGGCGGGCGAGTCCAACGG
>DATKXO010000012.1:0-3465 GCA_035528995.1 Phycisphaerae bacterium | reverse complement strand
CAGCCAGCCATGCGGATACACGTCCAGATCGGGAAAGTGCGACACCGCCCCCGTGACGAGGTTGGCAATTGCCGTCTCGCCGCGTGTGCCATACGCCAGCCACGGGTAGGACAGCTTCGGATACCAACCATTGCGGTCAGGACAGGTCCAGTGCATCACACTCCCTATGTGGCAGACGGACTCGAACTTTCGCTTGTAGACGCCGAACTCAGCTCACTCTCAAACGTCGAGCCAAACCGCACACGTTTCCCGTGCAGGTCCGCACTCGTGATCGCTACGCTTCCCGTGGTTGTCCCGCTTCGCCGGATATGACAGATGATGACGTTCGAGATATTGAACGCATACGTCGAATCTGCAAGCGTCCATTGAATGATACCGGCCTGGCCCGCCCCGTCAGCCGGCTGTTGCGACGTATTGCCGTTGCTATAGGCTGACCATGTCCCGGCAGCACCAATCACTGGGCAGACCAGAAACCGCGCCTCAAACTCCACATTGCCCGTGTTGTCGGCGCCGTCATTTCGCACGACATGCAGATGCGGCTTCACGTCCGTTCCCCGCTGGTATCCGTGCGGGATCTGGAAGTTCACGACGCAGGACTCGTTGATCGCGTCCGCCTGGATGCACCCCAGATAGCCGGTCCCAGACGTGATGACCGTCATCGACCCATCAGGCCCAACAGGGTTGATGGCATATGGTGGGATGACGCACAGGTCGTCCCAGACACCAGTCGATAGCACCAATGAGTTAGTCGTCAGCAAACCGTCAACCGTTGCGTTGTTATCGCCAGGATCGGACGTGCCGCCGACGTGCAACCCTCCATTGATCGCCAGCTTTGCGCTGGGCGAAGCCGTGCCGATGCCGACATTGCCGGCGGTGGTGATGCGGATACGCTCATGCACGACCGGGCTTTCAAGCGCCGTCCCGGTCGAGAGAAGCCAGTCGGCCCCGTAACTGAATACCTGATTGGCGCTCCACGCATAGCCATAGGCGGATCGTTCTGTCCCGCCCGTCGCCACGGACAGCACCGTGCCGGCCGCCGACTCGGCGTAGGAATCAAACCAGTAGCGCCCGCGCGAGCCGGACGTCGGGACGAAGACGAGCCGGTCATCCGTCTGCGGATCGCCGATGTTTTCAGCCGAGAGCTGATAGGACGTGACCGACGGGCTTTGCGCGGTTAGCGTCAAGTCGCCCGACACGTTGACCGTGGTCGCCGACAGCGTCGTGGTCACGAACGTGGTGGCAAAGTCCGCAATCGTCTTCGCCACGTCGCGGAACCAGGCAGACCATGACCGTGTCGCGCGTCCGTCCGGACCCACGATAGGCTGTTGCGCCGTCGGCGGAATCAGGCTCGTCGCCATCAGTGCATCCCCGGTTCCACGTCCACAATCAGGTCGATGATGCGCCACGGCACGCCGTCCTGCATCACCACCCGGAAGATCCGATCCCGGCTCTGGCCCAACCGCCGCCACACCGCCCGTGCCTGGCGCTGTCCCGCCATCCCGGCCGAGACGTACTGCACCGTGCTCCACGTCAGACCGCTGTCGTCAGACCACTGCAACCCGACCTGCGGATTCCGCACTTCACTTGAGCCGACGCCCACCTCCAGGAGAAGTTCCGCCCGCGAGTAGAACAGCCATTGATGCTGGCCGATGATGTGCGGCGCTTGCCGCATCCGGCGAATAATGGACCCGTCCGCATCCCGATGCCGATCCACCGACATCTGATACAGCGCCCCGTTGATGCCGTCGCCGACGAGGTGCTTACCCCAGGCGAACGTGTGGAATCGCGCCGGCCAAATCTCGAACTCACCCGTGGCCGCGTTGTAGTGCGCCCGCTCATGCCAGAGGTTCGTCGCCGCGTCATACACCCAGGTTTTCCCGGCCGACGGGAAGCTGAGGACGTAGAACGAATGGCCCTGGTCCTGGTAGGCAAACGCGACGGCGTCCGAGATGGTGGTATACCCGTGGAGGGCATACTCTAGCGCATGGTGGGACACCCGCATGGGCACGTAGCCCTGCGCCCGGTACACGATGCCATCGCCCTGGTCGTTAGACCCCAGCCAGAACACGGCGTTGTCGCACGTGGCCGCCGAGAACGGCGCGACGATGCCATGCTCAATCGACGCCCCCGGATACGGCACATACGGAAACGTGTCGCCCGAGTTGTAGAACACGTCCGTCTTGTGCGCGCCAAACAGCCAAATGTCCCGATGGCTGACAATGAACGACTTCCACTTGTCCGGCGTCGTGTTGCGCTGCGCGACGTCGCCCGCGTCCCAGGAGGTGCCATCCTCGAGCGCCGACAGGTAGAGACTTGACGTGGTCGTGTCGAGCTTCAGGAAATAGCCGTCCGAGAAGCCCCCGAGATGCGCGTTGTAGGCCAGGGCGGCACTGAGCGTGTCCGTCGCCAACGTGTAGATATACCCCGCGCCACCCGATGTGATCCACAACTGCCCGCCCGCCTCGCCGTTCGTGCTGATCGTCGCCGGCTGACCGTCGTTCAGCACCGTGCCGCGCGAGACGAACGCCTTAGTGTCCCAGACCTCGTACAGCGTCGCACCGACCACCGCAAACGTGCGGTTGTTGTTGTGGAACAACGCTCGCACTGGACGGGTCGGGAAATTGCAGAACGAGTAGAACCCCGGTGTCGGATACAGCACCACCCGATTCGTCGCCGCCCCGCTTTCGGTCAGTTCGGGATACAGGTTCACCGTGCGCTGGTGATCCACGAAGGCGCTTTGCGACGAGTACGATTGACCGCAGAACGGGAAGCGCATCAGTTAGATCCACGTATCCGTGTCAATGTCATAGGCATAGCCGCCCGTGCCTGGCAGGTCGGTGTGCAGCACGTCCCGATTGACATTCACACGCTTGAAGTTCGCCAGCGATTCAGCCGCCCGCTTCAGAAGCAACGGTGTCGGCGCTTTACCGTATTCTTCGGACAATTCCAACGCCAGGTTGTATCGCAGGGCGTTCCACCCGCCAGGCGGCACGCTGACGGCCGTGGTCAGCGAGGCGATGGAGGTCAGATGCGAGGCCGGGTAGTACAGCGCCACCGACACGGCCGTTGTCGGAATCGGATAGAACGTCAGCGTCGTCAGGCTGTAGTTCGTGTTGACGTAGACGGCAGTCGGGACCGTGGCCGTGAGCGTCTTGTCCTTTCGCGCCCATTCATCGGCCAAGTAGATCACGCGGAGCGGCATCTCCGAGCCGTCATCCTGAATGTAGGTGACGGCATCCCACCACAGGGGCCGCTGCTGGTTGAACGCCCCACCCACGCCGACCGTGTACGAGGCCGTGCTGGCGGTCAGGGTATACGTGCTCCGCGCCTGCGTCAGCACCGTCAGGCGGTGTGTGCGCCACTCGTCAATCAGCGCATTCAGGACCGCGAGGCCATCCGCCCCTTCCTGCGTCGTGTAGGTTTCGCCCGAGGCCAGTACGCCGATGCGACGCAGAGCCGACTTGA
>DATKXO010000011.1:0-3443 GCA_035528995.1 Phycisphaerae bacterium | reverse complement strand
CGATCGCCGTCCAGCCGATGCACCCAGTCCGGATGCTGCTTGCTGACCGGCGCGACGCTCCGGACGGAGTCGGCCCCGCTCTCGATCAGTTGCCGCACCGCGCGATCGATCATTCCCTCAGCCCGCACGGGGATGTTCCCGTACAGAAGCACGACGATATCCACTGTCTGCTGGGTCGATGCTTCGAATGCACGCACTGCGTGACGGGCCGCCGCGTCCACCGTCGCGGTGTCGCTGGCCAGCTCGGCCGGCCGATCCACCACGCGGATGCCTCGGCCCCGGGCGATCCGCTGGGCCGGCTCCGAGTCGGTGGTCAGCACGATCGAGTCCACCGTCCCGGCCGCCAGGGCGTGATCGAACGTGTAGTCGATCAGCGGGCGGCCCAACAGTGGCCGAATGCACTTCTCGGGCAGTCCCCTGCTGCCCGCCCGAGCCAGAATGACGGCGAGGACGTACATGTTCCCCTGTGTTATCGGCCACGGCCCGGTCTCTCCTTCACGAGAGAAAAGGCCCACGGCAGCTCCGCCGCATCAGGCGGTGCCCTGGTTGCTCGTCGGCCGGGTTCATCGGACCTTCGAGCAGAGGCCGATTCGTCTTGAAGTGGACTCACCCGTCGCCCGCCGAAACTTGCTGCCGGAATGAATCGGCGCTCGATCCTATCGGTCGTCCGGTCCGCCGACCGGTCTGAAGCGGGCGGCCGCAACAAGGTCGGCTGGATTATCGCGCCTTCCTGGTGGCACCGCCGGCGACCCGCGTTCGTTATGTCTGCATCGCGGTTTGCCCCTCTCGGTCGCGTATTGGATAGTTGCCTTAACGCGAAATGGCCAAAAACAACTGCTACACGCGACTGACTGTGGCGACGGCGCAGGCGCTGGCCGACCTGGGATGCGCCGACCTCGCCGTGTACCTGCCGAGGGCGGCGCAGGGCGAGGCGGTGTTGTATCGCCAGGCGGGGACCGGCCTGGCCAGACCGGATTACCAGCGGTTGCGCGAGCATGGTGTATCGACGCTCTTCGTCCGGACCGACGTGCTGCACGACCACGAGGCATACCTCGAGAAGCATCTCGAGGACGTGTTGCAGCACAGCGCTCTCGAACCGGTTGCCAAGGCCGAGATCGTCCACCAGGTGGGGCAGTCCATCGCCCAGGACCTGATTCGGGACCCGAAGGAAAGTGTCAGTCTCGAACGAACCACCGAGTTTGTCGACGAGATCGTCCAGTGTGTCCTGGCCGACCCGTCGGTGGCCCCCTACCTGGCCTACATGTCGTCCCATCATCGTTCGACCGCCGGCCACATGGTCATCGTGTCCATGCTGGCGATCATGCTGGGGGCCAGGGTGCTGGGCGAGGATCACGAAGCCCTGCGCGACCTGGGCCTGGCCGGGATGCTGCACGACATCGGCAAGCTGGCCATCGATCCGGCGATACTCAACAAACCAGGCAGGCTGTCTCCCGAGGAGATCATGCTCGTCCAGCAGCACCCCATCGAAGCGGTCCGCCTGCTGCGAGATCACCCGCAGGCGACGCCGGGCGTCTGCAAGATGATCATTCAACACCACGAGCGTATGGACGGGCGTGGCTACCCGCTGGGCCTGAAAGGTGACGAACTCGACGCGAGCACCAAAATCCTGACTCTGGTGGATTCGTTCCACGCCATCACCGGCCCACGGGCCTATCGGGCCTCGCTCACCCCGCTGGAAACGAACCGCGTGCTCAACGCGCTGGCCGGTCGGCAGTTCGATCCCGAGCTGCTGGCCTGTTGGAGGGATCTGTTCGAGGAGCGAGGCATCCGCCCGCCCGATGAGTGGGCCGTGCGGGGAGGCGAGCACGCCGAGGATGAACTGGCCCCCGAGCACGAACACCGCCCCTCGGATGCGCGCAGGGCCGTCATGCGCTGTCGTCCGCCGCGGACGGTCTTCAACGGGGACGTTCGGACGGTCTGTGTGTATTCCGGACGCCTGGAAGGTGTGACCTCGGCGCCGGACAGGTTCGAGTGCCTTGTTCGGGATCTGTCGCGCTTCGGAATGGGCCTGCACAGCGACCATCCGCTTTTCCGCGGAGAAGTGCTGCACGTCCTGGTGAAGTGCGCCGGCCGGCCGATCTGGCTCGAAAGCGTTGTGGCCTGGTGTCGTCAGCAGGACCAGGGCAGGGGCTATTGCTGCGGAGTACGCTTTACCTCACGCCTGGGGGAAGACCAGGTGGGCCGACCAAGCGGCGTCGAGGGTATGGGGAGGACCACGGTCCGGACCGCATGAAGGTAGCGGGAGTCTTCTGGGGATCGACATGACCAGCTTCCGAAAGGCAATCTCCCTGTGTTGTGCGTGCTTCATCCTGGCCACGACGGCCAGCATCCTGTGGCAGATGAGCTGGCGCGCAAGCAACGCTTCTGCGGCTGACGTAAACCCGATCGCGCCACTGGGCCTGAGCGTCGAGACCTGGGTGTGGGTCTGGATTCCCCTGATCGCCGCCATCCTGGTCTTTGCGGTGGTCCTGTCGATCGTGCTGCGCCTGCGGATGCGGAGCGACTTGGGGCGTCTGCGTTCGGCCATCCGCCAACTGGCCACGCCGGAGAAAGAGGGCTCCCAACGAGCCTTCGCTCTCGAGGAGTTGTGCGACTGTGCGGCCGAACTGTCCGATGTCGCCGCAACCTTGCGCAGCGAGCGGGCCCGCCTGAGCGAAGACGCCTCGCGCGATGCGCTGACCGGTCTTCTGAACCGACGCCCGTTCATCGACACGCTTACTCGCGAGGCCGCCTTCGCCAACCGCACGGACTGGCCCCTGTCGCTGGTCATGTTGGACCTGGACCACTTCAAGCTGCTGAACGACACCTATGGCCACAACGCGGGGGACGTGGCGCTGCGCCGCACGGCGGATCGTCTGGCCAGCCTGGTGCGCCAGTCGGACAGCGTCGCCCGATTCGGCGGGGAGGAGTTCGCCATCATCCTGCCCGGGACCCGGTTGAGCCAGGCGATGAAGATCGCTCGGCAGCTTCGCGACGCCCTGCGCTGCGATCAATTCATCTACGAGGACCATACCATCCGCGTCACCGCCAGCTTCGGTGTGGCCGAGCTGCACGAGTGTGGGGTGGCCGACGCCGAAGCCCTGATCAGTCAGTCCGACCTGGCCATGTATGAGGCCAAGCGGCTGGGACGCGATATGGTGGTGGCCGCCCACGCGGTTCGCTCGGACCCGCCCGCCGCCCAGGCCGCCGAGCCACAAGACCAGCGCCCCACAGAGGCGGCCGCTGACCCGAATGAAGCAGAAGGCGCCCCCATGGACCGCGACACGCTGGCCCTGATGGGTTCCACGTTCTCGGTCCTGCAGGTGATTCCCGACAAGCACCGCGTGGCCCATGACACGGTGCAGCAAGTGGCCACCGTCCTGCAGGCCCGCACCGTGGGCTTGTTCATGCGAGGCCCAAAAGGGGACGAACTGCTGCCCATG
>DATKXO010000010.1:0-3476 GCA_035528995.1 Phycisphaerae bacterium | reverse complement strand
AACTACCTCGCTTACGGCGCGATCACGGCCCGCAGCTTCGGCGCCGACTACGTCTGCCTGGCCTGGAGCGGCCAGGGCGTCTACCGCGACCGCGGCGAGAAGACCGACAACGTCCTGCCCGTGCTCTACGGCCGCGCGCTGCCGAGCGACCGGGTGAGCAAGTGGGACCCGAACGGCTATCACCCCGACGTGGTCGTGATAAACCTGTGCACGAACGACTTCGCCAAGAGCATTCCGCCGAAGGATGAGTTTCTCAAGGCCTATCGCGGGCTGATCGCCACGATCCGCAAGCATCACGGCAAGGACGTACACGTCTTCGCGGCCGTCGGGCCGATGATGTACGACGGCATGCCCAGGGGACAGGGCGGCGGGCTGACCGCGATCCGCGGCTGGCTGACCGAGATGGCGGCCGAGTACGACAAGGCCGGCGACAAGAAGGTTCACTACTTCGAGTTCGACCGACAGGACCACGCCAACGGTCTGGGCTCCAGCTACCATCCGTCGCTGAAGACACATCGCATCATGGCCGCCAAGCTCACCGGGGCGATTACCGAGAAGGTCGGGTGGAAGGCGACAGGGGGTAGGGACTAGGGACCAGGGACCAGCCACAAGGGAACATGTAACAGGCAACAGGGAGCAGGGCCGGGGAGCAGAATGCGGAGGCAAGATAGCCCGTGTCCGACTGCCGCTGGTGGGGTTTCACAAGCACGGCCATCCAAGGGGAGCGGCCGTGCAAAGGAACGAGACGATGAAGCGAGCGATTCCGTATGCACTGATTCTGTTGACGGCGGTGCCCGCGCTGGCTGCCGCACCGGTCGGCTGGCGGACGGACTGGACAGGGCGATACCCCGACGCGGACCCGCCGACAAAGTGGTCGGCCAGCGAGAACGTCGTCTGGAAGACCCCCATGCCGAGCTGGTCGAACTCCACGCCGGTGATCGTCGGCGAGAGGCTCTTCGTCTGCTCCGAGCCGACGACGCTGCTGTGCGTGAACGTCAAGAGCGGCAAGATCATCTGGGAGAAGGACAACTCCTACCTCGAGACGCTGCCGCCGGCCGAGCGCGCGAAGACCAAGGCCCTGATGGATCAGATCGACATCGACGGCACCACCAAGGCCCTTCGCGACGCGCAGGCCAAGCTCAGCCGCGTCCAGGGGCAGCTCAACCGGATCAACCGCGACCCCAACCTGGCCGCACAGAAAGAGCAACTTGCTGGGCAACTCCAGCCCCAGATACAGCAGCACCAGCAGCGAGTCACCGAGCTGAACGACAAGCTCAAGCCCGTCTCGCGGTTCGTGATGCCCAACTCGCAAACGGCGAACGGCTACTCCAGCCCCACGCCGGTCAGCGACGGCCGGCACGTGTGGGTGCTGTTCGGCACGGGGACGGCCGCCTGCTACGACCTCGACGGCAACCGCAAGTGGATCAAGTTCGTCGAGAAGCCCAAGGACGACTACGGGCACAGCACTTCGCCGCTGCTGGTGGGCGGCAACCTGATCGTCCACGTCCTGTCGCTCACGGCGCTGGACAAGGCCACCGGCGAGCAGTCCTGGCGCAGCAGCGCCCGCAACGGCTGGGGCACGGGCGTTGTGGCGAAGATCGGCGGCGAGGACGTGATCATCACGCACCAGGGCGACTGGTTCCGCGCACGCGACGGGCAGAAGTTCGCCGACCGCACGCACCGCACCCAGTACAACCAGCCGGTGCTGCACGACGGCGTCGTGTACTTCGTCGAGAACGGGGGCAAGGCCTTCCGCCTGCCCGCCTCGACGGCCGACAAGCCCGAGCGGCTCTGGCAGTGCAACATCCGCAAGGACCGCTACTACTCCTCGCCGGCATATCACGACGGGCTGCTGTACAACGTCACGCAGTTCGGCGTGTTCAGCGCCGTTGACGCCAAGACGGGCAGCCGCGTCTACGAGCAGAAGCTCGACTTCGGCCAGCGGCGGATCAAACAGTGCTATTCCAGCGTGACGCTGGCCGGCAAGCACCTCCACGTCAGCACCTCCAGCGGGATCACGATCTTGGTCGAGCCCGGCCGGCAGTTCAAGCAGGTCGCCCGCAACACACTCGGCGAGGACTTCCGCTGCTCGCCGGTCTTCGTCGGCAAGCGGATGTACATTCGTAGCCTGAAGCACCTGTGGTGCATCGGCAGGTGAGCCGCGGCGCGGGCTTCTCGCGCCGGCGCGCCGCCGCGGCGCCGCGGATTCGTTGTTGACAGAAAGGTCCTTCTCGGCGATAATGTTTCGCTAATCGCGGCCGACTTGCTCAGCTATCGCATATGGCTCAATCAGAGGAATCCCTTTAAGGAGGACTGCAAATGCGCTCGTTTCCGATGAGCATGCTGATTGTCGTGGTGTGTGTGGGGTTCGCGGGTGTTGGCGTATCAAAGGCCGACTACGACCCCAACGGCGTGTACTGGGACGGCCTGATCGGTCGCGACGTCAGCGACGCGCTGTTCTCGCAACTGGGCACCAACACGATCACGATGACCGGCCCGACGACGGGCGCGTTCTACTGGGTCGGGGACAACTCCGACGGCGATGTGTCGCTGGTGGTGGCCGGCACGATCCCCAGCCTCACCTTCGACGCCAACCAGTGGGCCTACATGACCTCGTACTTTGCCGGCGACCCGAACTTCGCCATGCACCAGGTGCTGGCCTTGACGTCCAACACGTACGTCTCCGTCGGCCGCGACGCCAACGCGCCCCCGGGACTGAGCCTGAACCTCGGCATGCGCAAGGCGCCGAACCAGTACGACGCCAACGACCTGGTCGGCACCTGGGCCTACCTCAACCACCGGTTCACGGACACGTCCGCCGAGCTGTCCTACGGCACCGTGCAGATGAGTGGGCCGGACGGCAACGGGATCTACACGTTCCAGACCGACTTCTACCAGGGCGACGGCACCCCGGACGACAACTCCTGGGGCACGTTGTCGTACAACAGCACGGCGTCGCTGCTGGACATCACCGTGATCGACCCGAACATCCCCCTTGTCCTGAGCACCTTCTCGATCCCGATCGGCGTGGGGAAGATGGGCTTCCGCATGGACTTCGCCGACTACGTTCTGGACGCCAACAATTCGATGGGCGTTGAGCTCATTGTGAAGCTCGGCACGGGCCGCACGCTTTCGGAGGTGACCGGCGACTGGCTGTACCAGGGGCTGGCCTGCAGCGCCCGGGCCGATTTCGGGACCGAGTGGGGCGAGCTGCACGTCGACGCCGACGGCAACTTCGTGATCAGCCTGCATTTCTCGGACAGCAACGACGAAGCCTCCGTCGGCTGGGTGACGGTCGCCGACGACGGGAACGTGGCCTTCTGGGGAATCGAGGACGGCAACCAGGTCTTGTACGGCCAAGGGTACCTGAACCTGGACGGCGACCTCGTGGTGCTGGGCCTGTACGACGACGCGGGCAACGACGACATCTTCATGGGCACGAGCTACCTCTCCCGCGCGGTCCCCGAGCCGGCTGC
>DATKXO010000009.1:0-35306 GCA_035528995.1 Phycisphaerae bacterium | reverse complement strand
CTGCCCGGTCTGTTCTGGGGCGGCGTGCTGGGCAACATGATGGGCGGCCGATCGCACTCCTCCTGGGGCGGTGGGGGGGGCGGGTTCGGCGGCTTCGGCGGTGGATCGTTCGGCGGCGGGGGGGGATTCGGCGGAGGAGGCGGCGGTGCCAGTTGGTAACACCTGTCCGGCCTGCGGGGCGGTGGTCCAATCGGGCGCCCAGTTCTGCGGCTCCTGCGGTGCCGCAATGGCCTACGGGCGCAGTTCCAAGACGGGAGGAAGTTCCGTGAGTGTAGGCAAGGTCCTCTTGACGCTGGTAATTGCCTTCGTCGTCGGCGTCCTGATCGTCGGCGGCTGTGTCTATAGCGGGTACAACAAGGCCGTCAGTCTCGACGAGAGCGTCAACAGCGGCTGGGCCGAGATCGACAACCAGTTGCAGAGACGGTTCGACCTGGTCTCCAATCTGGTCGAGACGGTGAAGGGCGTGGCCGCTCAGGAGGAGAAGATCTTCCTCGGCGTGGCCGAGGCCCGCAAAGCCTACTTCCAGACCGACTCGCGTGCCGAGAAGGCCCGGGCGGCCGGTATGCTCGAGTCCGCCCTCTCGCGCCTGCTCGTGCTGCGAGAGACCTATCCGGAGCTGAAGTCCAACGAGTCGTTCCTCAAGCTTCAGGATTCGCTGGAGGGCACGGAGAACCGCGTGGCCGTCGCCCGGAAACACTACAACGACGCCGTCGAAAGCCTCAACAGGTTCAGCCGCAAGCTTCTGGGCGGCTTCTACGCCAGCCTGGCCGGCGTCGAAAAGGCCGAGTACTTCCGCGTCGAGGAGGCCGCCAAGGCTACACCAAAGGTGGATTTCAGCGAGGGCGGCGACGGCTAGCCCGGTGGCCCGACCTCTCGACCACCCACCGGGCCCCTTGCCGTTTGCGCACCAACCGCTAGAATCGTCGAACGGCGCTCGATCGACCGGCCGCAGTATGCCGCTGGCCGATCGGGCGACGACAGCCGGCCGCGGCCGACAACCGAGTAGTCAGGGAATCCCAAGGGGCCGTAGTTCAGTTGGGAGAACGCCTGCATGGCATGCAGGAGGTCAGGGGTTCGAGTCCCCTCGGCTCCAGTCCTTGTGAGGCAAAGACCTATACCAGTTACAGAATGAGTCTGCCGATCCCCGAGCCGCGGGCGGAACCTGTCCCGGCGGCGTCGGGAGGCCGCGCGGCCGCCAACGCAACGGAGGCGCCGACTTGGCGATGATCCGATTGGCAGGAACAAACTGGAACCGGTATTAGAGCAACTCCAGGGCATAACGCCCCCCCCGACAGCAGCGCCAGTGGCAACCGAGTGGCAATCAGCCGGACGGTGCGCACACTCCGGCCTCGACTTCTGCCAGCCTATTTCGATGCGAGTTGTAGCCCGGCTCGTTCTGCCGAAGACGAATTGACCTGCCGCACGGACTCCTGACCGTGCCAACGATCAGGGATGTTCCAGCTCCAGGTACCGCAATACGCCGCGCACAACAGAATCGCCGGTGATGCGCTCAACGATCAAAAGCGGACCGCCGGTCGTGCAGATATCCGCGACGTCAGGCCTGGGGTGACCGTCCTTCCAGGCCCCCGCGAATACCATGTCGATGAATTCCTTTGCCCGAACTCCGAATCCGCGGAATTCCGAGCCCGCCGTAAAGACGCGCACGTCGGCGGCCAACGACAAGTCGGTTACGTCACTTCCCGGCCCGAGTTCGATGCGGCTGATGGCGCCACAGTCGCGATCGCACATGCTCCGGTTGATCTCGTTCTGCAGTTCTTCTTCGTTCATCTTGCTCAGTCGTAGCCCAGGTCGTTCCGCCGAAGCCGGCTTGACCTGCCGCGAGGATTCGCCTGTCTCAGTCTGGCACCGGTTTTCAACCGGTGGCTGGCGCCGGCTGCCACACCGTTCAAAGTCCGCGGAGCGGACGACGGAATCCAGCCCAGGGCGAAGCGAAGCGAGCCCTGGGTGGCCAGTCCCGATACGAAGCGGAGCCCCTGGAAGCGGCGGATGCCACTGGCGGCTTGCCCGCCGGTGTGTGGTCTATCGTCACGCAGTGGTCAGGGGGCAGGCTGACTCATCCCCGCCATCGCTGCCCCGCTCGTGGCGCCAGGCTGTGCGAAATCTCGGTTCCAGCTTCACCCGCCCGCCAGCCCTTGGTTTAACGAGAGCCCGTACAGGTACTCAGCACAGTACCGGTTCAGCCTCCCCTTGCGGGGTTTCCGCAGGGGCGCCTCCACGACCAGGGTGGCACGCTCCGCTTCCACACTAATCATACCGAGCCGATGGCGGTACAGCAGTGATCGGTCCACGTGAACCACCATGTGAGACCACAGGGCAATGTACGTGCGGTCGGCAAAGAACGTGTATCGTCGTGCCTGCACGATCGCTTGCCGCCACCGCGTCTGCTTCGCCTCTACTGCTACAACGTATTCCGTTGGCGGCGGCGGCACGGCTCGCAGGCGGATGGCACCGTGACCGTCGCGCTCGATCAGCCCGTGGGCACGCAAGCGTGGCAGGACACGCCGTCGTAGCGTGCTCTCGGAGACGCTCAGGCGCCCGAGCAACACCTCCCGGGAGTTCCACACACCCGGGCGAAGGGCTAACAGGACTTCGACCAAGTGGTGATGATCCAGCGCGCCCGCCAGACCCATTTGGGCGCGGGTCTTGCAGGCGCGCGAGCAGATCGCCGCACCAACTAGGTCGGCAATCCCATAACCGCCACGGAATTCGCAGGTGGAAATGTGGATGCCCATCGCCTGATGCATGAGCGTGCGGACAGGCTCGATCATCTGCGCTTCCTGACGCCTCATTCAGTGCCTCCCCCCGGGTTCGTGAATACTTCAAGCCAGGCCCGCAGGTGCGCATAGTGGCCGCCCTGCAGGTCAACCGTCTTCGTGCGGCGCACCGCATCGCAGCGCTGGAGCGCAGCGTCCACGCGGGCCCGGAACCACTCGAGCCGCTGCGGGGACGTCGAGCGGGCGTTCAATTCTGCAACCTCTGCTGTGCGGCAATGGAGAAAGTGCGGCTTCGCTGCCCGCCCCAGGTTTGAGCGCGCCTGCCGACAATGCGGACATTCACACCGCATGTCCGCCCCCTTCGAACCTGACAAGATGTCCTCGGCGAGCGGGACCGGCAGCGTCAGCATCAGACCCGGAATGTAGTACTTCTTCGACATGTCGTACCCGGTCCTCCGGTTGACGAGGAGGTTCGCCTCCGAGAAGCTCGACAGCGACGCAATGCCCACCTCGATTCCGTCCGCACCAGCGGCCAGCATGCCTAGCCCCAGGGTCCCCACACGGCAAGCATATACCGGCTTGCCCAGTCGTTGGAAGAGACGCAGAAGGTCCAAATAGGCCCGCAGCTGCAGCGGATTGTTCGTCCGCTCGTCCAGATTGTCCACGTAGAAGAGATAGCCCTCCGGTCGGACGCGAGAATAGCGGTTCAATAGCGCCAAGCGGTTGGCTTCGATCGTGTACGCCTCAATGTTCAGGCATAGACCTGCGTAGACGGGCGAGGCACCTTGCTGGGATCGGGCGTACGCCAGGGCCTCCTCAATCAGCTTGATGTCTATGTCTATCCACGGTGAGCCCAGGTCGCGGCAGAAGTGAAACGGTGCGACCAGAGTGCAGCATTGCCACTGCCTCTGCCAGTCGATGCAGGTGCGAGCGTATTTCTGCTGGGCATCGAGTGTCTGCAGGTCGGGCTCCGAGAGGACGTTTTCCCGATCCGGCACGTAGGGCAGAGCAACGACGCCCTGTGTCTGGGCGAACGAAGAGTAGGTGAGCCGGTAGCACATCGGATCAAACAGGTAGCGGAGGCCCATGTCTCGCAGAGCAGCGAGCGAACCGCGATACTTCGGCAGGTAGCTGGCCTGGAAAGTGAAGCCGTCCATCGTGCCACCCGCTTCGATGAAGCGTTGGACTTCGCTCTTCTCGGTGTGGAGCAGTCGAAACAGACATCGCTTCTTGCGTCGACCGGCTCGAGAACGCGCCACTGCAAGGCGCCCATGCGCCAGCACGAGCGGTGTGCTCTGAATTGCACGGGCCAGTTCGTCGTGGCTGGACGGTCGCTCGTAGGGTTGCTTCGCGAGCAGCGTCAGGATGAGGTTCTCGTACGCGGCGGAGAGAGCCCGGTTGTGTCGTGTCGGCGGGGTCGGCGGATTGTTCACCACCTGCGCGTACAGCTCCAGCGGCGTGCGACCGTCGAATGGGAACTTGCCTGTGGTGACGAGGTAGTAAATAAGGACGCCGAGGGAGTAGAAGTCCGCCCGAAAGTCGACCCGCTGACCGCGCAGTATCTCCGGCGCGATGTACAGCGGCGTCCCAATCGGTTGTCCTGGCATGCTGGTAAGGGTCGTGTAGTCCAGCATCTTCACCAAGCCGAAGTCGAGCACTTTGACCTCGCCCGCCTCGGTCAGGAAGATATTCGCAGGCTTCAGGTCCCGGTGGACGATCCTCTGCCGGTGGATCGTGTCTAGGCCGGAGACGACTTGGGCCAGTATGCTCTTAAGTGCCGGCTCAGCAAAAGCCCCGCCAGCTTCCTGGAACGCCTTGGCGAGGTCCCGGCCGTCAAGATACTCCATAGCCACGAAGTATCTGGTCTCATTCCCTTGCTGCCCCTGACCCGCGTCAAGGAACCGAACGACGTTCGGCCCCGTGGCCTTCTGGAGCGCCCGAACCTCGCGGCGAAACCGTTCCAGATCGAAACCCCGTTGGACGGCTTCCTCTCGGATTAGCTTCAACGCGACGCGCAGCCCGTTCTTCGTCGCTTCGTAGGTCTCCCCGTAGGTGCCTTGCCCTAAGAGCCGACCAAGTCGATAGCCCGCTACGCTTGCCATTGGCAGTCTCTCCGGCGAGTTGCTTTACCAGAGGCACTAACGGCACTAAAGGGGGGCAGGCTTACATCTTCATCCCGTCGCTGCCCCCCTCGTGGCGACCCGTGCCGACCCAACCCCGCACGTTGCGCCCGCATCCCATCCCGCAACGCCGACCCCCCGTTCTCACCACCCGAATCCTCGCGCCCGACGTGCCCCGACCTGTCACGCCTCTGGACCATCCCGACTCGTCCATTCTCCGACCCCCTCGCCGCCCGGTCAACAACCCCTTCAACCCCCTCCAATCCTCCCCCTGATCCGCCCGCCTTCGCCGTTTTCCATTCACACCACTCGCCATTCGCCATCTCCCAACTCTTAATCTTGCGCCTCTCTTGGCGTTCTCGGCCTCCTTGGCGTCTTTCGCCGCCTGCCCGTTGTCGGTCTCTTGGCGCCCTTTGCGCCTTGGCGGTTAGGCCTTCCTCCCTTCTGTTCCGTCTCCGGCCTTTCTCTGCGTGCTCGGTGTGCTCCGTGGTGAACGTCCCGCCGTTGCCGTGTGTCTTTTGCCTGGCCTGAATCTGCGAAAATCTGCGAAATCTGCGGATAGTCTGCCGTTCGCCGTTTTCCATTCGCTATTCACCAATCCCCAATCCTTGCGCCTCTCTTGGCGTTCTCGGCCTCCTTGGCGTCCTGCGCCGCTTGGCCGTTGTCGGTCTCCTGGCGCCCCAATCGAGACCGGCGGAAGCCGGGGCGTTCTTGGCGGTTAGGTCGTCCTGCCTTCCCTTCCTTCTCTCGCGTCTCTCCCTTCCTTGGGCGATCTCCGTGCTGAACGTCCGGCCTTCGCTTTCCCAACTCGCTACACGCAACTTTGGACTCATACTCCGCATCCACATATCTAAATTCTGTTGCCTTCCTCCCGCGCCTCCGTTCTCGACCCTCCGTTTTTGGCCCTCAATTCCCACTTCAAATCGCCCCTGGCGCCACCGAAAACCCCGTTTTCCGCGAATCCGACCCCCTGAAGGTGATCGGGCGCCAAGTTATAGGGGTAGAGGAACGTCCTCAGGCGCGGCTGCGCGTAGCCGGCGCCACCGGAGGCCGACAGTCAAAGGGCCACGGGCACGAAAACGAGAGGGGCCAAGGCCCCCGCGCACGGAGCAGGGCCCAGCGTAGCGGGCCAGCGCCCGATTCAAAGGAGGTGACACGGACGAATCCGTCCCATGACACAATTGAGAATAGAAGGCACTGGTGCCAGAGGGCACGGGTGAACACTGGGCCGGCCGAAACACCGGGCGTGTCTCGAACGGCGATCTCGGCGTCTCTCAGAAACCAAGTCAGCCGCCGAGCCGGAAGACGATGGACGTCATGTCGTCGGGCTTGCTGGGATGACCCTCACTTGGCCGTTGCATGCGTGCGTCACATTGGTCGATCAGCGCCTGGACCGCCCGGGCCAGAGGGCCTTTGCGGACAGCCTCGACGATCTCTTCGAGGTGCAGGTTGTCGTACAGACCGTCTGTTGCCAGCAGTACCGTGTCGCGGGGCCGCAGCTTCAGCGCCGAACCGATCTCGATCCGCATGTCGGCCGACCCCACCAGGTTCGAGACCAGATGACGGTCTTCATGGTGCATCGCCTCCGTCTCCTCGAGCATGCCCGCTTCGACGGCCAGCCCGACCGGAGAGTGCGACACCGTGTGCAGCTTGAGCTTCCCCCGCTGCCCCACGACCAGGATCGCGGAGTCACCGACGTGATACGGCCGAACCCAACCCGGCCCGATCTCGACCACCGCCAGCGTGGTGGCCGCTCCGACGCCCAGCTCGCAGACGGCCCGGTTGGCCTGCTCGAAGCCGTTGAGGATTCCATCGCGCGGCTCGGACTCACTGTAGACCGCTTGGTTGACCGCGTCGGCGATCGCCTCCAGAGCGAGCCGCGAAGCCTGGTCCCCCGCGGGCTGGCCGCCGAACCCGTCGGCCAGGGCGAGAACGCCACACTGAGCATTGCAGGAGATCAGGACGGCCGCATCCTCGTTGGCGGTTTCTTTCCCCGGACAGCGCGCGGTGTAGACGGCCGCGACGCCGGAGGCCAGAGGGCGTAGCTCACCCTCCGGCATGTCCCGCCCCACGAAGAACTCGACCTGCTCTTTGACGTTCGTAGGCATCTTGGCTTCTAGCGCTTCTGGAGCGTTCTACCGCACCACGGACAGTGATCCCAGTAGTCGCGCAGAACCCCCCAGCCGCAGCGCGGACAGCGGTCCTTCGACCCCTCGATCTTCCAGACCCTCCTCACCTTCCTTCGGCACCAGGGGCAATACCGCATGAATGGCATCAGGTCCTTGCCGCTGCACGACGGGTTGCCGCAGCGCCCGGCGTAGCGGACGTCGGAGTATCGCGGCTCGGCGTCCGGTTTGATCGCCGCACCGTAACACCAGGGGCAGAACCGCCAGTCCGACTTCACGCTCCGCTTGCATCGCCGGCAGCGCCCCGGGAACCGATCCTCGTCCGACCCGACGCGTCGCTTCACACCGCACCAGGGGCAGACCTGCATCGCCTCGGCCACCGGGCCCTGGCAGCGGTGGCACGTGCCGCGAACCTCCAGCATCGTGCGGTAGTGCTTGAGGAATTCCCGGCGGCGGATCGTCCGCCAGTCGCGCTGGCTCCTGCTGGCCTTGCGACGCCGCCGGCGGGTGGGTGTCGATTGCAGGGCCCGCGCCCGGAGCCGGCGGAAGGCCGCCTGCATCTGCACCGCGTCATCGAAACGCTTGCGGTGGTCCACCTCCATCGTTCGACGCAGAAACGCGATCACGTCAGCGTGCAGGTTCTTGCGCACCCGGTCGAACCCCGGCGGCGGCCAGGCAAAAGGCCACTCCGGTAACGACCCGGAGAACATCCGGTACAGGATCAAGCCCAGCGAAAACACGTCCGACCGGAATGACGGCTTGCCCATGGCCTGTTCCGGCGCCACGTAGCCGATCGTCCCGGCCCCGGACGCCGACAGGGTGCGGTGGGCTACCTTGGCGATCCCGAAGTCCGCCAGACGAACCCGGTTGCCCGGAAACAGGATGAAATTCTCCGGCTTCAGGTCGCAGTGCATGACCCGCTTGCGATGGGCGAACGCGACGGCATCGAGCATCTGGTCGGCCAGCTCGACGATCGTGCGGATCGACATCCGCTTCCCCAGTCGGTCCCCCAGGCTCTGTTCCCCCAGCGGATAGGCAATGACGAACGTGCCCTCGATGAAGCCCGCGTCCTTGACCGGCAGGATGTTGGGGTGGTCGAGCTTGGAGGTTACGCGAACCTCCTTGCGGAACTCTTCGAGCGCCTCCTTGGTGACGTACGCCGGTTGCGGGATTTTCAGTGCCACCGGGATGCCGGCAATCGTGTCGTAGGCCCGGTAGACCGTGGCGAAACCGCCGTCGGCCAGACGACGGTCGATGCGGTACTTCCCCAGACGTTGCCTGATGCGTACCACAGCCCGTGGACTCCTGACGCCCGTGGACCGAAGCCCTGCCAGTTGTTGCCGGGCGGAACCCGCAACAGCCCAGCGGGGCCGCAGTGCCGATGCGCTATCAATACCGGGGTCGGGCGGGCGATGTCAAACCGATCGCAGGGGTCGTAGTTACCTGGGCGCCGGCGCTGCATCACCGACCGGGTCACGCCGGCCTGGCACCCTGGCGCAGCGACCGAAGCGTCGCGGCCGCCTTCGTCCAATGGGGGAACTTCCTGCAGATCGCCTCCACGGCCTTGACGTCGTTCTGCGTGCGGGCCAGATGCAGGCGGGCGATCAAACGGAACTGGCGCAGCGACTTCCCGAAGTTGCTCCCGTAGGCCCAGCCGTCCGGGCGGGGCGATGAGGAGAGGTCACGACCGTAGAGAAAACAAGAGAATGGCTCGAACCGCGAGGCCGTCTTCAGGATCGCCCGCCAGAACGCAGACGATCCCCAGGCTCCCTCGGGAAGCACGAACCAGTCGGGCAGACCCAGGTACAGCGTGCCCTTGCCTTTACTGATGCCTGTCCATTCCTGAACGAAGGCGTGATCTTCGCCAAGGGCCGCGTAAGCCCGGGCCCGGACCTGCCGCGCCACCATCGTCCGTCTGTTCTTGAGCACCTCCAGCGCCTTGCGGGGCCTCAACTGGGCCAGCAGCTCGGCCGCCTCCCAAGGCGGGTCGCCCGCCCGGTACGCCGGCGCGCAGGGCCGGGCGAGGTTCTCCTCCACAATCTTCAACAGGAGTGTCGCGTCCTCATCACCCGGGTCCCGCTTGAGCGCCCGAGATAGGGCCGCCTTGGACTGTCGGTCCTGACCCATCGACCACAGCATGGAACCGATCTCGCGCCAGGCGTGGCCGCAGTCCCGGTCAATGCTCACACAGCGGCGGTAGGCGCGCAGCGCGGCCTTGGGGGCGTCGAAGAACAGATCGTACGCGTCGCCGAGCAGGCAAAACGCGTCGCGCGCCAGCCTGCGATCTGGCGGCTTGCCGTTTTGCCATGGAAGGCTCCTTACGGCTGGCACCAGCGTCTGCGCGAACCAGACATAGCCCTGTCCCTCGACCCATTCCATTCCCCGTTCCAGGGCTTCGCGGATCGTCTTTTGCGCCGCGGTCTTGGTCATCTTGACGGCTTTCACGGCACGTCTCCTTCGTACATTCGCACTGGAGGAATCGAGTCCGTATTGACCCGTCCCACCGAACGGGCCCAACGTGCCGCCAGAATAACGCCCCCTCCGGACCGATCAACACGGTCGGTCCCTGATAAACCCGGATGTCGTCGTCTCGTTCCTGTTGCCCGCCCGTTGCGTGTGCCCCTGCGGGCCGCCCGGGCCCCTGGTGACTGAACTTCGATGTGGTATACTCGGATGTCACCATGCGGGACGCCGCAGCCGGCGGCGGACGTGCGCCTGCCCGCCTGCGGTGTTCGGGGTGGCTTCGACCGTAGTCTCTTCGACAGGAAGGTTACCATGTCTGGCGACAACGAAGCTCAGATCACGCCTGGAATGCAACGCTACATCGACCAGAACAACGAGTACCTCGCCAGGCGGGCCCGCTATATCCGCGACGTGGTCAAGGAGTGGAAGTTCGACACCATCGCCGTGCACGGGCTCTACAACGTCGAGGACGCGATCGAGGACTATCAGGGGTCGATCATCGAGCCCATCTTCATGAGTACGTCACAGGCCTACCGCGACTCGGATGAGATGGCCGCCGCCCTGGCCTACCTGATCCCCACCTGGTGCTACTCGCGGATCGCCAACCCCTCGACCTACTACTACGAATGGACTCTGGCCCTGCTGGAGGGCTACGGCTTCGACGGCGAGACCGAGTGCTGCTCCACCTCGTCGGGCATGGCCGCCATCATGACCGCCGTTCAGCCCTTCCTGGTGCACAAGAGGCACCACGCCCACGAGCCGCGAAACTTCGTCGCCACCGCCCAGTGCTACGGCGGTACGTTCCAGCAGTTCAACGTTCGCCTCATGGAGGAGCGCGACATCGAGTGCCGCTGGGTCGAGGACTCCACCAACCTCGACGAGTGGGCCTCCAAGATCGACGAGAACACCCGGTTCCTGTACGGCGAGTTGCCCAGCAACCCCGGCCTGGGCTTCTTCGACGTCCAGGCCGTCGCCGACCTGGCCCACAGTCACAACCTCCCCCTGATCTGCGACTCGACGGTGGCCACGCCCGCGCTGCTGCGGCCCATCTGCCACGGGGCCGACATCGTCGTCCAGTCGGCCACCAAGACCCTCACCTCCAGCGGGTTCGGCATCTGCGGAGCCGTGATCGCCCGTAAAGGCCTGGTCACCAACATCGACAACGACCAACTCAAGAACAACTTCGCCATCTACATCAAGTACCTGCCCAACCGCGACTACGGTCCCAACCTGCACCCCATGCAGGCGATCATGACGCTCAACGACATGCGCACCCTGCGCAGCAAGATGGATCTGCTCAGCCGCAACACCATGAAGGTAGCCGAGTACCTCGGGACTCACCCACAAGTCGATAGCGTCGAGTACCTGGGCCTGCCGAACCACCCGCACCACGAGCTGGCCAGCAAGTACATGTGGCTCGTGGACGCCGAGCAGGACGAGCAGTACGGCAAGCCCGTGAACCGCTACGGGCACCTGATGTCCTTCTGCGTCAAGGGCGGGCCCGAGCCGACCCGCAAGTTCTTCGACCACCTGCAGCGCATCTGGCGGGCTACGGACCTGGGTCGAATCAAGAGCGTGGCCACCATACCGGCCATCTCCACCCATCAGCAGCAGGGCGAGGCGGGGCGCAAACTGGCCCACATCCCGCCCAACCTGGTCCGCCTCTGCGTCGGAGGCGAACACCCCGACGATATCATCGCCGACCTGGACCAGGCCCTGAACAAGGTCAGCACGAAGAGTGCCGTCGCCGTGGGTGGGTAGGACCCCCGGCCCTCCAATGCTGAGTTGACGCCCTCAATCGAACGACGAGTGCTTCGCCCGGCGTGCTCCGGAAGGACCTATCCCCGTCCCATGAATTGCTCGATCAGCCTGTGACCCGGGTCGATGAATAAACCGGTGGCGCTCGCGGCCTGCTCGCAGAAAGGTTGTGCTTCCACGGCTTCGACGCCGGTGCCCGCGTAACAGAAGGGCGGTGGCGTAGCGTCGTGGGCCCTCGTAGTGCACGGGGTGGGATGATCGGGGGCTACCAGTATCCGCCATCGATCATGGCGCCGCACTTCCTCCAGAAGGGGGCCGACGATCAGCTCATCCACGCGCTCCAGGGCGAGCACCTTCTCGGCCGCGTCACCCAGGTGCCCGGCCTCGTCCGGGGCCTCGACGTGAACCACCACCATGTCGAAGTCGGCGAGTGCCTGCACCGCCGCTTCGCCCTTGCCCCGGTAGTTCGTGTCGATGTACCCGGTCGCCCCCGGCACCTCGATCAGTTTCATACCCATGCAGACCGCCAGGCCGCGGATGATGTCCACACCGGTGATCACCGCGCCCAAGCAGCCGAACCGATCTTGAAACGCGTCGAGCTTCGTCGGACCGCCCTGTCCCCACAGCCAGATGTCGGTCACGGGGTCCCGCCCTTCACCACGCCGGACGCGGTTGACCTCGTGGTTTCGCAGCAGTTCCCTCGCCCGGGTCATGATGGCCTTGACCCGCCCGGCTCCCGGTCCCTGCGGTCGATGGTCCGCCACCGGCTGATTCGGGATGTCGTGTGGCGGTGCGCAGCGCACGTCCAGGCCGCCGGCGTCCTCGGTAATCATCAGATTGCGATACGAAACGCCGGCATGGAACGCCAGCCCTTCACCCGCGAACAACGAGTCGAGATCGGCGATCAGCCCCTCTGCCTCGTTCTGGGCGATGTGCCCGGCCGTGAAGTCCGCCATCCGACCGTCGAGAACCGTCACGAAGTTGCAGCGGAAGATGATCCCGTCCGGCCCCACGGTCAGGCCTCTGGCGGCCGCTTCGAGCGGTGCCCGGCCGGTGTAGTACCGGGCCGGGTCGTACCCGAACAGCGACAGCGTGGCCACGTCCGTGCCCGCAGTGAAGCCCGCGGGAACCGTGACCGACCGCCCCAGCCGCCCGTTTGCGGCCACCCAGTCCATGCCGGGAATCCGGGCCGCTTCCAGCGGGGTGCGACCGTCGAGCTGTGCCAGCGGCTCGTCGGCGGCCCCGTCCGGCAGGACAATCACGTACTTCACGATGCCCAGCTCCTGCGTGCGGTTCTGATAGGCGGCCCGGCCGCCGGCAACCGCGGGCACGATTCCACCGCTGGCTCAGCCCGACTGTTGCACGTCAGTCCGTGCCGTCGCCCCCCTCGCCGGCAACCTGCGAAGCGTAGACGCCCGCCAGGGCCTCGTACCGGTTCCACCGGGCTGTAGCGTTCTGCTGGGCCTGTTTCATCAACTCCCGGGCCGTCTCCGGGTCGCTCTTGGTCAGCATCTTGAAGCGGTTCTGATTGTAGGCGTACTCCTGGTACGGCATGGACGGCTTCTTCGAGTCGAGTTGCAGCGGGTTCTTTCCCTCGGCCACCAGGTCCGGGTTGAAGCGGAACAGCGGGAAGTGACCGCTGAGCACCGCTCTCTTCTGGGTGTCCATGCCCAGCCGCATGTTGATCCCGTGGGCGATGCAATGGGCATAGGCGATGATGATCGATGGGCCCTCGTAGGCCTCCGCCTCCAGGAACGCCCTGACCGTCTGGGCGTCGTTGGCGCCGACCGCCACCGTGGCCACGTAGATCGACCCGTAGCTGATGGCCATCAGGGCCAGGTCCTTCTGCGCTTGCCGTTTGCCGCCCGCCGCGAACTTCGCTACCGCCCCCAGCGGTGTGGCCTTGGAGCACTGTCCGCCGGTGTTCGAGTAGACCTCGGTGTTCAGCACCAGCACGTTGACGTTGCGCCCCATGGCCAACACGTGGTCCAGACCGCCGTAGCCGATGTCGTAGGCCCATCCGTCGCCGCCCAGAACCCACACGCTCTTCTTGACCAGCGTGTCGGCCAGGTCCGTCAGCCCCTTGGCCTCCGGCGAGTCCACGCCGGCCAGTTTTTCCTTCAGGGCCGCCACCCGCCGGCGCTGTTCCTGGATATCGGCGTCGGTGTTCTGCACCGCGTTGAGCAGACCGTTGGCCAGTTCCACCCCGATCGTGTCCGCCAGTTTGCCGACCAGCTCTCGGGCGTACTCGTTGTGCTTGTCCAGCGTGAGCCGGTAGCCGAAGCCGAACTCGGCGTTGTCCTCGAACAGCGAGTTGCACCAGGCCGGTCCGCGACCGTCGGAGTTCTTCGTCCACGGCACCGTCGGCAGGTTCCCGCCGTAGATCGACGAGCACCCCGTTGCGTTGGCCACGATCAGCCGGTCACCGAACAACTGGGTCAACAGTTTCACGTACGGCGTCTCGCCGCAGCCCGCGCACGCTCCCGAGTACTCGAACAACGGCTGCAGGAACTGCGAGCCCTTCACCGTGTGGGCCTTGACCCGGTTGCGATCGGTCTCCGGCAGACCCAGGAAGAAGTCGTAGCACGCCCGCTCGCTCTCGCGCAGCGGCGGCTGAAACTGCATGTTGATCGCCTTGAGCCGCGTCTCCTTCTTGTTCTTCGCCGGGCAGGCCTCAACGCAGACGCCGCAGCCGGTGCAGTCTTCCGGGGCCACCTGCACGGTCATCATCAGACCCTCGAACTCCTTCCCCCGAGCCTTGACCGACTTGTAGGTCGGCGGAGCCTGGTCCAGGCACGTCGGATCGAAGGCCTTCAGCCGGATGGCCGCGTGCGGGCAGACCATCGCGCACTTGCCGCACTGAACGCAAACCTCGGGGTCCCACACCGGGATCTCCAGGGCGATGTTCCGCTTCTCCCAACGCGTGGTGCCGGTCGGAAAGGTTCCGTCCACGGGCAGCGCGCTGCTCGGGATCAGGTCGCCGCGCCCGGCCACGATTCCGCCGATGACCTCGCGAACGAACTTGGGGGCATCCTCCGGCACCGGCGGCGGCTTGGTCAGCGTGCCGGTGGGTTCACCCGGCACCGGAATCTCGTACAGGTTGGCCAGGGTGTCGTCCACCGCCTTCCAGTTCTTCTGCACCACTTCTTCGCCCTTGACGCCGTACGTCTTCTTGATCGCCTTTTTGATGGCTGCGATGGCTTCGTCCTTGGGCAGCACGCCCGAGATCGCGAAGAAGCAGGTCTGCATGATGGTGTTGATCCGCCCACCCATGCCCGTCTCTTTGGCCACCTGGTAGGCGTCGATCGCGTAGACCTTCAGCTTCTTGTCGATGATCTGCTGCTGTACGCTACGGGGGATCTTGTCCCACGTCTCCTCCTGTCCGTAGGGGCTGTTCAGCAGGAAAACGGCGCCCTCCACGGCGTCGGCCAGCATGTCGTAGCGCTCCAGGAAGACGAACTGGTGGCAGGCCACGAAGTTCGCCGCGCTGACCAGGTACGTCGAGTGGATCGGCCTGGGGCCGAAGCGCAGGTGCGACACCGTCACCGAGCCCGCCTTCTTCGAGTCGTACACGAAGTAGCCCTGGGCGAAGTTGTCCGTGCCCTCACCGATGATCTTGATCGAGTTCTTGTTCGCACCCACCGTCCCGTCTGCGCCCAGCCCGTAGAACATCGCCCGCACCACGTCGTCGTCTTCGGTCACGAAGGTCGTGTCGTACTCCAGGCTGCTATGGGTGACGTCCTCGTTGATCCCGATCGTGAAGTGGTTCTTCGGCTTGTCCTTGGCCAGTTCGTCGAAGACGGCCTTGACCATGGCCGGGGTGAACTCCTTGGAGCTCAGTCCGTACCGCCCGCCGATCACCCGCGGGACCGCCGGAAGGGGAAGGGCACCTTCGATCTGCGCCTCGCACAGCGCGCTGAGCACGTCCTTGTAAAGTGGCTCGCCCTCGGCCCCCGGCTCCTTGGTGCGGTCCAGCACCGCGATCGAGCGGACCGTCTTGGGCAGAGCGGCCAGGAAGTGGGCCCGCGAGAACGGCCGATACAGGCGGACCTTGAGCATCCCGATCTTCTCGCCCTGACGCGTCAAGTAGTCCACGGCCTCTTGAGCCGTTTCGGCCCCCGAACCCATCAGCACGATCAGACGCTCGGCGTTCGGCGCCCCCACGTAATCGAACACGCGATACTGACGCCCGACGATCCCGGCGAACCTGTCCATCGTCTTCTGAACGATGTCGGGGCACCTGTCATAGAACGGGTTTGCGGTCTCGCGGGCCTGGAAGAACACGTCCGGGTTCTGGGCCGACCCGCGCAGCACCGGTCGATCCGGTGTCAGCGCCCGCTGCCGGTGGGCCCGGATCAGTTCCTCGTCCAGCATGGCTCGCATGTCGTCGTAGGTCAGCTCCTCGATCTTCTGCACCTCGTGCGAGCTGCGGAAGCCGTCGAAGAAGTGGATGAAGGGCACCCGGGCCTCGAGCGAGGCCGCGGTGGTGATCAGCCCCAGGTCCATGATCTCCTGGATCGAACCCGAGGCCAGCAGACCGAAACCCGTGGACCGGCAGGCCATCACGTCGCTGTGATCGCCGAAAATGCTCAGGGCATGCGTGGCCACCGTCCGGGCCGACACGTGAAAGACCGTCGGCGTCAGCTCCCCCGCGATCTTGAACATGCTGGGGATCATCAGCAGCAGACCCTGCGACGCGGTGAACGTCGTGCACAGCGCCCCGGTCTGCACCGCCCCGTGCAGGGCCGCGACCGCCCCGCCCTCACTCTGCATCTCCGCCACGCGCGGGATGGTCCCCCAGATGTTCGTGCGGCCCTCAGCGGACCATTGGTCCGCCCACTCCCCCATGGCCGACGACGGCGTGATCGGATAAATGGCAATTACCTCGTTGACGGCATGGGCCACGTGGGCTGCCGCCTGATTGCCATCGATGGTGACCTTCAGTCGCTCGCTCATGATTTCCATTCTCCAGCAGGTTCACGCGACTACCGGGCGATCCGACGATGTTGGTCCTGCGGGCCTCGCGTCGTCCATCCGCCCGTCACCCGGCCGGCGCGCGGACGCACAGCCTGGTAGCAAGCGGCGTTCCAGAGCCGGTGCCCTCGACCCACCCGAGCACCCCCACACCAGCAGCTCGCCGGGCCGAACCTTGCAGCACATAGGCGACGCCCAGGTGAGATTTTCCACAAAGTAAAGCGTGGATTTGCGTAACGCTGGCTCAGCCGGGCGTCGGATATGCGGACGCGGCCGCTCGAAGGTCGCTCCAGGCCTGACGCAGCCGGATCCGGGCCTGTGCCAGGGCTGCATCCGTTTCCACTAGGTCACGCTGGGCCTGATTCAGCCTCACCAGAGATGCCTTGCCCGCCCCGTATTCCGCTTTGACGATCCGCCGGTTCTCGGTCGCCGAGACCAGGTTGAGCCGCTGAAGCCGCACCTGCTCCTGGGTGTCGATCAGAGCGATCGCGGCCTGGCGCACGTCGGAGGCGACTTTCTGCCTCAGCCGGCGGAGTTGAGCGGCCGATTCCCATCGCTTCGCCTCCACGAACCGGACCCGCGACGTCCGGAACCCGCCGGTGAAAAGCTGCCAGCGGAACTCGAGCGCGCCGGCCGAAGCCTGGTCGTTCTTCCGGTACCTCATGTTCGACAACCGGTCGAAGCCGTACGACCCGCTGAGCGACAAGCTGGGGCTGAACTGGCCCTTGGCCGCCTGGACCTCCTCGGTCTTGGCTTTCAGCTCGTATTCCTTCTGGGAAAGGTCCGGGCGAGACGCCAGCGCCCGCTCCACCCACTCGTCCGCGTCGGGAGAGGTCAACTCCTCCGCGGACTCCTCCGCCAGTGGCGACAGCTCGGTGTGCTCGGGCAGCCGGGCGTCGTCGATGCCCATCAACTCGGCCAGCACCGTTCGGGCACTGTTCAGCAGCCCGATCGAGGCCACCACGTTCGCCTGCGCCGCCCGGAGGCGGACCTCGAAGTTCAACACGTCCGCTTGGCTGGCCTTGCCGGCCTCCAGTCTCTTTTGCGCCACCTCGAGCTGTTCCTCGCTGAATCCCTCATCGGCCCGGGCGATGCGCAGCTGCTCTCGCCCGAGCTGCGCCTGGTAGTACGCCGCCTCGACCGCCTGACTCAGCAGACGTTGGGCGTCGGCCAGAGACATCTGGAACGCCCGGTGAGCGTATTTGGCGGCCAGCACCGACGCTTCACGCGAGAACCCGTCGAACAGGGTCCACGTGGTGGACAGCGTGGACGAGTGCTCGCTGAACGATTCGCCCACGCTGCCGTAACTCTGCGCCCCGAACAGCGGCGAGCTCAACACCTGCAGCAACGTGGACAGATCGAAGTTCTGCAGGTCGGTCAGGCCCGTGAACGGAGTTTGGGTGGAGGGAATGTCGAATCGGTTCTGGCTGCTGGGCGTCTGAAACGTCTGCGTTGAACTGTGCCCCAGGGTAACCGCCGGAAAATACGAGGCCCGCGCCTCCCCGATCCGGGCCAGGGCCTGGTCGATCCGGGCTCGGGCCGCGTGGATGTCCGGGTTGGCCCGCAAGGCGATCGCCCGGGCCTGCTCCAGCGTCAGGAGTCCCGGCCAAGGCGCGGCGTCCGCGGCTTCCGCCGCCAGGTCAGCTTCATAGTGATGCTTCCACCCCCGGTCTTCCTCAGGAAGTCGGGCCAGGGCCGCCGACTGGCGACGCAGCACCGTCTCGATGCTGTCGAGCTTCGTCTGGCAACCGGTCAGGCCGAGGCAGACCGCGGTCCAGGCCGACAAGCAGCCGATCGCTACGCTCGGGGCCCCTCGCCTTCTGCATTCTTTGAGCGCCATGTGGGAACCCTCCTCGCGGACGTCGGCCTAGTCTCCCGGCAGTAGGGCGACTCGGTCAAGCGCCGGCTAGACCGTCCCCGCGCCGTCGGCCGCCGACACGCTTACCTCTTCGACCGCTTCGGGGCTCGGGAACGCTCCACCGTTACGCAGCCAGCGGATGAAGCGACGTGCGTCGTTCACGAGCAGGTACAGCGCCGGCACCACCAGCAGCGTCAGCACCGTCGCGAAGATCAGGCCGAAGGTCAGCGAGATCACCATCGGTATCAATTGACGCGCCTGCGTGCTGCGCTCGATCAGCAAGGGGGAAAGGCCGGCCACCGTGGTCAGCGTGGTGAGCACCACCGCCCGGAAGCGCGACCGACCGCCCTCGATGATGGCCGTTACCACCGGATGCCCGCTGCGAACCAGCCGGCTGATGTGCACGATCAGCACCAGGGCGTCGTTGACCACTACCCCGCTGAGGGCCACCGCGCCGAACACGCTCATCATCGTCAGGTCGTAACCCATGATCCGGTGCCCGATCACCGCTCCCACCAATCCCAGTGGGATCGTGAGCACGATGATCGCCGGCTGAATGTAGGAACGCATGATCGACGCCAGGATCGCGTAGATCGCCACCACCGCCATGGCGAACCCGTCGATCAGGCTGCTCATCGACTCGCGCATCTGGGCCCGCTGCCCGCCGATCGAGTACGAGAAATCCGACGCCGGGTCCTCGCCGCGCAGCCGTCGCTCCAGTGCCGGCAGGAAATGGGCCGTCATGTCGTTGAGCACCTGCTCCGCGTTCGCCCGCCGTTCATCCACGTTGGCCTGCACCCGTACGCGGCGCTTGCCGTCCTGGCGCCAGACCGCCGAATAGCCGCGGGCCAACTCCACGTCCGCGGCCTCGCCGAACGGTATCTCCTGTCCCAGGACCGTCCGGATGCGCATGCGATCCAGATCGGCCAGCGTCCGCCGCTCATCCCGCGGGTAGCGGACCTGGACTTTCACTTCCGACCGACCGCGCAGCACCCGCAACGCTTCGCCGCCGAAGAATCCCTCCCGTAGCTGCGAAGCCAGGTCGGCCACCGTCAGCCCCAGCGTTCGAGCCACCGGCTTGAGCTTCACCCGAAGCTCACGCTTGCCGGGGACCAGGTCGTCGTCGATTTCCTCCACGCCCGCGTAGCCGCCCAGCTTCTCGCGGACCTCGTCCGCCGCCTGCCGGAGCTGTTCCAGGTCCTGGCCGTGCAGACGAATCTCCAGGGGTTTCTCCGTCGGGCCCAATTCCTTTTGGATCATCTCCACCGACACGGCGTCGTAGATCGTCCCGACGTGCTTTCGCCAGGCCTCCAGCAACGTCGTCGCGCTGGCGTCGCGCTGGTCCGCCGAGAGCAGTTCGACCGTCACCTCGGCCAGGTGTGATCCGGTCTGCGTCCAGAACCCGGTCCATTCGCCGATAACCGAGGAAACCTGCCGCACTGGCGACAGCCCACCGTCACCGGCCGCGGCCACCTCGTCGTTGACCGCCAGGGCCGCCTCTTCCAACTGCCGCACGGCCGCTTCGCTGACCTTCGCTGGCGTGCCCTCTGGAAACCGCACCCGGGCCCGTAGCAGAGTGCTCTCTCCCTTGGCCCACAGCACGAACGGCATTTGCCCGCCGACGACTGCGCCGGCGGTCATCAACAGGAAAGCGGCTGCCAGCGCCAGTGTCACAGGCCGATACCGAACCGCCGCCCGCAACGCCGGTCCGTAGGCTCGCTCGGTGAACCAGGTGGTTGCCGCGTTCAGCCCGTCGCGTGTCCGTTGCCGAAGCCGGCCCAGCCTCGAAGGCGATGCCGGCCCAAGCGGCGAACCGTGTCGCAGGTGCGCCGGCAGAATCACGAACGCCTCGAAGGCCGATGCGACGATCGCCGCGATGACCACGATCGGCAGTACCTTGATGAACTTGCCCATCACGCCGCTGACGTACAGCAGTGGAACGAAGGCGGCGACGGTCGTGGCCGACGAACCCAGCACCGGAAGGGCCATTTGCCGCGTGCCGTTTACGCAGGCCTGCACCGGCTCCATGCCCTCCGTCTTGAGCGTGTGGATCTGCTCGGCGATGACGATCGCGTCGTCCACGATGATGCCGGTGGCCATGATCAGCGCCAACAGGCTGATCATGTTCAGCGTCTGCCCGCTGGCCCCCAGAATGATCAACGCCCCGGCGAACGAGACCGGTATCCCAACCGCCACCCACAGTGAAAGCCGCAAATCCAGGAACAGCGACAAAACCAGCAGCACGAGGGCGGCACCGGCCAATCCGTTCCCCAGCAGCATCTGGATCCGCGCGTCCACGTCGCGCGACGCGTCGGCCCAGACGCTCATGGTCATCCCGTTCGGCAACGCTGCCTGCTGAGCCCGGACGTACTCCCGGACCTTGCGGGCGATCGTCGACGTGTCCTGCGCCGGGGTCTTGTACACGCCCACCGTTGCCGCCGGCTGCCCGTTGAACCTGCCCCGACGCACCGTCTCTTCGAACGTGTCGCGCACCGTTGCGATCTGCCCCAGCCGGGTCAACGTCCCGTCGGGAGCGGAGATGACCACCAGGCTCTCGAAGTCCGCGGCCGTGTAACGCTGCCCCAGCGTGCGCAGAGTGATCTCTTCGTCGGCCGTGCGCAGCGTGCCGGCCGGCAGATCGATGCTGCCCCGGGCCACCGCCCCCATCACGTCCGTGAACGACAGGCCCCAACGCTGCAGGGCATCTTCGGAAACTTCGATCGAGATTTCCTGCTCACGCACGCCCGCCAGCGCGATCTGCGAAAGATCCGGGTCGGCGATCAGGTCGTCCCGCACCTTCTGAGCCCACGACTTGAGCGTCTCCTCCGACACGTCACCGGCCAGGGCGATGTTGATCACCTGGTTGCGCACCAGGCGCTCGCTCACCACCGGGTCTTCCGCACCGATCGGGAACGTGGTGATCCGTTCGATTCGATCCTGAATGTCCTTGATGACCGGATCGACGTCGGTCACCGCGGTACTCAGTGCGGCGAAGACCGAGCAGCCACCCTCGCTCGAACTGGACGAGATCTCCCGAATGCCGGGAATCCCCGCGATGGCCTCCTCGATCTTGGCCGCTATGCCGTGCTCGACGTCTTCCGGGCTGGCTCCGGGATAGGTAACGTCGATGCCGATGTGGTCCAGCGAGAACTCCGGGTACGTCTCCCGCACCATGTCCTTGCTGGCCAGGAATCCTCCCACCAGGATGCAGACCATGGCCAGGTTGGCCATGACCGGATTCCGGACGCCCAATGTGATCAGGTCGGCTGGCGACCGCATGCTATCTGGTCCCGGCAGCCACCGGAGAGAAGCTCAAACGTGGGACGGGCTCGGACCATCCATCCAGAAGCTCCAGATTCGGCGAATCGAAAAGCAAGCCCCCGGCGCGGGCAAACACGCCGTCTGAACTCGCTACAGCGGCGATTGCTTCAGCCGTCGAACCGGCCCGCAGGCGCAGCTTCATGCCGGCCACCGCTCGCGGCAGCGGAGAGATGATCGCCAATTCGCCGGGCCTCAGTTCACATTCGGCCTGAGCGTGCTGCGGCGGCAGGTGCTGGTCCTCACCGCGGCCCGCGTACTCCACCAGAACCCGGCCGCCCACGCTGCGCAGCAGCGGGACCCGGCGGGTCACCAGCCACCCGGTCCGCCCGTCACGAGATGACGGATCCGGCTCGAAAACGTAGACCAGGTCGTCCTCGTGGATCGCGCTGCGCGGAATCACCAGAGCCCCGTCCAGCGGCTCGGCCGGAATCGCGGCGCTGCAGAACATGCCCAGCGAAAGCTGCGGCTGATCCGGGACCTCCTCGGACCTCACGTCGCCCAGCGGGTCCGGGATTTCAACGACCATTCGGGCCGTGCGCGTGGTTTCGTCGTGCCGCTCCAGCCGCGTCACGTACCCGGTCCAACTATGGCGGTGCCCGTTAAGCGTCCAGGTCACGGTCACCGTCGGTGGATCCCCCAGGTCCTTGCCCAAAGCCCGAGCGTAGGCTTTACGATGGGTCCATTGCAGGTCCGACGGGTCCAGAACGGCCGCGATCTCGAACGCCGCCAGGTCCGTGAGCGTGGCGATGGCCAGGTTGGCGATGACCACCTGGGAGGTCTGTGCCGTCACCGACTCGACCCGCACGTCGAACGGGCAGTAGATCCGCGTGTTCTCCAGGTTCCGCTCGGCGTCGGCCAACTGAGCCCGCCGGGCCTCCAGCCGGGCTTGTGTCTCTTCCTCCAGGATGGGGATCAGGTGGAGCTGGCTTTCCAGACCCAGCACTACGTCCTCGGCCTGCAGCTTCTTGAGCCGGTACCTGTCCACCTCTTGCGGCGAACCGACGTTCTCTTCGTCGTACAGCCGCTTGGTGTCCAGGTACTCGCTCTCGGTGATCTTGAACTGTTCCCCAGCGGTGCCCAGCCGCTCGGTCAGGCTCTTCTCTTCCTGCTCGTGTCGCCGCAGTTGGGCCTCGAGTATCTTGATGTCCGCCTTGACCTGAACCACCTGCGACTCGTAGGTCCGACGGTCGATCTCGAACAGCAGTTCGCCCTGCTCGATAACTCGACCCTCAGCTAGGCTGGCGTGCATGTCGGTCAGCATTCCGGAAACCTGCGGGATGATCTTCACCTGCCGCTTGGGTCGTACCGTCCCGTGACCCACGACCGGTGCGTCGAAGACCTCCGGTGCGGCCTCGACCACCAGTACCTCCGGTATTCGAGGTGGCTCGGTACTGGCCGATGGAGCGGGCCGCGTGGCGATCAGCCACACCATCGCCGTCGCGGCGGCGCCGACGATCACCAACGCCAGCACGCCAAGGATGAGTCGCCGCAATCGTTCCATCAAACCCGGCCTGGGGACTCCAACGAATGACCCGCGCCAACTATATGGTCGGCATCCTAGTGGTGCGGAACTTTAGTCTGAATAACGATTTACCTCTCATGGTCGGCCCGCACCCCCTCGATCCGCGCATACGGGTACCGCCATCTGGTGGCCTACTTCTAGGCCCAGGGGCCGCTCTTGTCAAGCACGAACCATGCCCGCCCGGAAAGCATCTCTGGCGTCTTTCTGAGTCGCCCGCACAGCGGTGCTGGCAGAAGTGTCGGCGCGACAGGAGACGCCGCTCAGCGAAGCCGGTACAGCGGGTCCAGCAGGAGGGTGTGAAGATTGCCGTACGCATAGGCGGCCAGTGCGATGGCCGTGACCCAGAGCGGTCGGTCCCACAGGGCGAGTGCTCCGGCCGTCAGGATTCCCATGGCCGCACCGCAACTGTTGGCCATGATCTTCCGCCGCAGAAAGAAGCCCGCGTCGATCCGAGTCAGCCAGTTCGCGTACTTGACCACCGCCAAACTGAAGAACAGTGCCATCAGCAGGAAGAAGCGCGACGGAACATCGACCGACCACGGCAGGGCCAGGTACAGCCCAACCAGCACCGTGCTGACTGCCGCGTCGGATCGGCAGCGCACCTTGAAGACCGCCTCGGTGAACGACACTGAGAAATACGTGTTCAACAACAGGAGCAGGTAGAACGCGGTGTTGAGTGCCGCAACCGGTGTGTGCGGCCGCCCCAGCCCCAAGACCGCGCCGGCATAGACCGCCAGCATCAGCGTTCCGACCAGAACCGGCCTATTGAGGCGGGGGGCCATAGTCCAGCTCCTCCCAGTAGCCCAGGTCGTCCACCATCTCCCCGTGTCGTGTGCGGTGCAGGAAGATCCGCACGTACAGCACCGCGCTGTTGAAAAAACCGCCCCGCAGCAGACGCCGGGCCGAGATCCAGCAGGCATCGGGCAGGACGTCAAACCGCCCGTAACGGCTGATGCATTTCACGAAGTGGGCGTCCTCGTTGAGCGGCAGATCGGCGTCGAAGCCGCCGATCCGGTCGAACATTTCCCTGCTGGTCAGCAGCATGGCTCCGAGCGAATACGGCGTGATCCAGCGCATCACCTGGTGGAACCCGAACAGGATCGCGAAGTAGACGTGGGCCAACACCTGCGGCTCGACCGGCCGGAACCGGCAGGTGGACACCGCCGCCCTGCGGTGCAGGTGTTTGCGCACCATGTTCCGGGCCCAGTACGGATGGGGCAGCCGCACGTCGGCGTCGAAAAACAGCAGCAGGTCGAACCTGGTCCGGGCGACCGCGTAGTTACGTTGATAGGAGACGTTGCGCCGATCCACCGTGAAGATGCGGATCTCGACGTTCGGATTGGTGTTGGCCGCGATGATCCGGCGCGTGACCTCGACGGTGCGATCGTCCGAGTGCCCTTCAGCGATCACCACGTCAAGGACGATGTCGCGCTGGGCACACAAGGAGCGCAGCAGACCCGGCAGGTAGTGTTCCTCGTTCAGAACGGGAATCGCAACAGATGCCTGAAGAACGGCCATTCAACGGTGCTCCCTATGCCCCGGCCATCGCAAGTCGCGGTCCGGGACGCGTGACGGGATTATGGCCCAAACGCCGCGGTGGCAAAAGGCGCCCCCGCGGGGTCCGCGGTTTGACGCGTCGCCCGCACCGCTCGATGATGGCCCGCATGAAAACGAACGCGACCCGACGACCATCCATCACGGTCCTGGCGGCTTGCCTGGCCGCCGTGCTCTTGGCCACTGGGCCGGCACACGGCCAGGACACCGGGTCGGCGCCCAATCCACCGCGATCCGTCATCACCAACGAACCGCCCCCTGCTCCGGCAGTGGACGCCTGGCGCCCCGTCGGGCGCATCGAGCATGAGCCGGTGAGCGAATGCTCCGGGATCGTCGCCAGCCGCCGGTACCCGGGCGTCTTCTGGGTGCACAACGATTCGGGCCACCCGCCGGTGCTGTACGCCGTGACCGAGACCGGCGAACTGGTGGCCGAGGTGCCGGTCAAGGATGTCACCAACTCCGATTGGGAGGACATCGCCACCGACGACGCCGGGCACCTCTACGTCGGCGACGTCGGGAACAACTACGGTTTCTTCCCCATCCGAATGATTCACAAGATCGCCGAGCCCGACCCGTATGCTCGGCCGGTACGACCCGCCCGTGTGGTCGAGACGTACAAATACGGCTTCGACGGCGATCGGTTCGACGCCGAGACGATCTGCGTGCGAAACGGCGAACCGCTGGTCGTGCCCCGAGCTCGCGCGGGCAAGACCCCCATGTACCGCTTGGCCCCCGCTGAAGGTGGCAAGTACCGTCCGGCGGCGGCGGCCGAGATTCCCCTGGGCAGCATCACCGGCGGCGACATCTCCGCCGACGGAGGACGTCTGGCGGTCACCACGCCGTTTGCGCTGTACGTGTATTCCCTCGACCAGGACGGTCGCCTCGTCGCGGACGAAAACCCCTCCATCGTGCGCTTTCCCCGTTGTGGGGTCGAGGCCTGTTGCTTCGACGGGCGGGACGTCATCCTGGCCAGCGAACGCCGCGAAATCTACCGCGTCACCGCGGCCCACCTCGCGGCCGGCACGCGCTTCCGGAATCCTCCATACGCGGATCGCGCGGCGTCGTCGGAATGACCGCTTGATTCCTCGTTCTTGCGCCAAACGGAAGATACAGGTACGCGCCAGCGGGCGCCCATCTGTCGGCCCGATGCCGGCCCTGCTATAGTCCGGGACAGTCGGCGGACCGGCGACCGGTCATCTCCCTGGGCCGATGGGGCGACGATGCAGGCGTTGACCTTCGACATTCGTCCGTGGCGCTGGGTGGCCTGCAGGGTCCTAGGAATTGTTGCCCGCGGCGTCTACTTCTCGGCACTCTCGGGCCTGCGCCTGCGGAACCTCCCGGAGCCCGAACTCCCCGGCCCCCAGTGGGTCCGCCTGCGGACGCTGCTGGGCGGTATCTGCGGCACCGACCTGGGACTGATCCTGCAGCGCTCCCACCCGGCCAGCCTGCTGCGGTCTTTTACCAGTTTCCCGGTCGTCCTGGGGCACGAGAACGTCGCGGTCATCGACCGGGTCGGGGCGGCCGTCACCGGTTACGCCGTCGGCGATCGCGTCTGTGTCGAACCCTCTCTCTCCTGCGCGGTCCGGGGCATCACACCGCTCTGTGGCCAGTGCCAGGCCGGGCTCTTCTCCCTGTGTGACGGGTTTCTCGACGGGGATCTGCCGCCTGGAACGATGATCGGCCTGAACGCCTTCACCGGCGGCAGTTGGGCCCCATACTTTATCGCCCACGTTTCCCAGTTGCACCGCGTTCCCGATGCGGTGGACGATGCCGCCGCGGTCCTGGTCGATCCCTTGGCCTGCTCGCTGCACGGCGTGCTGCGGTGCAGCCCCAGTGACGACCAGCGCGTTCTGGTGCAGGGCGGCGGCATCATCGGCATCGGTGTGGTCGCCGCCCTGCGGGCTCTGGATTGCCATGCTCTCGTCACCGCGCTGGTCCGTCGCCCCCACCAGGCTCAGATGATGCGGTCCTTCGGTGCGAGTGACGTCATTCTGTCACCTGCGAACGAATCGTCGGCCGAGCGCTACGACCGCGTCGCCGCCGCAGTGGCCGGACGCCGCGTGCCCGCCGGGTTCGGCAACCAGGCCCTGATCGGAGGGTTCGACGTGGTCTACGACTGTGTCGGCACCGGTGCCGGCCTGACCGACGCCATGAAGTTCGCCCGCTCCAGAGGCACCGTGGTAGCCCTGGGAACCTGTGGCATCTCCATCGTGGACACCACGCCCCTGTGGTTCAACGAGGTGACGGTCCTGGGCGGCTACGGGCGGCAGATCGAGAACGCCGCCGGCGAGCCCGCCCGGCACACCTACCGCCTGGTGTTGGATCTCATGGGTGCGGGGAAACTACCAACCGATGGGCTGCTGACCCACACGTTCGCGTTGCCCGACTACCGGGCGGCGCTTCGGACGGCCGCGTCGCGCGGTCGCGTGCCGGCCGTCAAGGTCGCCTTCCGTCACGAGTCGTCTTGAGCGCCCGGGTCGGAACCGGTGTCCCCGCCGTCTTCCTGCACGATGCGGTCGGGGAGCCCGTCGGTGGTCTTGTCGTCGTGATCCCCCGTGTCCTCGGGGGGTTTAATCGGGTTCTCGAACCCCTTGCGTCGGCAGATCTCGGCTACGATCTCGGGGAACGCCTTGTGCACGTAGTCGTTGAGGCTGACCGTTCCTTCGCGGCCGTCGGTCAATTGGTACTCGACTACCACCCAGCCCTTCCTCTTGTAGTCCTCGATACGCAGGCCGGTCATGGCCTCGAAGGGGACCAGCGGTGACCCGCCCCAGCGCGTTCCGCCCTGGCTGTTGAGCTTCAGGCCCGCGTCGGTGAGTTGGACCCGCGTGCTCACCGCCCGAATCCATTGCAGGATCATGCCCAGGCCCACCAGGCCGACCGCGCAGCCCATCAGGAACTGAGTGAACAGGTCCGATTCCTTCTTGGGGCCGGGAAACCACCGGACCTTCCGCACCCGGTCGTCCTGGAAGGTGATGCGGGCCAATCCGCCGGGCCCGAAGAAAGACCCCATGTCATCTTCCCAGGCCGCCGGCTCGCCGAGCAGCTCGAGCACCTCGGCCTTGGTCACCTCCACCTTCTCTTTCGCGGTCTTCTTGTGGAGGGCCTGGATTTTGGCATTGGTGACCAGGCGATTGACCGCGGGTGCCTCCTGGGGCACGGGTGTCAGGTTCTCCTTGAGGGTTTCGGCGTTGTGGCGGGGATAGGCGTAGTACCCGTCCCAGAAGCACCACAGCGAGTAACCCGCAAACAACAGGGTCAGGATCGAGGTCCGAATGACTCGTTCTGTGGTTGTGCCGGATCGGATCGGTTCCATGGCTGTTCCCGAATGTCGTGCCCGCGTCGCTCGCCGCGACCGGGCGGGATCGAGCGGCGATGGGCCATAATTCCATCTAGGCGCGGGATTTGCAAGTCCCCTTTGTCGAATATCTGCGGCCGCCGAGGTTGAAACGTCTTTCGCCCCGCTCAATAATTGGTGGCCGGCTCGAGGCCGGGCGACCCTGGTTTTCGATGAGGACGTGGATGAGCACCAACTTCGACTCGGTCTGCGACGACTTCTACGTATCCAGCCGTCTTTTTCTGAAGCTGGACATGTCGTTGGAGCGCGACACGGTCCTGAGCTTCTTCGACCGCATCCGCAGGGAGCTGCCCACGCTGACCAAGTTCCGCCGGCGCGACGACGGGTGTCTGGTCCTGGAGGAGGAGGACGCGGGCCAGGGCGCGTCGCGACGTTGGATCCGGCTGGCCCCGGGCAGCCTGCGGTTCGGTCATTTCGGTCCGCCGGACACGACCACGGTGCGCCGGATGGCCGAGGTGATCCTCGAGCACGCTCCCTACTACCTGACCTTCAGCGAGCTGGACTTCGATCATCTCGAGGTGGTCTACGGCTTCGACCTGGAGTACCGCGGCAACCACGACCAGATGGTGGCCGAGACGTTCTACGCCGAGCACCCCTTGGCCGCCTTCCTCCAGGCCGACGAGGCCCGACACACCATCGACGCCCAGCCCTATCTGGGCATCGCCCTGACGGAGGACTGCGACCTGCAGGCCTACGTGGAGATCAAATCGCGGACCAGCATCTTCGAGGTTCGGACCGGCGACTACGAGAGCGAGCCCATCAGCGTCTACCTGACGGTCCGCCGCTATTGGGGCCTGTCGGGCGGCGGCGCTCTGCTGGCGGTGCAGCGAATGCTGTTCGACACGGCGGACGAGCTGGCGGCCACCCGTGTGGTGCCGACCTTCGTCGTTCCGCTGGCTGACGCGATCGCCAGCCGGTCCTGAGCGTGCCCCAGGGCAAATCGAGGTCACCTGCCGACGTCGGGCGCGCCGATCAACGCAACGTTCCCGCGCCTTATTGTGCCTGTGGATGGTGCTCTCAGCCGGCTGGCATCCGATCGCGGACGTGCTCGCGCCAGGCGGCTTCGAGCGCTTCGAGCGTCATGTCGTAGTTGCGCTGGAGCGCCTGTTCGACGCCGTGACCGTCCTTGAGGTCGCCGATCAAGGCCGCGAAGGCCTCGCGGTCGCGCTCGATCAGGAAGCCGACCAGGCTGCACGCGATGGGGTACTCGTGCGCCTGGGGCTGCCAGGTCTTGCTCAGCAGATCGCCGATGCGGATTTCGCGGAGGACGTACTGCCGGGCGATCAGATCGGCCCGTTCGCCGTAGACGCAGCGGTCCCCCAGGACCTGCTCGGCGATGTAGTCGGCCAGGCCCTCGCCCACCCAGCCGGAGATGTGGCCCGTTCGTTTGTAACGATGCAGGAAGGCGTGGACGCCCTCGTGGACCAGCGTTCCGGCGAACTGATCCACGTCCAGGCCGGAGGGTCCGCGGCGGAAGAGCACGACGTGCACGTGCCCGTTGGCGGCCGTCTGCGTGTAGCCCACGATCGAGGTCCGCTTGTAGTGGTCGTACGTCCGGGCGAAGCGCAGGAAGCGGGCCTTGCTGCGGAAGCAGAAGACCGGGCATTTGCCCAGGAAGATGTTGTCATCGGGGCCCTGACCTTGACCGACCTCCAGGCCGAACTGCACGCACAGGGCCGCGTACATGCCCTCGCACCACTGGGCCAACTGCGGGCGGTAGATGCGGTTCCAGTCGGTCCACAGCAGGAAGTGGTCGGTCTCGACCAGAACCAGGTCCTCGTTGATCTCGTCGCGCACGGATTGCCCGAAGCGCTTGTAGACCTCGGTGACGCGATCGCGATCCTGAGATGACAGACCGTTGACACTCTCGCTCAGGCCGGGCAAGGCGCTGACGTCGTTGTCGGAGAGTTCCTCTTCCAGTTGCGACCGCGGACCGGTGGGGTCGGTGTCCCGGGCGCGGGTGCGGTATTCCTCGCGGACGGCCGCGATGCGCGAGCGGTACGAGCCGTCGAGCTTCTGGGCCTCCTTGAACTCCTTGTTGGCCAATGCGGGGTGATCGCGCCGCGAAGCGTACTGACCCAGGTTGAAATGGTCCTCGGCCGATAGTCGGTCATTACCGCCGCGTTGCCGGGCCAGCAAAGTCCGCTTGACCTGATAGGCGGAGGCGACCTTCATCTCCTCGAAGGCCACGGCCACGGGCACGCCGCGGTACTCCAGGACGAGCAACTCGTCGGAATGGTCCAGGACGGGCCCGAAGATCTCGCCGCCGACGATCAGCTTGGCGGTCAGCTCGAACGGCGGTTCGGAGCGGCCCCCGCGGGCGCCGGCCATCGCCGGGATTGCCGGGATCAGGACGGCCAGTAGGGCGGCTAGGTGCTCGAGTCGCAGGAAGGTTTGGGAGTGGCGTCGAGGTTGGGACATTCTGCACGCTGAGAGCGGAGAAGACGTTCGCTCGTCCAAGTCTAGCCCGGCCGGCGTGCCGGGGCGACCTGAACCCCTCGTCGGGCCCCCGGGCGTCGGGAAGCGGGATGTCGGCTGCTCACGGGAGTGGTCGCGCCGGAAGTGACGGTTGCGGCACCAGTTTGCACTCTGACCGCGTGCCCTCGGACGTAACTTCTTTTCTGGTTTGACGTTACCTGGATCCACGCCGAGGGCGAGACGGAGTCGACCTCAGCTCGCCGGGGTGCGGTTCCGGAAAGGGGGGGCTTCGGGCGTCGGGTGGCTAGGACTCCTTGACGGCCTGGATCAGCTCCAGGAAGGCCTTCTTGGCGTCGCTGAAGAACATGAGCGTGTTGTCCGCGGCGAAGAGGGGGTTGGGGATGCCCGCGAAGCCCGGCGACAGGCTCCGCTTGATCATCACCACGGTGCGGCACTTATCCACGTCGATGATGGGCATGCCGGCGATGGGCGAGTGGGGGTCGGTGCGGGCCACCGGGTTCACCACGTCGTTGGCCCCGACCACGATGGCCACGTCCACCGTCTCCAGCGTCGGGTTGATCTGGTCCATCTCCTTGAGCTTGTCGTAATCGACGTTGGCCTCGGCCAGTAGGACGTTCATGTGCCCGGGCATGCGGCCGGCGACCGGGTGAATGGCGTACTCGACCTCGATGCCGCGGGACTCGAGCAGGTTGCCCAGGTCTCGCACGGCGTACTGGGCCTGGGAGACGGCCATCCCGTAACCCGGCACGATGATCACGCGGCGAGCGGTGTCGAAGAGGATGGCGACCTCCTCGGCGGAGGTGGACTTGATCCGGCCGGCGTAGACGTCGTCGGCCGACGGCGTGGCCGACGTGGGCCCCATAGTGGCGAACATGACGTTGGCCAGCGAGCGGTTCATGGCCTTGCACATGATCCTGGTCAGGATGAGGCCGGAAGCGCCCACCAGTGCGCCGGCGATGATCAGGACGTTGTTGCTGATGACGAAGCCGGTGGCACAGGCCGCCAGACCCGAATAGGAGTTCAGCAGGGCGATGACGACGGGCATGTCGGCCCCGCCGATGGGGATGGTGATCAGAATGCCCAGGATCGCGGCCACCAGGACCAGCACCCAGAACAGCGCGGTTGTGGTGGGATTCATGATGACCAGCACGACCAGGAGAACGGAGAGGATGGCGACGCCGGCGTTGATCAGGTTGCGGACGGGGAGCAGAAGAGAGTCGCTGAACCAGATCCTCTTCCCGCGGACGGTGACGCTCTTGACCTTCTCCTGAAGCTTCAAGACGGCCACCATGCTGCCGAAGAACGTCACGGCGCCGATGAGGCCGGAAAGCCCGGTGGCCACCATCTCCTGGGTGCCGGTGTCGGGTCCTCCGTCGGCGACTCTCCTGGCGGCGACGATCAGGGCGGCGCCGGCGACGAAGACCGACGCGCCACCGCCGAAGCCGTTGAACAGAGCGACCATCTCGGGCATGCCGGTCATGGGGACGGTCACGGCGAAGATGGTCCCGATGGCGGTGCCGATGATCAGGCCGACGATGATCATCCACCAGCCGATGATCTGGGTGGCCCAGAGTGTGACCACGACGGCCAGGAGCATGGCCAGTGCGCTGGTCAGGTTACCGCGGACGGCGGTGCGCGGATGGGTCAGGCCCTTGAGGCCGAGGATGAACAGCACGGACGCCACGAGGTAGGCCAGGTTCTGAATCGCTACCTTGTCCACGGCTTAGCCCTTCCTGCGAAACATGCCCAGCATGCGATGTGAAACCAGGAACCCTCCGACCACGTTGACGGTAGCCAGGATGACGGCGAAGAAACCCAGCCAGGCGGCGGCCGTCGTCTCCTGCTGCCCGGCCAGCACCAGCGATCCGATCAGCGTGATGCCGGAGATGGCGTTCGAGCCGGACATCAGCGGCGTATGAAGCGTCGGCGGGACCTTGGTGATGATCTCGAAGCCAACGAAAATCGCGAGGACGAAAACCGTCAGAAGCATAACAAGCATCAGTCGTTTCCTCCTTCGGCCGGTGACTCTGCTGCTCCGGTGGTCGTCTCGAGAGGTTGCAGGCCCAGCAGGTCGCGCACGCGCTGGTGGACTACCTCGCCGTCGCGGCTGACCATGCTGTCTCGGGTGATCTCGTCGTCGAGGTCGATGTTCAGTTCACCTTCCTTGGCCATGTTCAGCAGGAAGGTGGTGATGTTCTTGGCGTACATCTGGCTGGCGTGGAAGGGGACGGCGGCCGGCAGGTTGGTCGGGCCCAGGATGGTGACGCCCTTCTCGACCACGGTCTGATCGGCCCTGGTGAGTTCACAGTTCCCGCCGCGTTCGGCCGCCAGGTCCACGATGACCGAGCCGGGCCGCATGCCCTTGACCATGTCGGCCGTGATCAGGATGGGCGAGCGCTTTCCGGGGATGGCGGCGGTGGTGATCACCACGTCGTTGTCGGCCACCACGCGGGTCATCAGTTCGCGCTGCCTGCGGTAGAACTCCTCGCCGAGCTCCTTGGCGTATCCGCCCTTGTCCTCGGACTCGCCCGCCTCGAGCTTCATCTCGACGAACTTGGCGCCGAGGCTTTCGACCTGCTCCTTGACGGCCGGTCGGACGTCGTAGCCGGAGACGACCGCTCCCAGCCGCTTCGAGCTGGCGATGGCCTGCAGCCCGGCCACGCCCGCGCCGATGACGAACACCCGGGCCGGCGCGATGGTGCCGGCCGCGGTCATCATCATGGGGAACATCCGCGGCAGGTGCCAGGCGGCCAGCAGGACGGCCTTGTAGCCGGCGATGGTGGCCATCGAGGAGAGGGCGTCCATGCTCTGAGCCCGGGTGATGCGTGGGACCAGCTCCATCGAGAAGGCGGTGACGCCGGTGTCGGCCAACTCCTTGGCCAACTGAGGTTCGCCGAGCGGGTCGGAGAAGCCGATCACCACCTGGTCTTTGCGCATCAGTTCGAGGTCTGCCCGTCCGGCCTCGGGGTTGGCACCCAGGCTGCGGACCTGGAGGATGACGTCGGCCTTGGCGAAGACGTCGCAGCGTTCCAGGCCGGTGCCGGCACCCTTGGCGGCATACATTCCGTCGGGAAAGCCGGCCTGCTTGCCGGCGTCGGACTCGATGAGGACCTCGACGTTCTTTTTGGTCAGGGAGGGGACCACGTCGGGTATAAGGGCCACCCGCCGTTCGCCCGCAAACGTCTCCTTGCAAGCACCGACTTTCATGGTTTTGAATCTCGCTTACATGAGCCCGAGGGCCGGAACCGGGGCTCCGCGCCATTGCCCGCGAGGGTACTGTACGCCCGTGTCTGCAGGGTAAACCGTGTGGCACGTTACCGCGACGGGGCGGAGGAGACAACCCCGCAGTGGGCGGGTCAGCGGCTTGTCAGGATGGAATCCACGATCCGGCAGAAGGCGTCCGGGCGCTCCAGCATCATCAGATGCCCGACATCGGGCTGCTCCAGGTACGATCGGGCCGCGGCCCGAACGAAGTCGGGCACGTCCCAAGCGGCGGCCGATTTCTCGCCGGCGACCAGGTGCATCGGCACACCGCGGTCCAGCACCCGGCGGACCGCGCCCAGGTACTGCGGCGGGGCCGTTTCCGCCAGGATGGCTCTGGCCATGGCCTGCACTGTGGCCGCCGGCTGGTGATCCAGGATCGCCCGGCCCCAGGCCGTACGGGTCTCGGTGGGCTCGACGCCGCAGCGATGCAGCCAGTCCGCGACGTCGGTCCGCATGTTGTGATACTCATCGGCCCACTCTTCGGGACGCTTGGCGGCGATGCGCGCGGACCAGAAGGCGTCCTCGAGCGTGAAATTCCCTTCGACGTTGATCATGCCGGCGATAAGGTCGGGCCAGCGGTCGGCGAGCAGTACGGCGACGGCCCCGCCCATGCTGTGCCCGAGAAGCCACACGCGGGCGACATCGAACCCGGAGATCACGCCGGCAACGTGCTCGGCCTGGGCGGCCAGAGTCAGACGGGTCGGCTCGGTTTCCCGATGCGAGCCGTAGCCGAGCAGGTCGGGCGTCTGGACGACAGCGCTGGAGATGCGGGAGCGCGGATCGAAGTAGTCGAGCGATCCGACCAGGCCGTGGATCATCACCAGCGTCGGCTTTTCCACACCGTACCCTCCGTATTCCGGTGAAAGAGACCGGCCGGCGACGTACCGCACCGCACGGGCTGCACGCTAAGGTTGCTGCTGTTCGGCTAGGGCGGCCTGGAGTCCCGCGCCGGCCGCGGCATGCTCTGGATCGGCCCGCAGCACCGTCCGGTATTGCTCGATGGCCTCGTCGAGTTTGCCCTGCACTCGCAGTACATCGCCCCAGGCGCACCGAATGCGGGCGTCGTCCGGTCGATAGGCGAGGGCTTGCCGGTACTGGCCGGCGGCCTCCTCGAGCTTGCCCTGTGCGGTCAGAGCCCCGGCCAGGTTGCAGCGTGCGCCGACGTTGCCGGGCTCGGCGCGGATGGCCTCGTTCAAGTGGGCCACGGCCTCGTCCATCCTGCCCTGTAAGGAAAGGAGGCCTGCCAGATTGTTGTGTGCCGGGGCGTTGTGGGGGTCGAGTTCCAGGGTCCAGGTGAACTGGGTGAAGGCCTCATCGGGGCGACCGGCGCTGAGCAGGGCGATGCCCAGGTTATTGCGAGGCTCGGGATCGTCGGGATGCTCGGCCGCGACGCGCCTGTATTGCCGGATGGCGCGATCGACCGCCCCGGCCTTGAGGAATGCCCGGGCGAGGTCGGTCCGGATGGTGGCGCCGTCGGGCTTGGTTTGCAGTGCCCGACGGTAATGCCAGATGGCCTGGGCAAACTCGCCGCGGTCCACCAACAGCCGGCCGAGATGATCCTGGGCCATCCAGGCGTCAGGGTTGGTGGTGACCGTGTCGCGCCAGAGGGCCTCCGGGCTGGTGAAGGCCCCCGCCCGAAGCCCCGCCAGAACGCCGAGCATCATCAGTGCCGCGGCGCCGGTCATGGGCCCGGCGGATGGTCCGAGGGAGGGCAGGCGGCCAAACGCGGTCGCGACGGCCGCAACGATCAGCACGATCACGCCGATGCTGGCCAGGTATTGGAAGTGGTCGGCCACGTAGGAGTAGCGCATGGG
>DATKXO010000008.1:0-28490 GCA_035528995.1 Phycisphaerae bacterium | reverse complement strand
GGGTCAGGCCCTGGATCACCTTGCCGGCTTCTTTCATCTGCTCCTTGTCGGTCAGGCCCAGGGCGCCGATCAGCCGGGCGACCTTGAAGTTCAGCAGCCCTAGGTGGGGGTGGACCCATTCCTTGTGGATAGCGTCGGGGTCGCGGGCGGCCACCTCCTCGATCTCCACACCACCCTCGCGCGACACCATGACCACGCTGCGGCGCTTGGCCCGATCGAGCACGACGGCCACGTAGTACTCCGACTCGATGTCCACGGCCTCGGCCACCAGCAGCTTCTTGACCTGGATGCCCTCGGGCCCGGTCTGCTTCGAGACCATCTTGTTGGCCAGCATGAACTCGGCCGCGGTACGGGTCTCGTCCGGAGTTTTGCAGAGCTTGACGAAGCCGGCCTTGCCCCGACCGCCGGCAAAGACCTGGGCCTTGACCACCACCGTGCCACCCATGGACTCGTGGGCAGCCACCGCGTCGGCGGCACTCTCCACGACCTTGGAAGCCGGAACCGGAACGCCCGCATCGACCAACAACTCTCGAGCCTGATACTCGTGGATCTTCATGCTTTCCTTTCTCCTTCGGGTCTTCGCCGGTGACGGCCCTCTGGCGGCGCCGCCTGCCCGGGTCCGCTATTGTGTCCGTGATCGGGGCGGGATGCAAACGGACCCAGCGGCCGTCAGCCGGGGCCCCCCCACGGCAGGTGGACGGGCCATCGACCGTGCGCCCTTTTGCTGAAGGGGCTGCGGTGACTCGCCGATACGGCTGATAGAGGGGTATGAAGGACCCTCGTACCGGCGAGGGGGACCGAGTGTCGGAGGTCCGAGAATGTCATCCACGATTCTCGCCCAATTCATCAGCCCGGATGAGCGCGTCGGAGCGGTGCACGAGCACTTCGCCGAGCGGACGTCGGCCGATGGCGTGCAGACCGTCATTGTCGCCCTGATCATCGCCGTGGTGCTGTGCGGCTTGCTCCTGGTGGTCAACCGAATTCAGCAGCGCAACCAGCGACGCCGGGAAGCGGAGCAGGAGAAACGCCGTCAAGAACTCACCGCTCCGCGCAACGCGTTCCTGACACTTCAGCAGCCGCGGACGCGGATTCGGCGGACATAGCCCGTCGGGTCGCCGAGATCGTGCTCCATCCAGCGCATGCCCAACCGGGCGAGCTACCTTCAATCGAGACAATCGGGATTGGCCCCCGGCGCGTCCTGCTGACGCGCCGCTGCTGCCTAAGAAGGGACGCCTGCGCCGACCCGGCTTAAAGCCTCGTCGTCTTCTCGATACAGCGGATGTCCATGGTGCCCAGCTCGTCCAGGATCGGGTTGTAGATCCTCGGATCGACCGGAATGTGGACCCCCGGCATAGACACCTCTCCGGTCACGATCAGCCTCGCCGCCACCGCCGCAGGCAGGCTCACCGTGCGGGCCATCGACGAATCACCGTCCGGCTGGCCGTAGTCGATCAGCGTCGAGGTGATCCGCTCATCGCCCGCCGACGGGAACCGGGCAAGGAAGTAATGGCACAGGGCGATCATGTCACGCTCGCCCGGCCGGTAGGGCATCTTCTCGGCCATGCAGGCCGCCAGCACGTCCAGCGGTGTGGTCTCTTTCCCGGTAACGGCGATGGGCTCGTCGCTGAGCAGCCCAAGCCACTCGAACCGGTCCAGCACCGGCGACGACTTCTCCAGGCCCAGTTGTCCGGCCAGGTCCTGGCGAAGATCGCCGGTCGGCGTGCCTTTCAGCAGGCCGGCCGTGAACTGCGCACAGGTCGTCCCCGCGGGATAGGTCACCGGCGTCTCTTCGAGCAGGCCCAGGTCCACCACCTTCTTCAGCGTCTCGCACCAACCCTGGTACCGGAACGTGCCGCGGAACATCGTCTCGATGTCCGCCAGACCGTACAGGTCCATGTACCCCAGCGAGTCCCGGTTGGGATAAGCCTCCAGCGTGCCCAGTCCTGCCACCTCCACCGTGTGGTGGTGGGCGAAAAGCTCGGGCCCGGGAACCTCGACCAGCTTGCCGTCCTGCAGGTACCGGGCGTTGTTCTTGCCCGCCGTGCAGACCGCTCGCGGACTCCAGGAGAACTTGTAGCCCCAGGGGTTGTCGTTCGCTTCCGGAGCCGGCAGCCCGCCGCAGTAGGACTTGAAGCTGACCACCTTGCCGCCACGCCGCTGGATGTCGTGAATGATCCGCATGGCCGACATGTGATCGATCCCCGGGTCCACCCCGATCTCGTTGAGGATCATCACGCCCGCCTCACGCGCCGGCTTGTCCAGGGCCGTCATCTTGGGCGACAGGTACGAGGTCGTAACCATGTGCTTGCGGTGTTTCACGCACAGGTCCGCCACCACCGGGTGCTGAGGCGCCGGCAGCAGGCTGACCGCCAGATCGTGCTCCCCGATCAGCCCTTCCAGCTTCTCCGTCTCTTTGGCCAGCAGCGGCAGGGTCTTGCCCTGGGGGTGGCCGCCGACCAGGGCCTCGGCCTTGCGGACGGTTCGGCTGGCCACGGTAACCGCGAAGTCCGGCTGGCCAAGCAGGTATCGCACCAGCGGACGAGCCACCAGCCCGGCACCGAGAACGAGGACCTTCTTCATCGCATAACCTCCTGCGCCGGATGGGGCGCACAATTCCCTCGAATCAAGACCGATTTTGCTGCACGATCCGTGCCAGCACAGTGCCGGACGAGACCGTTCATTTCACGTGCGCTTCGAGATAGCGGTAGGGGGGCGTCAATTCGCCCCGGTAGACGATGGTTGCCCGTTGGAGTTCGGCCGGCAGCCCGCTGGCGGCCAGTTCGCCGGCGAAATCGGCCCGCGCCAGCCCGGGAATGAACGGAGCCAACGAGGCACTGAAGTAGTTCGAGGCATCCACCGGCAGCTCGCACGGCAGGAAGTCCACCGCCAGCACCACCGGCCCGGTGCCGGCCACCCCGTCGCGGGTCTGACCCGTGGCCGGATCGTATACGTACACCGGGTTGCCCGGCTCGGTCGCCCGCGTGGTGCAGGCCAACGACCCGTCGATGTCGCAGGTGATGTCGCCGATGACCCGCAGCCGCGCGCCCGCCGGGTCGGCATACAGCTCCCCGAACTGCTCCCGCGTGATCAGCCGGGGGTACTTCGTCTCCCAGTAGATGCAGTTCATCAGCAGCGTCAGATGCCGAACGTGCGGGAAGAAGGCGGCCCGATAACGCTCCGGCTGCTTGTAGTACTCCTGAAGCTCGAACGGGGCCGACGCGTCGATCCGCTCCACCATGTGCTCTTCGCGAAAGACGACCTTGAACACCGCCCGGTCCGATGCGGCCACCACCCCATCCGAGCCGGGCGTCGCCCGGTCAGAGGCGGGAACCGCCGCCAGGTCCTCCGGCCGGATCTCTTCCACCGGCAGCAGGTCGTAGATCCGCTGCGCCCCGCGCGACACCGCCCCGTACCCCGCGAACCCGCAGACCAGCGGCCGGAGCGCCTCCGGCAGCCCGTCGCGGCGGATGCTCTCCCCGACGGCCGCGATCTCCCGCTGCGCGTGCGCCAGGTCATCGTACTCATGCGCCTGGCGGACCCGGCTGAACGGGTTTTTGACGCCCTCGTGGTCCAGGCGCCGGCCGAGGGTCCACAGCGTGTCGATCATGCCGGCCTGCCCGGCGAAGTCGCCGAAGAACACCAGCCGGCGGTTCTTGTCGTCCGTGATCTTCTCGTAGTCGATCAGTTGGCAGCCCAACTCCATCAGCCGCCGCAGCGCCGGCATGTTGACCGGCTGCCCCTTGATCACGTGGGCGAAGTAGACGTACGTCTTCCCGGCCTCGAGCCGCTCCACCGGGATTTCCTTCACGCCCAGGATGACGGGGCAGTCCGCCAGGTCTTCCACCACCCGGGCGCCCGCTTCGCGGAATGCATCGTCGGGAAACGCCCGGATCGTCGACGACTGCACCTGGAACTCGACGGCCTGGTCGCGGATGAGTCGCCGGACCACGTCCGGCACCAGCGGAACGCGGGCCTCCCAACGGCTCTTGTCTTCGCGACGAATCCCGATCTTCATGACGCCCGCTTTCTATAGGTCGCGCCCGGTGCGTCCTCCCGGCGCTCCGTCCCATCGGTGCGATGGGGGGCTGGCCGCGACAAAGCGGCGTATCCTATCGGGGGGTCGGGCTCTTGGCGAGCGTGCAGGCCGATCTGAGTTGTCGGGACTGACACGCGCCGCGGGCTTTGGGCACCAGCGAGCTTATTCAGTTGTGTCATGGGACGGATCTGTCCGTGTCACCTCCGTTCGGTCGGGCGCACCCGTGCGTTGGGTATTGGCCCGGTGCGTTGGGTGCCTGCCGTGCGCGTCTCGTGCCCGTGGCCCTTTGACTGTCGGCCTCCGGTGGCGTCGGCTACGCGCAGCCGTGCCTGAGGGTTGCGTTCCTCTACCCCTATAACTTGGCGCCCGATCACCTTCAGGGGGTGCGGTTTGCGGAAAACGGGGCTGGCGGGGTCAAAAACCGCGATTTTTTTTTCGCGGCGGGGGGCAGCGGGAGCAGGGCTGCGAGGCGGGGGATGGGTCAGGTCCGAGGCTGACGAGCGGCATGCGAAGCCCGCGGAGAGTCATCGAGGTCGGTCATCGCCGCGTGGATGCGATCGAGGCAGGCGTTAAGGTCTTCTTCGATTTGGTGTTGCCAGAGCCGGATCACGCGCCAGCCGGCGCGTCGCAGGCACCGGAAGTTGCGCTGATCGCGGACGCGCGTTTCCGCGATCTTCCTGCGCCAAAACCGCGATAACGTGTGCTCCCAGGCCGGGAATCGATAGCCGTGCCAAAAATCACCGTCGATGAACACGACGACGCGCCGAGCCAGGAAAACGACATCAGGCTTTCCCGGCAGGGTCGCGACATGCTTCCGGAACCGCAGCCCTCGCCGGTGCAGAGCGGACCGAACACGTTGCTCTATCTTCGTGTCCTTGCCCTTCACACGCGACATGCAGAAGCTGCGCTGTTCGCGTGTTAGGTTATCCGTCATTACACACTTCGGCCAGTGCCTTGACTCGGTCGTCCGAGGGAGCGCGACCGGCGACAATCTCCATAAACTCCCGCCACGTATTCTCGGCGCTCCGCAGAAGGGTGTCCCACGAGGAGGCGCATATAGCACGGCTCTTCAAGTCCTCGAGTTCCTCCTGGATGTCAGCTTTCTTCTCCAGCTTGTCTGCCACTACAAGGCCCTCAAGCACCTTAAACCCCAAGCTCGACTCCGCTCTGAGCTTCGCTCTGATGATGTTCATGTATCTCTTGATCCGGCTTAGATGGTCGTAGTCGAGTGCCAAGCCCGGCCGCATAAACTCCACAACCAACAGACAATTGCCACTGCTGAGTGCCAGGTCCACTCGACCCTTGTACACGTCCCCGGTCAGTTTGGCGTCCTCAGCGGCCGTTGCGAGAATCCCCTCCACTCGTCGTTCTCTCGTGTATGTTTCCCACTTCGGATCGAGCAAATAGGGACGTTCGGAAATGTAGTCTCGCACTGCGTTTTCGAGTTCATTCCGCTCCACCAAGCGCCGCAGTCCGTGAATCGCCTCAATCTTGCTCTTTATGACTTCGGCGATGTTCAGCGCAACAAGCACGTCGGCCTCGGTAAGAAGCTCAAGAAATTTATCCGGGCTGAGATCGTCGCGGTCCGCGATCGCATCAATAAGCTCCCGTAATCGTCCCTGCTCCCAAGCCAGTAGAATTGCGAGCGCAAGACTTTCAAATTGCTGGTTTGTTAGAGCCTCTATGCTCCCTATTTTGACCAGTGCTCTTTTCACTGTACGTTGTTCGTGCCTGGGCAGCTTCTCCAAGCGATCTGAGAACACTGCGACTTTGTCCTCAAGCATGCGTCGCTTTGCTTCGCCACGCATGTCCCGCCAAAGTCTCAGTAGCTCCTTCACTCGGTTCTTGCCCCATTCTTCCAACGGGATTGCCTCCGCGTGTTCCCAATTGATCCGCTGACGCTCCGTGGCGATTATATCCTCACTCAGCTGGTCGATGTAGTCGGCCTTGACAATGCCGCTCATGTACTGCTGACCATGCTGGCCCCCGAGGCCACCCGAAAGATTGAAGAAAAAGGGGCGCTGTGCCAGTTTGACACCAGCAAACACTGATATTCCGCACAGCTCATCTTCGTCTATTGGGTCCCTGTAGAACCGGATCGACCACCGGATCGTCTGAGAATTCGGCAGCGTTTCGATCCCCCAGGTGCCGTCACCCTCAACACGTACGCCCCCAGGTCTCTTGCCATGTGGATAGTCCCGAGGAAAGACGTACTCGATGGCTTCGGTATCTGCGTCTTGAGGGATAGGCTCGCCGTTTACGGACACTCTGAACTCGTTCGCGCGCTCGAGCAAGAGAAATCGGCGCGACATGCTTCGACGAAACTGCTTCAATGGAGTTCGGCGTTTAAGTTTGAGTGATTTGAGCGTGATGACGGTACCGTGCTTGCGACCCGAAGGGTATCGCTTTGCATCGATGTTCCGACCTGGGCCGATGTACTCATCACGTCGCAGTGAATTTACATCCAGCTCAAAGGTCGTCCTTTCGCCTGTAGCCTTGCTGGTAGTGTCTACGTGAAGAATATCGGCTATGCCGAACCCGGCGAACTTGCCGATGCCCTTGCGGCCAAGTACAGGACGCACATCGGCGCTAGGCTCGGTCGCCGTGGGTCTCCGGCAGTAACCCACGTTCAAGAATCTCTGTTGGCACTCGTTGAACGTCATTCCAATCCCGTCGTCTGCTATTGTAATTACGGCGTTAGAATCTATCCGCTCGGGCAAGACAACCTGGACACTGTTGGCGACTGCATCCCATGCATTGGCAATCAACTCTGCGATCGCCGCCGTTGGGCTCTGGTACATCTGAATCCCAAGATGGTCGATTATGCGGCCATCAAATGTCATGTGAAGGCTGTCTTCTGTGAAGTCGCTCACTTCTTTAGTCCTCCGTGGAACCGATGCATCTGGAGAGGGCAATGGCATGGCGGCGAACAAACTCAGGCGGGAGAGCATTCCCCAATAACTGAGCTATTCTGGTTTTCCCGCAGGCGGTCGTGAGTTTGTAGGCTGGTGGAAACGACTGTAGAAGGGCGGCTTCCCGCATCGTGATGCCGCGGTCTTGGTCGGGGTGCAAGAAACGGCCTTTCGACGGATTGAAACATCCCGTCGTGATCGTTGGGGCGACGTTGTCCCAAGCCATGCGGCCGTACACGTCCTTGAAGCCGTCGCAACTCTTATGACAGGGCAACTGGGCGGAGTCGGGCAGATCGGTTCGGCTGCCGCCGTTCTTAGGGATGCGGCGGATAAGTCGGCTGACCCGTGTGTTACGAGTTTCCGGCAGGTCATGGATCGGGTCGCCACTGTCGCCCGGAGGGGGGAGCGACCCGATTGCGTCGCGGACGGTCTTGCGGGTACGCGACTTTCGGGCGAATCGCGGCTTGGCGTCTCTCGCTGCGAGGAGAATAACGCGCCTGCGGCGTTGTGGGACTCCGTAATCGGCGGCGTCGCATACTCTGTAGTGTGCCAGGTAGCCGCACGACTCGAGTTCGGCAACGAGCGCGTCCATCCGGCGGTCGGCGGCCAAGCCCGGGACGTTCTCGAGCATCACCGTCTTGGGGCGCAGGCGCCTCACGAAGCGCCGCAATTGCAGGACCAGATCGTTGCGGTGGTCCTCTATGGAGCGGGAGCCGTTAAGCGTACGCAACGTGGAGAAACCCTGGCAAGGAGGACAGCCTGCCAGAAGGTCGAGCCGGCCGGGCTTGAGGCCGAGTGTGCGCATGACCTCGGGAACGGATAGGCTGAGAATGTTCCGGCGCCACAGATGGACAGTGGGGTGATTCAAGCGGTAGGTCTGTGCGGCGACCTTGTCTATTTCGACGGCGCCCAGCACTCGGAAACCCGCCTGCTTCAACCCCTCGGTCAATCCCCCGCAGCCGCTGAACAAATCCAATGCGGTCGGACGTCTCATGGGTCATGCTCCCCGGGCGCGAGCCCCGAAGCGGCCAGGTGGCCGTTGACGAACTTGACGAAGTTGTCCCGCCAGGCGCGGAACGGGGCGGTCGGGCGCGGGATAGAGTCGTTGGCCATAAGAGCTTGCTCCAATGCGAGTTGACCGCCACAGCGGCGCCCGGGCCGCATTATCGCCGTGCGGAATGGGCGGTGTCAACGAGTATGGGATCTTGGCGGCGTTGGAACCCGGGGCCACGCATCGTCTGTGTGTCTCACGCCTTCACCCATTCACGGCTGCAACGATGGCGAGGGCGGAGATGATCACGGCGCCGGGGGTGGGCCGGTCGCTGACGCTCGCGGTACTGATCGGGGTGGCGGGGGGGGGCGGTACGGGGTCGGGCGGCGGGGGCGCAGGGCGCTACACGGCCGGCGAGGACGCCGGCCGCTACGCGCACTTGTTCGACGGCCGGCGAGGGTGCAGGGCGGTACGCGCTCCACGGGTCAGCTTGGCGGACCCATGCCACCCGCCGAACATGGCCACGCGAGCGTGGGCCATGCCACCCGCCACGGGTCCGCTTCGCGGACCTATGCCACCCAGCCGGCCTGCGAGGACGCAGGCCGCTACTGTGGCGCGGTGAGGCATCTGGGGTTGAGGCAGGGGGTCAGGCCGAAGGTGATGTCGCCTTTGGTGAGGTCGAGCAGGTCGGTTCGGTCGAAGTCCTGGCCGGTCCAGCGGTAGCGGCGGAGGCGGTGGCCGTTGTCGTCGGCCACGTAGATTTCCAGGTGGCCGTCGCCGTCGAGGTCGGCCAGGGTCGAGGCGTGTTCGTAGCCGCTGGAGTCGGCGTCGATCAGGTGGGTTTCCCAGCCACTGTCGGTGTGTTTGATCATCCAGAGGCCGGACTTGAAGGCCGAGGCGACCAGCTCGACCTGGCCGTCGTCGTCCACGTCGCCGGCGTGGAGGAAGCGGCACTTCTTGTCGGGTAGCGTGGCGATCACGGTGGCGATCACGTTGGCGGCGGGCTCGGGGCCGGGCTCGGGGTCGGGGTCGGGGTCGGGGTTGGTGAAGCGGTACTCCTTGATCTCGACCGGCGGGCCGTCATCGGTGGGGGCGGCGTCCTTGTTGTAGCGGGGCTCGACGACGGCGTAGAGGTTCGGCGGTCCGGGGCCGAGGACGTTGGCGATCAGGATCTCCTTGGCGTGGCGGTCTTCGAAAGCGTCCACCACTTGCCGGGTGAATTGCCGGCCGTCGTAGCGGTACATGATCACCTGGCCGGGCTGGAGCGTGTTGTCGCGGCGATTGGGTGCGCTGGGTGTGGCGAAGATTTCGTTGAGGCCGTCGCCGTCCACGTCGCCGATCTCGATCTCGTGGACGAAGGTGTTGAGGGCCTGGTCGATGAGGGTGGCCTCCCAGCGCTGGCCCTTCTTCTCGAGCACACCGACGGCGCCCTGGTCGTGGGTGGCGATGACGATTTCGGGTTGGGCGTCACCGGTCACGTCGGCGATCTCGACGTCGCGGTAACGGTTGAAACGGCCGTCGAACGTGGCCTGTGACAGGATGACGCCAGTCCACCCGCTTCGGGTCCGGCGCCAGATTTTGGCGATGGCCGGCTTGGGGGCCTCGTTGGCGCCGATGGTGAGGATGCCGGGGAGTCCACCGGGCACGTCGAAGGGCATGGCCTTGTGGAAGACGTTGCTGTCGGGGTCTTCGAGTATTTCGGACGTCCAGCCATCGCCGTCGGGGTAGGCGAAGGTCAGCTTGGCGGCGCCGGGCACGGTTTGGATCTTGCCGTCCGCACCGAGCTTCTGTTCGAACTGGGCCTGGGCCAGGAGGAGGGCGGCGCGGTGAACAGGCCGCTGTGCGGGGGCCGGGCGTGGTCGTTCGGCGGGTAGCGATGCGGGGCCGTCTTTGGGCGGCGGTGTTGTCTGCTTCTCGCAGCCGGTTGCGAGAAGGGCTGCCAGGGTGGCCGCCAGGATGTATCGGCGCCGAGCGGTCGTGTGTGGGAATCCCATGGCGGGGCGAAGTCTGTTTCTCACAGTGCGCGATTCTGTCGTTCGAAGCATCGGAAATTCCGTTGAAGCGCGAGTTTCGGTTCGCGCGGAAGAGCCAGCGAGAGCCGGTCGCCTACCGTCTATGAAGGTCCGCGCGAACTGAAGTTCGCGGCTCGCATGCTTGTGGACGTCCGCGCGAACTGAAGTTCGCGGCTCGCCACGCTCCAATCAGTCAGTTCAAGTCTGGCGGAAAAGGGCGGGGATGACAAGCTGCGAAGGGTCCGGGCGGGGGCGGCGGGTTTGGGTTATTTCAGTTCGACGTTCCAGTAGGCGTGATCGAGGAACTGCTGCCAGGAGCTGTACTTGGACCTGGAGAGGCTGAAGTTGACGACGGGGCTGCGGCGAGGTTTGACCGGCTGATGGATGAGCTGGAGGCCAGCCTCGTCGGGCGTCCGGCCGCCCTTGCGGACGTTGCAGGTGACGCAGCAGGCCACGACGTTGTCCCAGGTGTTGGGGCCACCGCGGGATCGGGGCAGGATGTGATCCAGGCTGAGTTCGGAGGTGCTGAAGCGGTGGCCGCAGTATTGGCAGCGGTTCTGGTCGCGGGCGTAGATGTTGCGTCGGTTGAACTTGATCTCCTGGCGGGGGAGCTTTCGGTAGCTGAGCACGCGGATGATGCGTGGGACGACGATGCTGAAGCGGACGGTGCGGACCCAGTCGTGCTTGAAGGGCTCGAACTGTCGCCGGAGTTCGCTGAGTTCGCGCCAGTCGTCGAAATCGTAGGAGGTGTACTGCCCGTCCTCGACGCTGACGACCTCGGCGAGGGGGCGATCCCTGTGGTCATGCTTGAAGAGTAGAGAGAATGCCCGGCGGGCGTTGATGACCCGCAGGGCTACATAATGGGCGTTGAGCATCAGGACACTGCAATCGAGCCCCGATCCCCGATCTCTGTTCGGGTTGACCGCTGCTGCCGTTGGGAAGGCGACACCTCCTGTGTTTCTCCCGACCCGAGCGTACCCTGCTCGTGTGTCTCTGCTCTATCATACGGTCGGTAGCGTGCGGGCTCAAGCCCGATAAGCCGGAACGGCGTGGGATGGCGTGGTGGAGGCGTCCCGGGCGGGAAGTGGGAGGTCATCCAGACCGACGCCGATGTGCCGGGTGTGCACGGTGGTCCGGGCTCAAATTGGACGACGGTTGTCGGTCTGGAGCCGGTCCGGTGCGAGCGTTCTACCACTCGATGACGCCGCAGTCCTGCTGCTTGGCGTCGGCCATCTGCACCAGGCTGCCGATGACGGTTGGCACGAGCAGCACGAAGGCGGCGACGAGTGACCAACCGCCGGTGGTGCCGCGGAACCGCTCTGCGACCCAGGGCACGTGGGCGAAAAAGGCGGCTCCGGCCGAGACGACCAGCACGGCTCCTTCAAAGGAAGTGATCAGGATAACGACCTGCCGCAGGTCGATGAAGCTCAAGGCCGAAAAAACCGCCATGCCGATGGCGGTGACCACCCAGAGCACGGGCCCGCTGAGCCCGAAGTGCTCGGCGGCGTAGTTGACGATTCCGGCGCCGATCAAGCCGCCCAGGAATCCGGCGGCTCGCTCACGCAACAGGAACCCGATCAGGGTCATGACGATGAAACCGGCCAGGGCGTAGAACCACTGCGGGTCGTGCCCCTTGGCGAGCATCAAGGCGATCAGGATTCCGGCGAGCCCGTAGCTGATTGGAATGGCGCCTTTGCGGATGCGCCATCCGCCCCATGCCAGAACCACACCGGTCAACAACAGGGGCAGGCCGAGCAGCGCGCCACTCTGCTGCAGGTAGAGCACCCAACTCTGAACGGTCGTGACCATGGATCAGACCCCCGACTGGCAAGTGCCATTCAGTGAGGCAAGGCGGTTTGTGCCGACTGTTCTATCGGCTGGCTTTGGGGGCCGGTTGCGATGGCGGCGGAGCGGGAGGGCGGCGGAACAGCCGGGCCTGCAGGACCAGCGAGGACAGCAGCAGTCCGATACCCGCACCGGCAAGCAGCCTGGGATGATCCAGTGCGGACCGATAAAGCTCGGGATGCAGATTGGCGGTCAAAAGACCCAGGCCGGAGATGACCAACGCAGTGCCGGCCAGTGAGGTGTACAGGATCAGCGTAGGCCGGGCCAGAATGGCGCCCAGTAGCAGGCCGAGCAGGGCGGCTCCCGCGGTGATGGTGGCCAGTTTGGTCTGCACAGAGGGCTGGCGGCTGGTGACGTGGTTCCAGAAGCTATGCAGCCATTCCTGTGGGCTTTCCTGCAAGTAGGCCGCCTGTTCCTCGGGCTCGGGGAGTTCGAACGCCACGGCGGCGCCGTCGGCGGCGGCTGTGATGCCCGCGGGCTGGAAGGTGTCCAGTTCCGGCAGGATTCGGACGTAGCCGAAGGCCGACAGGGCGATCACCGCCAGGATAATGGCCGCTCCCACCCCGATCCACAGTCGGTACAACAGGAAGCCGACGCCGCCGGCGATCAGTGCGGCACCGATTACGGTTATGGGGACGGGCAATCCGGTGAGGCAGGCAAACTTGCCGCCGGCCATCGCTCCGCAGACGCCGAAGCCGGCGGTCAGGGCCGGGCGAGTCAGCTTGGCCCCCAGGACGCTGATCACCACGCCTACAGCGAGCAGGAGGACTGCAGCCGGCACGACGGGCTGGAGCATCTCGGCCGGCACGTGCTGCTCGGCGAAGCGGTTTACCTGTTCCAGAATCTGCGATAGCCCGTTCATGGCGACTCGTCCTATCGGAACGGAATCTTCTCCAGCAGTGGATTCGCCGGACCCGGAGCGATATTTCGTATTCTAGGCCGGGTTTTGTCCGCGTCCCAGCCGTCCGCCGCCGGCTGCTGCCTCGGTCGGCGTGGTGAACCGGTCCGGAAACATGGTAACGTCGATCACCTGCCGCCCGGCGTCGATCCGGCCGTACAGCTCGTGGTTTCGGCGAAGAATGGCCAGTTTCTGGTCGGCCGTGTTCTCGGCGACCTCCTCGCCCGGGGCGGAGCCCCAGATGATGCGTCCTCCGGCGCGGTCGGTGGCCAGCTCGATGTGTGCCTCCCTGGCGTCGATCCGCCCGTGGAAGTTGTGAACCAGGACGGCCGTCAACTGGTCGGCAAAGGGCTCCGCGGCGAGGCGGTCGAGCACGGCGACGGCGGCGCTGAGGTCGGGGGCTTCCCAGGTCCGGCCGGCAGGAGGCGGAACTCCGGCGACGCCCTGGATGAGGGGCCAGGAGGCGTGGTAGGGGTAACTGCCCGGCAGCCGAACGGCCTGTTGGTCAATCAGGATGAACTCGCCTCCGGTTTGGACCAGGGCCATGGGCGTGCGGTAGACGCAGTGGATAGCGATTCGGCCGGTCGGTAGGCGTCGGACGCTGTCGACCTTGCGAACCCAGGCGTTGGCTTCGAGTTGGCGCCCGATGCGGTCGCAGAGTGCCGGCTCGCTCCAGTCGGCGTCCAGGACCGGCGTGAGTGCCTGGCGGATGATGGGATCGAGGCCCTCGGGGACGTCTTGGAGAACGATGTCGGGCGGCCCGCCGAAGTGCGGCAGAGCGTGGACCTGCCGGTCGAGCTGGCGCAAGCCGGCGGCGGCCCCCACGGCGACCGCGCCGAAGGCGATGACCGCGGCGGCGACCCGCAGTGCCCGGCGCTTCTTCTGCGGATCGAGCCCGGCCCACACGCCTTTGTCGCCGGCCTTTGCGGCCGACTTCTTTTTGCTGCGCTTGCGCTTGGCCATGCGGTCCTGCCGGGTGCTCACCCGGCGCATCACCTTCCGTGTCGGGCCAACCCTAACTCGATGATCCGCTGGCAGAGCTGGTCGAAGCTGATGCCGACGCGGGCCGCGGCCTTGGGGAGCAGGGAGTGGCTGGTAAAGCCGGGGATGGTGTTGATCTCGAGGACGTAGGGCTCGAGGGTTCGGGCGTCGACCATCCAGTCCACGCGGGAGAAGTCGCGGCAGCCGAGAGCGTCGTGGGCCTTGACGCTGAGGTCCTGAATGCGGCGGAGCAGGTCGGCCGGCAGGTCGATGTCGAAGAGGTATTCGGTGTCGTCGTCGATGTACTTGGCCTGGTAATCGTAGAACTCGCGTCTGGTTCGGATCTGGCAGACGGGCAAGGCCTGATCGCCGATGATGCCGACGGTCAGCTCCGGCCCGTGGACGTACTGCTCGATGAGGGCGGTGCCGTGTCTGCCGCTGACCCGCTCGAGCATGGACTGGAAGGCGAAAGCGTCGCGGGCGATGTAGGTGTCCACGCTGCTGCCGGAATTGACCGGTTTGATGACCACGGGGAGTCGCCAGCAGCCCAACCGATCGGCCGCACACCGGGCCCGGGGGTGCCGAAAGACGTGGTAGCGTGGCGTGGGCACTCCGGCCTCGACCAGGCGTGCTTTGGCGGCGGCCTTGTTCATGGCCAGCGCCGATGCGGCGGCGTCGGACCCGCAGAAGGCGATGCCTCGGCGAGCGAGCAGGTCCTGCACCTGTCCGTCCTCGCCGAAGGCACCGTGCAGGGCGATGAAGACGAAATCAGCCGGAACGTCCAAGGCGGAGAGATTCTCCGGGTTGATGTCGCGCACGTTGACGCGGTGGCCGAGCCGCACGAGCGCCGCCGTCACGGCGGCGCCGCTCTGCAGGCTGACCTCGCGTTCGGCGCTGGGACCGCCGGCCAGCACGGTCAGGTCCAAGGTCTTCTGTTTCCGAACGGGCTTTGAGGCCGAATCGTCCGGAGGTTTGGCCAGTTGAGTCATCGGCGGAACTCCTTTTCCTCCCGTTGCTCGCGACGCGGGGGTTACCAGATATCGATTTCCAACTCCAGCTCGGTACCGAACTGCTGGCGCACGGTCTGGCGGACCCGGTCGATCAGTTGCAACACGTCGGCCGCGGTGGCGCCCGGGTCGGCGACGATGAAGTTGGCGTGCCGTTCGGAGACGCGGGCCCCGCCGCACCTGGTGCCCTTGAGGCCGGCGCGGTCGATCAAGCGACCGGCCGAGTCGCCCGGCGGATTGGCGAAGATGCAGCCGGCGCTTCGCTCGGTCATTGGTTGGGCGGCCTTCTTGGCTCGCCAGATCTCCTGGAAGCGGGCGTAGACCTTGCGGGGCTCGGATTCCTGGAGGCGCAGGGTGGCAGCGGTGACGATGGAGTCGCCCAGTTCGGTGTGCCGGTAGGCGAACCCTACCTGCTCCCTGGTCAGGACGCGTTGGTCCAGGCCGGGCGTCAGCACCTCGACGGACTCGACGACGTCGCCGATCTCCCCGTGGCGGCCGCCGGCGTTCATTCGGATGGCGCCGCCGACGGTGCCGGGGATTCCGGCGAGGCCTTCCAGGCCGGCCAATCCCCGTTGGCTGCATTGTCGCACCAGGGTCATGAGTTCCGCCCCGCAGCCAACGCGGACGGTCCGGCCGTCGATGCTGATCCGCTTGAAGGAAGGATCGTCCAGCCGGATCACGACGCCGTCGAAGCCGTCGTCGGTGATCAACACATTGGCGCCGGCGCCGAGCACCTTGGTGGCCAGGCCGTCGTCCCGAGCGTGCTGGAGCACCTGGCCCAGTTCGCGCGGTCCGGTGGGGTGCAGCAGGTGCCGCGCCCGGCCTCCCAGCCCGTACCAGGTCAGGGCGCCCAGGGGGGCATCATGCTCGATTCGGCCCTGTAACCCGTTGAGCCAACTCATCGGCTACCTTCCAGACGTCGCCGGCGCCCATGGTGATGACCAGGTCGCCGGAGGTTACCTGTTCGATCAGATGCGAGGCGACCTGCTCGAGCGTGGGCAGGTATCGTGCCTGTCCTCCGCCGGCGTGGATTCGTGAGACCAGATCGTCCGCTTTGGTTTTGCGTCGTTCCTCGTCGCTGTCGCGGACGGAATAGATGTCGGAGACCAGTACGATGTCGGCCTCGGTGAAACAGCCGGCGAACTCGTCCATGAGCAGCCTGGTTCGTGAGTGCTGGTGGGGCTGAAAGACGACCCAGGTTCGGCGGGGTTGGAAGCGGCATCGGGCGGCGTGCAGGGTGGCACGAATCTCGGTGGGGTGGTGGGCGTAGTCGTCGACGACGGTCACGCCGCCGCCGGTGCCTCGGACGCTCATCCGGCGGTCGATGCCCCGGTAGGTGCGAATGGCCTGGGCGATCGCGTCCGGTGCCACGCCGCCGTGGAAGGCCAAAGCCGCCGCGGCCAGGGCGTTGGTGACGTTGTGTTCGCCGGGTAGGTCGAGGGCGGTTTCAAACAGCTTGCGCTGGCGGTAATGAACGGCGAACGAATAGCGTCCCTGGTCGGCGCGCAGGTCGGTGGCCGTCCAGCAGGCGCTGGGCTCGATTCCGAAGGTTTCGACAGGTGCCGCGGCCTGCCGTGTTGCCTGGGCGACGTTCGCGTCGTCGTGCCGTGCGATCAGCAGGCCGTCCGGGCTCACGCTGTCGGCGAAGGCGGCAAAAGCGGCCACGATGTCGGGCAGGTCCGTATAGCAGTCCAGGTGTTCCTTCTCGATGTTGAGGATGGCCGCCAGCACGGGGCGGTGGTGCAGGAAAGAGCGGGCGTATTCGCAGGACTCGACGATGAAATGGGGCCCTTTGCCCACACCGCTGCTGCCGCCGAGTTGATCGCTGTGTGCCCCGACGATGAAGGAGGGGTCCAATCCGCCGGTGCGGTAGATGTGGGCGGTCAGGGCGGTGGTGGTGCTCTTGCCGTGCGTGCCGGCGATGGAGACACCTTGGCGCCTGGACATCAGTCGACCGACGAGTTGGGCATAGGTGATGATCGGGCAGCCGCGTCGTCGGGCCTCGTGCAGTTCGGGGTTGGCCTCGGGGATGGCGGCACTGATGACCAGCAGATCGAGGTCATCGGGCAGGTGGGCGGCGCTGTGCCCGACGTGGACCGTCGCCCCGGCGGCCACCAAGTCGCCCAGGCCCGCGAAGTCGCTCTGGTCTGATCCACTGACGCGTAGTCCGCTGTGCAGCAGCAGGCCCGCAGCGGCGCGCATGCCGCAACCGCCGATACCGATCAGATGGACGCGCGAACCGGTGCGCAGACCGGGATCGTCGGCCCAATCGCAGGTCGTCTCGGACGACATTGGCGCAATCATTTTGTTCCCCGCGGACCGGCCCGTCGGCTGACCGCAGCGTTGCCCGGCAGGTTGGGTATCCATGCGAGGAGCCGACTGAACCCCGCGCACCGCACACCCCTGCTCAACCGTTTTTATCGACCCGCCAGACACGTTTTCTCCATCGATTCGTTGGGCTCGCGGTGGGCGTCGACGCCGGCCAAGGCGAGCAAATGTTGCGCTACGGTCGCGGCGGCGTTGGTGGTGCCGGCGCGCCGGGCGGCGTCGGCCATGCGCGTGCGCCCGGCCTCGTCGTTCATCAAGCGAGAGAGCTGCTCCGCCAATGCTGGGAGGTTGCGCCGCGGCTCGACTCGGTCGAGCAGCATTCGGGCGGCGCCGAGCTTGACCAGCACCCGGGCGTTGGCGACCTGGTGCTGATCGCGATGATGGGGATAGGGCATCAGCAGCGAGGGGCGACCCAGGGCGGTGATCTCGGCCAGGGTCGAGGCGCCGGCCCGCGAGAGGATCAGATCCGCGGTCGCCAGGGCCAGAGCCATGTGTCGGGTGAAATCGACCACGCGGAAGGTGATTCCCCTTGCGCGGTAGGCCTCGGCCGCGGGCGACTGGTCCCGCGAGCCGGTGAGGTGCAGGAGCTGCCAGTGGTCCCAGATGCCGTTGTGGGCCAGTTCCGCAGCGGCGGCCGTCATGGCCCGGTTGATCGATCGAGCCCCCTGCGATGCGCCGGTTACCAGTAGGACGTTCTTGTCGGGGTCGAGCCCGAAGTGTTCGAGCCCCTGGTCGCGGCGGACCTGCTTGAACTCGGGTCGCACCGGGCAGCCGGTGACGTGAACCGATGTCCGACCGTTGAAGGCGTCGGCGGTCTCGGGCCACTGGACGAACACGGCATCCACCCGTGAGCCGAGCAGGCGGTTGGCCTTTCCGGGGAGGGCGTCGGGGTTGAGCAGTGCGGTGGGGATTGCGGCCCGGGCGGCTTCCAGGATGGGCGGAGCGGCTGCGAACCCGCCGCTGCCCAGGACAACGATGGGGCGATGCTCGCGGAGGAATCGCCGACAGAGACGGGTGGAGGAGAACCAGCCGGTGACGAAGCCGGGGACGTGCCAGGGTCGTCTGGGCATGGGGCGCACGCGCTGGCGGACGAGCTGGCCGCCGTAGGGGGCCAGCACGCTGGCGTCGATGGCCCGGTTGGTGCCGAAGAAGACGAATCGTGCGTTGGGCAGCAGGGCGCGGATTGCGTCGGCCACGGCCAGCGTGGGGTAGAGGTGCCCTCCGCTGCCGCCGCCGGCGAACACGACTAATGGTCCGCTTTCCATTACCCCGACGCTTTCACTCCTTACGTCACGGAAGTCTGAACGAAAGAGGGCGAGGCCGTCTGGAGCGGTATGGTGCCGCGCCTGCCGCCCGCCCGTGCCACCGAAACGAGTAACCCAACGGCCACGCTCAGAAGCACGACCCCGGACCCGCCGGCCGACACCAGTGGCAGGGCGATTCCCTTGGGCGGGACCGAGGCGGTCACTACCGCGATGTTCAGGGCCGCCTGTAGCGTGATCATCAGGGTCACGCCGATGGCCAGCAGGCGACCAAAAAGCGTGGGCGCCGCGGCGGAGGCCCGGATTCCGAGAAACAGCAGGGTGGCGAAGAGCAGGATGACCAGCAGGGCGCCGACCAGTCCGGTCTCCTCGCACCAGACGGCGAAAATGAAATCCGTACGGGCCTCGGGCAGGTAACCGTACTTCTGGACGCCTGCGCCCAGTCCGGTCCCGAACCAGCCGCCCGAGGCGATGGTGATCAGTGATTGGATGGGGTGATAGCCCTGTCCCTGCGGGTCGGACCAGATGTCGAGGAAACCGGTCAGTCGCTGGAGGCGGTAGGGCTTGGCCAAGAGCAGTCCGATGAAGGCCGCGATGGCCGGTGCGGCCATCAACAGCAGGTGCCTCCATCGGACGCCGCCGGCCAGCAGCATCAGGGTGCCGACCAGGGCCAACAGGGCGGCGGTTCCGAAGTCCTCGCTACCGACCAGTCCGACGCAGAGCCCGATGGCGGCCACGGTGGGCAGGGCGCCGGACCAGAAGCTGCTCAGGCGATGCTGGCGCCCGGACAGGTAGGCGGCGAGGAGAACCACCAGGGCCAGCTTGGCCAATTCGGAGGGCTGGAAGCCGAGGCCGTAATCGGGGGGGCCGAAGTGCAGCCAACGCCTGGCACCGTTTCGCATGACGCCGATGCCCGGAACGAGCACCAGCGCCAGACAACCGATGGTGACGGCGAAGAACAGGACGGAGGGCTGAAACCAGCGGCCCGGTCGCCACCGCAGCATGCGGTGCCCGATCCGCGCGGTAAACAGGATGGCCGCCAGGCCGAGGGCGGCGAACACAAGTTGCCGTCCGAAGGTCGCCCGCCAGAAATCGGTGCGGAGGACGGGCGAATCGAGGCTGGCCGACGCCGACGCGACCATCACCAGCCCGATCGACATCAGTGCGGCCGCTATGAGGATGATGGCGGTGGCCGCTGAAGTTGTTGGCGGGTCGTGCGTGTCCATCTTCGTCATCCCTGACGAGCTCCCCGGGGTGTTACCCTGAGATCGCGTCTCCTACCGCAGCTTGATGGTGGCCAGCGCCAGGGCGGCGAAGAGCCCGGCGGTGATCCAGAAACGCACCACGGTCTGTGGCTCGGTCCACCCGCTCACATGGAAGTGATGGTGGATGGGTGCTACCAGGAACAGCCGCCGGCCGCCGGTCGTCTTGAAGTAGCCGACCTGCAGTATCACCGAGATGGCCTCGATGACGAACACGCCGCCGGCGATCAAGAGCATCAACTCCTGGCGCGTGACGATGGCGACGTATCCGATGAGGCCGCCCAGCGGCAGCGACCCGGTGTCTCCCATGAACACCCGCGCCGGATGGCAATTGTACCACAGAAAGCCCACCGTGGCGCCAATGATCGCCCCGCAGAGGACGGTCAGTTCACCGCTTTGGGGAATGTGCGGCAGGAGCAGTTTGGCCGCGGTGGCCTCGTTGCCCACCACGTAGGCCATGATCATGAACACGAGGGCACAGAAGGCCACGCAGCCGGAGGCCAGCCCGTCCATGCCGTCGGTCAGGTTGACGGCGTTGGAGGTCCCCGCGATGACCAGCACGCTGATGAACATGAAGGCGAAGGTGCCCATGAGGATGCCCGGCTTGTAGAAGGGGACGGCCAGTATTCGATAGGCTTCGATTTCCTGCGGGAGCGAAGGCGAGGTGATCACGGCGAAGTTGGTCCGGCCGACGGAGTAGACGAAGTAGCCCAGCAGGACGCCGAGCCCGACCTGGAAGAGGAGCTTCTCGTAGCTTTTGAGTCCGTCGCGCGTTCCGCTGCGCCTTGCGGCGGTGAGCTTGAACCAGTCGTCGACGGCCCCGAGCAGCCCGAGCCAGACCAGGCAGACCAGGCCCATCTGGACGTAGTAGTTGAGGGGATCGGCGAAGAGGAGCGTGGAGACCGCGACGGCGGCGAGGATCAACAGGCCGCCCATCGTGGGGACCCTGGTTTTGTCGCGGGTCAGCTCGTTGAGGGAGGCGTGGTCGAACTCGGGACGGTCGCCGAGCTTGTAGCGGATCAACTGGCGGATGATCTTGGGGGTGGCCAGGAGCAGGACGGCGAAACAGAAGATGGCGGCGCAGACCCCGCGGAAGAGCACGTTTTCGTGGGCGTAGTGCTCACCACCGGCCAGGGCCATGAAGAGGTGATAGAGCATTGCGATCACCGTGCGCTATCGCGCCGCGTTCGATGCCGTTGGTCCCGCCTCCACGCGGGGCGGGCGACCCTGCACGCCGATCCGAGCCCCGGCGAGAGGCGTCCGGCGCTCTAGGCGGCCGGAGCGTCGGCCAGCGTGTACTGACGCAGGGCCTCGACGACGCGTTCCATGGCCATGGCCCGGGAGCCTTTGACCAGCACGACGTCGCCGGGTCTGGCCCAGTCGCCAACGGCCGCACCCGCCTGCTCGGCGTCGTCGTAGACGAGCGTCTGGATGTCCGGTCCGGCCTGGCGGGCACCGGTTATCACAACCGATGCGTGCGGTCCGACGGCCAGGAGCAGATCGACGCCCGCTTCGCCGGCCTGGCGGCCGATCCGCTCATGCCACTGGCGTGTCTCCGCCCCCAGCTCGAGCATGTCGCCGAGGGCGAGCACGCGGCGCCCTGCGGGGGCGGCGGTCAGCACGTCAATGGCCGCGGCCATGCTCGAGGGGTTGGCGTTATAGCAGTCATTGATCACCGTCACCTGGCCCAGGCGCATGACGTTCAGGCGCATGTCGGCCGGCTGGAAGGAGGCCAAGCCGGCGGCGATGTCGTCGTCGTCCAGGCCCATTCGCCGGGCGACGGCAAACGCAGCGGTGGCGTTCAGGGCGTTGTGTGTCCCGCAAACGGCCAGGCTCCGCTGGGCGTCGCCGTTGATGCGAAACTGCAGGCCGTCCAGGCCACCGCGGGCCTCGGTTATACACAGGTCGGCCGCATCCGACACACCGAAGGTGACCAGCTCGGGGCGCGTGGGGTAGCGCAGCAGGGCGCGGACCTCGGGTCGATCGACGTTGACTACGCCCAGTCCGGCGGGGTCCACATACAGCAGCAGCGAAAGCTTCTCGCGGACCACGCCGGCGACACCGCCCAGGCCTTCGAGGTGGGCGAAGCCGACCGAGGTGACCACACCGATCTGTGGGGATGCCACGGCGGCCAGGGCACCCACCTCGCCCGGCGCATTGGATCCGATTTCGACGACGAGGTACTGGTCGTCGCGGTCGGCGGACAGCAGGGTGAGCGGTACGCCCAGGTTGTTGTTGAAACTTTTTGGGGCGGCGCGACCGCGAAGGCGCTGCCCGAGGACGTGGTCGATCATGCGCTTGGTGGTGGTTTTTCCGTTGCTGCCGGTGACGGCGATGACGGTAGCCGGGATGCGGGTGCGGTGGTACGCGGCGAAGCGACCCAGAGCCGCCACGGTGTCGGCCACGCCGAGGCAAGGTATCGGTGCGTTGGTTTCGCGGCGCGATACGACGCAGGCGACGGCGCCGGCGGAGGCGGCCTGGTCGAGGTAGTCGTGCCCGTCGAAACGGTCGCCGCGGACGGCGAAGAACAGTTCACCGGGTTGGACCGTGCGGGAGTCGATGCTCACGCCGGTTACCAGCGGATTGCCGGGGGCGGCGCTGCTGGTGGCCCCCATTGCGGCTGCGACCTCGTCGAGGTGCATGGCGATCATAGACGCTTCCCCCCTGTCGTGAACCTGGCGGCCAGACACGACCGGGCCTCTTCGACGTCGTCGAAGTGCCGCCGCGTTCGGCCGATGATCTGATAGTCCTCGTGTCCCTTTCCGGCGATCAGCACGATGTCGTCGGGTTGCGCTTGGGCGACGGCCAGCTCGATGGCTGTGCGGCGATCGGGCTGGACCTCGACGCGACAGCGCGTCGCGGGTTCGAAGCCGGGCAGGATGTCGGCGAAGATTCGGGCGGGGTCTTCGGTGCGCGGGTTGTCGCTGGTAACGACGGCCAGGTGCGCCGCCTCGGCGACGGCGGCGGCCATTCGTGGGCGTTTGGAGCGGTCGCGGTCACCGCCGCAGCCGAACACGCAGATCAGCCGTCCGCCGGTCAGTGGTTTGAGTGCCGCCAGGACGTGGCGCAGGGCGTCGTCGGTGTGGGCGTAGTCTACGAATACGGCGAAGGTCTGGCCGGTGACGCGGACCTCCTCGAGGCGGCCTCGCACTCCGGGCAGGTTCTCGATGCCCTGGCGGATCGCGGTGTCGTCCAGGCCCAGCGAGCGGGCGGCGGCCGCGGCGGCCAGGGCGTTCAGCACGTTGTGTCGTCCGATGAGGCGCGACGATATGGGCAACAGGTGCCCGTGACAGTCGATGTCGTAGGCGCTTCCGTCGGCGGTCAGGGACTCGATGCGGGCGGTGACGTCGGCGCCGCGATTGTCGAGACCATAGCGGACGACGTTGGCGCGGCAGTCGGCCAGCAACGCGGGCGTCACGCCGTCATCCGCGTTGACCACGGCGGTGCTGCCGGCGTCGAGCTGATCGAAGAGTCGCTTCTTAGCGGCCAGGTAGCTGTGGCGATCGCCGTGGTAGTCGAGGTGATCGCCGGACAGGTTGGTGAACACGCCGGCTGCGAAGTCGAGCCCGTCGCACCTTCGCTGGTCGAGGGCGTGGCTGGAAACCTCCATGACGGCCCATCGGGCGCCGGCGTCGGCGGCCCGGGCGAGATGGGCGCAGAGCTCGGTCGGTGGTGGGGTGGTCAGGGTGGAGGAGAGCGTCTGGTCGGGCAGGGCGTAGCGGATGGTTCCCAGGAGGGCCGTGTTTTGTCCGGCGGCTACGAGGATGGAGTTCAAGATTTCGCAGACCGTGCTCTTTCCGTTGGTTCCGGTGACGCCGATCAAGCGGATGGGCTCGATGCGCTGGCCGGGGCGAAGTCGGTGATAGGCGGCGGCCAGGCGGGCGAGCGCGGTACGTGTATCCGGCACCCGGATTTCGGCGATGCCGGGCGGCAGGGTGGCCGGTCTGTCGGTGAGGACGCAGGTTGCTCCGGCGCGGACGGCGGATTCGATGAATTCGTGACCGTCGCAGGCGCCGCCTCGGACGGCGGCGAACAGACTACCCGGCTGCACGTGGCGCGAGTCGTCGGTGATGGAGGTCACCGGCAGGTCCAATGCAATTGGTGAAGGGGGAGACGGGAGCCCGGCCTGTTTCAGAAGCCGGTCCAGAGTCCATTCAGAAGCCGCGACTGACAAAGTCGTGCCGTCCGTCCTTGAACACATGGTCTTGTGCCCGATTCTAGCACATTCTCTCCCCGGGCGGTGTACAAAATGGACCGGTTTGGGGCGTCGAGCATGCCGTCCAGGCGGTGTTCGGTCGGTGTGGGACTTGCCGGGCTTTCACGGCACAGCGCCTATGTTCCGGGTGCCGCGCTTTCCGTCCGGGGGGGAACCTGCAGGTAGGCCAGCGTCTGGGCCAGGATCTCGCGGACGACCGGGGCCGACACGACTCCGCCGTAGTAACCCATGCTCCGGTTCGGCTTCCTGATCATTACCAGAACGGCCACGCGCGGGTCCTCGGCCGGAGCGGCTCCCACAAACGACGCCACGTAGGCATCGGGTTCATAGCCTCGACGGTCTTCGTAGGGCAGCTGGGCGGTCCCGGTTTTGCCGACGACCTGGTATGCGGGCAGGGCCGCCCGCCGCCCGCTGCCGTCGTTGACGACGGCCACCAGCACCTCCTGCGAGAAGTACCGGGCCGTCTCGGTCGGCAGGACCCGCCGGACGGGATCGGGACCGGCGAACTCCTGGAGCACCTTTCCTTCCGGCGACAACAGGGCCCGCACCACACGCGGCCGCAACAACACGCCGTCGTTCAGGATGGCGCAGAACGCCGCGATCAACTGTAGTGGGGTCACCGCGATCTCTTGCCCCATGGGAACGGATGAGGTCGAGTAGCTGGTCCACATGGACAAGGGCAGCACGCTGCCCGGCGATTCGCCGGGGAAGTCGATGCCGGTCGGCTCTCCGAAGCCGAAGCGGCGGACGATGTCGTGCATGGCCTCGTTGCCCATGCGGTCGCCGAGGATGGCCATGCCAATGTTGCTGCTCTTGGCGACGATCTGGGCGAAGGTCATGTCTCCGTGGGGGGAGGCGTCGTGCAGTCGGCGCCGGCCGATCACGTAGAGCCCGTTGTGGCAGAAGATCTTTTCGGTCCGTGAGACCACGCCCTGGGTGAGGGCCCCGCTGGCCACGAAGGGCTTGAAGGTGCTGCCGGGCTCGACCATGTCGGTGAGCACTCGGTTACGCCGCATGGCGGGGGTGTAGCGGTCGTATTCGGCGGGGGCGAAGGGCGGGTAAGAGGCCATGGCGAGCACGTCGCCGGTTCGGGGGTCCATGGCCACGCCGACGGCGCTTTCGGCCTGGAATTCCTGTACTCGATCGGCCAACTGCTGCTCGACGAAGCCCTGGATGACGCTGTCCAGGGTGAGCACGACGTGCCCGCCATCGATGGGGTCGGCGGCACGACGATCCTGGTCTTCACTTGCCCGAATGGATTGCCGGCGCACGTTGCGTACGGTCCAGACGTGTCCATCGGTGCCGCGGAGATGGGCGTCGTGGGCCAGCTCGATGCCCTCCAGGCCTTGGCCGTCCTCACCCACGAAGCCCAGCACCTGCCCGGCCGACGTCTCTTGAGGATAATGCCGCACGGATTCGTCGATCAGGCCGATTCCGGGCACGGTGGTGCGTTGCAGGGCGTCGGCTTCGGCCAGCGGCACCCGGCGCTTGAGCCAGCAGAATCGTGGGGCGGCGCTGTGGCGAATGCGGTCCTCGACTTCACCGGGGTCCAGGTGCAGGATGGCGGCGGCTGTTGCGGCCGTCTCGGTCACGTCTTCGATCCGGGCCGGATCGACAAATACGCTGGGCAGTTCCCGACTGCCGGCCAGAACCCGACCCCGGACGTCAAACACCGTTCCGCGTCGGGCCTTGAGCACCGAGCGGCTCTGCTGCTGCGACTTCATCATCGCAGTCAGCTTGGGCGACAGGGCGGTGTTGATGTGCAGCAGTCGCCCGGCGAGCGCCGCCAGGAGCAGGCCGACGACGATGGCGACCACCTTGGTCGTCCGATGGCGATAGCGGTCGATTTCGATTTCCGGGGCGAGCACGGCTATGGACCTCCTGTGTCGGTGCGCCGCGCTCCGGCAAGGCCGTCGGGAGCGTTGGCCCGCGGGCGGCGACGTACGCCCGGGCGGGCGTCACCGGAGCGTCCTGATGTAGTGTCTCAGAATTGCCGCGTCGTTCGATCAGCGGGAATCCGGGGCGTCATCGCCGCTCTGGCGTCCGCGCGAACTGAAGTTCGCGGCTCGTTACGATACAGCAGCCATGAGACACTATACTAGTCGGGGGGCTGGCCACGGTCGGCAAGTTTGACGTTGCTCTCCACGGGCGCCTGCACTTCCAGCCGCCAACGGTCGACCCGGTCACGGATCTGGTCCGGCGTCCCCAGCCGGGCGATTTCCACCTGCAAGGCCCAGGCCTCGCGTCGCAGGGCGGCCCTGTCGCGCTGCAGCTCCTGTATGCGGGCCGCCAGCCGGGTTTCCTCGGTCCGAAGGTGGACCACACATACGGCGAGGGTCACGAAGGCCAGCAGCAGAGCGACTCCGCGGCCGACGGTCATGAATCGCTTCCCTCGGCGTCACCTCGGGCGACCACCGGCAGCCGGATGCGGACTCCGTGCTGAATCCTGGCGGGATCGGGAAAGATATCCTTGTTGAGTTCAGCGATCTCTTTCCATCGCCCTTCGCTGCCGAGCTGTTCCTTGGCGATGGTCACGTAGCGGTCGCCCTTCCTGACCTGGTAGGAACGGTACTGGGGCTGCGGGTTCTGTTCCGCAGGCTTCTCAGTTGGTGCATTCGGTTTGACGGCCGACTCGGGAGGCGCGGCGGGGCTCGGCGTTGCCAGGCCCGCGATTTCCGGGAGCACGATCACCTGATCCAGCCGCAAGGCATCCGGGCTGGAGAGGGCCGTTCGGTTGGCCTGGTAGATGGCGTCGATCACGTTCTTGGATCGCGATCCGTAGTACCGGGCGGCAATCGTGGTCAGCGTGTCGCCCTTCTGTATGCGGTGTTGCCGGCCGGGGGCGGGGGGCGGCTGGTTCTGCGAAGGAGTTGCGGTCAGGCTGAGCGGCTCGCTGGTCGGCGTGGTCTGCGCGACCTGCCGGGCCGGGCTCTGCTGCTGCCGGGCGCCGGCGACCTCGCGGGCGGGGGCGCTGGCGGGGTCATGGGCGGGTGTCGGTGAGTCACGGCCCGTTTCGCTGCCCGGACGGGGTCGCTGCGGTTGGGGCGTGGTTGTGCTTCGTTCGGTCGGCTGCCGCCGTACCGGGCGGGGGGCCGGCGTGTCGGGCTGGGTGTTGAACGCGGAGGACCTGCGGTGGCCGTAGTCCCTGGCCCGCTGCTCGGCCGCACTGGGGATGACCGCTTCCGCCTGCGGGGTGGATTGGGCCAGGATCTCGTGGGGCATCTGCGGCCCGACTCGGTCCTGCTTGCCTCTGTTCTCGAGGATGACGGCGAAGCAGATGATGAATCCCAAACCCACCAGCATCCCGACCTTGGTTTCCCGGGCCATGGGCCAACTCCTTCTCAACCGGGCGTCACCGTTCTTGCCAATCGGCTATGTAGTTGACTATCGGCTATTCGGTCCCAATCGCTTTCTCCGTTCGGACGGCGACACGCAGCTTGGCACTTCGCGACCGGGGATTGGCTTGTCGTTCCTGCTGATCGGGGACGACGGGCTTCTTGGTGGCCAGGTTGTAGATGCCGTCGTCCCTGCGGCGGCGGAAGTCGCGTTTGACCCGCCCGTCCTCGAGGCTGTGGAAGGAGATCACACCGATGCGTCCGCCGGGGTTCAGGTGCCTAGGGGCACATTCCAGCAGCGCGTCCAGGGCGTCCAGCTCTTCATTGACCACGATTCGCAGAGCCTGGAAGGTGCGTGTGGCGGGATGGATCTTGCTGCGTCTTGATTTGGGGTTCACCTTGACGGCGGCGGCCACCACCTCAGCCAGCCTGGCCGTCCGGGTGATGCGTCCTACCCGGCGGGCGTTGCAGATGGCTTTGGCGATGCGCCGGCTGTGGCGTTCCTGCCCGTACTGGTAGATGAGGTCGGCGAGTTCCTGCTCGCGGAGTCGGTTGACCAGGTCGGCGGCGGTGGTGTGGCGGCGGTCGTCCATTCGCATGTCCAGCGGCCCGTCGGCGGCGAAGGAGAATCCCCTGATCGGATCGTCGAGCTGCGTGGAACTGACCCCGAGATCGGCCAGGATCACATCGGCGCGCTCGGCGCCTACTTCGGTCAAGGCCTGCGCTAGCTCGGAGAAGTCGCGTCGCTGAAGGATGATCCGCCCGGTGGAGTCGGCCAGCCGTTGCTCGGCTGCGGCCAGGCACCGGCTGTCAACGTCGAGGCCCAGCAGTGTGCCCGAAGCGGACAGCGCCGCGGCCAGCAGAGCCGCGTGCCCTGCCGATCCCAGCGTCGCGTCCACGACGAAATCGCCCGGTGCGACCGCGAGCAGCTTGGACAGCTCTCGGGTGAGCACGGGCGTGTGTCCGCGACCCTCGTCCACGGCGGAGCACACCCATCGAGACGGCGTTGAAAAAAAGCAGAGGGGGGCCGTCAAACCATCCGTGGTGACGCCACACCCCCCGCGCGATCAGGAACCGATACCGCCCGCAAACCGGCGACGCACCCCGACAGACGCACCGACTCGAATCCGGCGCCCAAGCTTCGCAGGCGACGGACGCGGTCCTGCAACTCCGCGATGGCGATTGCAAGCTGCCCGTTTGTATCGCGGTCGGGGAGCGAACCGTCGAGCCTCAACTGCATCTGCCGCACCAAGCGTAGGTGTCCTGAATGCATCGGGTATGCCCTCGATCCTTATGATCGCGAAACCGCCGGACCGGCGAGTCCGTTCGCTTCTGCTCCGGCGGCGCACCCTTTGGAAAGTGCGGGCATCCCTGCCCGCGTGACGCTAACCTCCGTGTTTCGTTC
>DATKXO010000007.1:0-3864 GCA_035528995.1 Phycisphaerae bacterium | reverse complement strand
TTGGCCTGTCCGGCGATGGTCGGTAGCGCCACGTTCGTCAGCCCGTCGCCCGCGAGCCCGCCATCGCTCTCGGGCGCGAGCCCGGGCGATTCGGGCGCCGGCAGCGCTGCCTCGTCGATGTGGACGATCAGCGGCTCGGAGAACACGGACGGATTGCCGCTGGCATCATACGCTTGCGCCCAGACCGTGTGCGGACCGTTCGCCAAGGCCGGCAGGACCAGCGAATAGGTCCCGCCGCCAACGGCACCCTCGCCCACCGGCGAGTCCTGGGAGTCCACAAACACGGTCACGGTCATCCCGGGGGCTGTCTCTCCTGTCACCGTCGGCGTAGAGTCAATGGTTCGCCCGTCGCCGAGCATCCCGGTGTCGGACGCTGGATCCAGCCCCAGCGTCGGCTTCGCAAGGACCGCGATAGTGAGGCCGGCCGCATTGTTGCTCGTCGTCCGCTCCGTTAACGCCCCGTCCGGATCGGCCACCGCCCACAATTCGTAGCTCCCGGACGCTGGCGTCCAATAAAAGACCACTTCTTCCGAAGCCCCGACCGCCAGGGCCGAAAGCGGCTGCGTATCCAGGAGCGTTCCGCCCGAGCCCGGGTCGCCCTCGTACAGGGCGACGGTCGCCGCGTCGCTGGCCGCCCAACCGGAGTTGGTCACCGTCACGAGCACGACATTCGGCATACCCGCCTCCGCCGGCGCGACGTCCAGCGCAAGACTCGATGCCGATACCGCCAGGTCCGCCAGCGGAACGATCGCCCCATCCTCCAGCGCCGACTCCAGCACATACCGGATCTGCACTTGCTCCGAGGCATCGACCTCCGCGAATGCCCACCAGGCATCTCCCGCCTCCGGCGTCAGGAGTTCCGGCTCGCTCCACTGGCTCGCGGGGTCCGCATAATCGCGGCTCAGGCCCACGATCTCGTTCTCGTCCTCGTAGCCGTGGTAGACCACATGCACCGTGCTTCCCGCCACGGCCACCTCGGGCTTCCCGACGATCGGCTGATGGTCGGTCACCGCTTCTGGCGGCTCCCACGTGCCATCGGCGTCCCGCCGGGCACTCATGAGGACCGCCCCAGCGCTGCTCTCCTCCGTCCAGAGCGCCAGAACTGTCCCGGCCGGCAACCCCACGACATTGGACCAGTTGCGGTTGCCCGGTGCCGCGTCGCTGATCGCCTGTGGCGCCGACCACGACACGCCGTCATATACCGAAGACCAGACCGTCACCTGGCTTCCGTCCGCCGAGGCGTCCGAGAGCCACACGGCCAACGCTTCGCCGCCCGGCAACGCCGCCAGCGCCGGCTGGCTGAGTTGCTCGCCGGTGTCTGCCAAGACGGTCGGTGCCGTCCAGTCCGCGCCATCCCAGATCGCCCAAGCCAAGTTGCTGGCGCCGATCTCCTCCAGGTCAATTCCGCTCATCCTCTGCCACACCGTCAGCACCCGCCCGTCGTCCAGCCGCACCAGTTCCGGCGAGTCATCGCAGGTGCTGTTCGTCGTCAACCGGGCAGGCGCGCCCCAGGCGCTGCCATCATTGATGGCATACCAGATCTCCTGCTCGGCTACGATGGCGTCGCCCGTCAGGCCCTCCAAACTTGTGGTCGACAGGTTGCTCTGCGACCACATCGCCATCCACCCGTCGCCCCCCAGGGACACGATGGACGGATTGCCCCGGTGATAGTCCGTGTCGACGAGGGTCTCCGGCGCCTGCCACATGCCCCCGACCATCCGCTGAACCTTCAGCGGGGAGGCCGTCCCGTCCTGGCTCGTCAGCGTCCAGGCGTAGGCGATGTCGCCCGAGTCCGACCGGGCCATATCCGCGTCCACGAGTGTCAGCGAGGCGCCCCCGGATGTCTGCTGGACCGGCTCCCCTTCGGCGGTCTGCGCGGCGGCCGCCATCAGGCCCGATCCAGACGACCAGAGGTCCGTCGAGGTCTCCCAGTCAAAAACGTCGATGCTGCCGTTGAAAAGGCCCCACAGGATCGATCCCACAAAATCAATATCCACGCCCAGCGTCACCGGAATCGAATACGTCCAGGCCCCATCGTACTCCGCTTGGAACCCGAGGGTCACACTCCCCGTCACGTCCACGCCCCCCTTGACGAACCCGCCGACGAAGGACACCTCGCCGGTCACCCCGACTTCGCCCTGCACCCCGATCTCCGCCGAGGCGCTCTGGAAGTGCGGGTTCCCCGAGGCGTCGCGGACCTGCGTATACGAGATGTCGAAATACGGCCCGAAGGCAATGTGCGGCGTCAGGTCCAGCGTGATAGGCGGCACCGCCCAGAGCGGAAACACCACCGGCGGAATCGGAACCTCAAAGAACGGCCGACCAGGATCTAGCGACAGCCCGAACGTCTGCTGATACTGGGTGAACAGAAGGTTATTGTCCAACGCGGCTTGGCCGTCGTAGGAGACCGTCAGCGTCGGCGCCGCGCGGCGCTCGCCATAGAACCCTGCGGCCCTCGGATCCTGGTTGGCGGCGAAGTATCCGGCCGGATCCTTCCACAAGTCGATGAACCGGAACAGGTCCACCGTCACGCTCCAGTGCGACCCCAACTGCCCGATCGGGGCCTTGTACGTCTGCCCCGCCCCAAAGACCGACCACCCCAGCGCCGGCCCGATGTATTCGGTCTTCACCTTCCCGGCCAGACTGCACTCCGCCTCCACCAACGTCCCGAAGTAGATGCCGTTGAACGTCCGCTCGCCGTCACGATAGGCCAGCCACTCCGGCCAGTCCGTCGGTGTATAGACCCCGAACCGCTCCCCGATCAGGCTGTCGATACGATACGTGCCGGAACTGAACGTGATCGTCGTCAGGTCCGGGTCCATCCACGACGGGGCCGGCAGCGTGTCGATAGTGAACAGGGCCGCGTCGCTCCAGGCCCCGCCCGACTCCTGCGCCCAGATCCGAAGCGTCTTGTCGCCCACCAGGTCCGAAACATTCAGGTCCCACGTCCAACCGCCGGCGGAAGAGGAATCCGTCCAGTCCCCCGCGCCCCGGATGCCGTCAAAGTTCGCGTCAAACATCACCGCCGATGTCGTAAACCCCGTCGGCGCAGAAACGTAGGCCGTGAACGTGTCCACCAGGTCCGGCACGACGCTCCCCGTCAGGTACCGGCCGAAGACCGCCGGGTCCGGGTTCCCGTCGTACGTCGCCGACGCGGTGATCGTCGGAGACCACGTCCCGCCGCCTCCGCCACCCGCCGCGCAGGAGACCGTCAGCGTGTACGGTCCCGTGCTGCCGGCAATCCCGCTGCCCGCGCTCATGGGGCTGTAATAGCGGTTGGCGTATCCCGACACGCCGATGTAGTAGGTGCCGGGTGAAAGATACGTCGAAATGTATGGGTCATGGCCGTGGGTATCGTCGTCCTTCTTCAGTTCTTGCCCCGAGGCATTTAACAGCCGGAGATACGCGTCCAAGCCCGACCCGATGGCCTGGGCGTCCAGGGCCAGCGTCACCGTCCCCGCCGATGAAAGGGTGAACTTGTAAAGGTCCACGTCCTTCGTGGCATACGGGCCGTTGCCCACCTGCTCGGTCCGGCTGACATTTGCGCCGGCATTCAGCGTCCCCAGGTTCGCCGCGGACGATAGCGTGTCGCCCGCGTCCGCCGTGCTGCCCGCGCCCGTGATCTTCGCCACGAAGGCGTCGCCACCCCCATTATACGTCGTGTCGAAGCCCCCGCTCGTCCAGCCGGCGGAGTTGGTGTCCCCCGTCACGTACACGCCGCCGGAAGCGTCCATGGCAATGCCGTCGCCGGAGTCACCGCCGCTCCCGCCCAGGTAGGTGGACCAGATGTGGCCGCCCGTGGGAGAGAGTTTCGCCACGAAGGCGTCCTCGTTGCCGTCATACGACGTGTCGAACCCGCCACTC
>DATKXO010000006.1:0-2849 GCA_035528995.1 Phycisphaerae bacterium | reverse complement strand
CGACCCCTTGACAGTCGGTGCAGCTAATGCCACGATTCCACTACATCAGTTGCTTCAACCCGCCCTGGCACAACGAGACGAACGTCTACAACGCCATGACCCTGCAGGGCTGCGACGTCCGATGCTACGAGGTCACCAACCAACACGACCGCCCGGGCACCAGAGGCCGCCCGGCCATCAAACCCGGCGACATCGTATTCACCGCGACCCCGCACCGCATCTTACTCTCCGAGCTCCGCACCTACAAGAACCAGGGCGCCAAACTCGTCACCTGGTACTGGGACTGGCTCTGGTCTCTGCAGAACCGCGAGGCGGCCTACCTCCCGCGCCTCCTACTGATGGACGCGGTGTTCTCGACCGACGGTTCGAGCTCGGCCGAGTACATCCGTCGCGGCGTGCAGTGCCGGCAGTACCTCCCGCAGTGCGCGGCGCCCGAACCCCGACTACGCCTGCCACCCTCCGGAACCAAGAAGCACGACGTCATCTTCGTCGGCAGCCTCTGGACTCCCGACCGGAAGGAGCTCGCCCGACGTCTAAGCCTGCGCTGGGACTTCGCCAACGTCGGCGCCGGGCCCCGCGTCTGGGGCCGACCCCTCTCCAACGCCTGCCAGAGCTCGAGCATATGCATCGGCACCAACTTCCGGAACGACGAGCCCGGCTACTGGTCAGACCGCTGCTACGTCGTCATGGGCGCCGGCGGCTTCTACCTCGGCCAGTACGTCCAGGAGCTCGAGCAGACCTTTACCGGCCGGGTTCACTGCGGATTCTTCGACGGACTGAAGGACATGGAAGAACAGGTCGAATGGTGGCTGGCCCATCCGGCCGAGCGTGAAGCCTGCCGCCTGCGCGGACATGCGCTGGTCCAGGAACAGCACACCTACACAAACCGAGTTACAGTACTCCTGGCCAAACTCCGCTCACTGGGGATCCTCGGCGGCCGCGCCATGAATCATTCCGAGCGAACTCGGTCCGGATGAACGTCACACTCCTGGCCTACACCAACCGCACCTCCGGCATCGGGGTAATCGCCCACGGCCTATTCAAATGGTTACCGGCACACGCGGTCATCAGCATACGCAGCGCCAAAGGCCAGGACGCCTGGACCCCACGCCAGGCCAACATCACCGCCCCCAGACCACCTCTATTCTGCCGCTACCTCAAAGGCTACGAAACCGACGTGCTCCTATCGGTCGAGACCATGTGGGACAACGGCAGCTTCGTCCACGACCGGGCAGCCCAGCGACACATCCGGACCGCCTGCATCATCATGCACGAAGAGTACTCCCCGGGCACCGCCCATCACGGCCTGTTCCTCTGCCCCACGCGGCTATGCTTCAACCGGGTCACCGAGCCGAACAAAGCCTACTTCGAACTACCCATCGAGATCGAGCCGTTCCCGTTCACGCTCCGGACCCAGGCCCGCCGGTTCCTACACGTCATGGGCTTCGGCGCGCACCACAACCGCCGGCAGACCCGGGAAGTCGTCGCCGGGTTCCTCCGGGCCAACATCCCCGGCGCGACCCTGACCGTTCACTGTTGCCAGGACCCCCGCCCGGAGTACGGCCAGAACGACGACCCGCGCGTCCACTACAGGCGGGCACTCCTACCCGACCAGGCCGGCATCTACGCCGACCACGACATCCTGATCCAGACCGACTCGTATGTCGGCTTTGGCCTGCCGCTACTCGAAGCCCAGGCTTGCGGCATGCCGGTCATCACGACAAACGCCGCGCCGATGAACGAGCAGGTCCGGGACCCGGACGCTCTAGTACCGGTCGACAAGGTTGTCCGACTCGAGACCCGAGGCGGCATGCCGACCCGTCTGAACTGCGACCAGCACATAGTCACCGCCGAAGGCGTCGCCGCCACCATCACCAGACTCGCCGCCGGCGACATCCGCGCGAAGTCAGAACTCGCACGCGTCTACGCCGAGTCCCGGGCCTGGACCGAACCCCGCGCCGAAGAGCTCCGCACGCTACTCCGGAACATCCCGAAATGAACCGCTAACATCAAAGAGGCACAATGCCAAAGACACTCGATTTCGGCCTCAACCACTACTGGATATGGCTGGTAACGATCACAACGATGGACGGCGCCACCGGCACGCACGCCTACATCTCGTCGGGACTTAACGCCGGTGAGCACGAGGTACGAAGACACCTGGACGACATCTTCAAGGCCCAAGGTTTCCAACAGGGACATGGCTCAGCCGCACACCGCGTCATCAAGTTCACCCTCGAATACGTCGCCCCACTCGCCGAGACATCCTTCTGCTAGAGCGGGATGAACCTAACTCTCGGTTGCGGCCACAAGGTCCAGGGCGCCGGATGGTTGAACCACGACCGAACGCCCCGCGCCGGCGTCGACCTCGCATTCGACCTCGGCCAGTTCCCCTGGCCGGTCGCGCACCTCCAGGGCAAGATCCTCTACATCCTGGCCGAGGACGTGCTCGAGCACGTGCCCGCTCACCTCACCCTGAAAGCGATGGACGAATGCTGGGGACTCCTGATGCCGGCCGGTTCGATCGACATCCAGGTCCCAATCTTCGGCAGCCGCAACCACCTGGCCGACCTCACCCACAGCCGCGGGTTCTGCATGGAGTCGTTCGACATCCTCGACCCGGACACCGGCACCGGCGGCCGGAACCCGTGGTACACCACCAGGCGCTGGAAGATTCTGGAACGCCGGGAGGACCGCCCCGGGCTCGGGTTCAACCTCCACTTCACCCTGCAGAAACGGACGTGACGCTCTCCGTCATCACCCCGACCCGAAACCGGTCCGCCCTGTGGCGCTCAGGCTGGCTACTCGACTCGCTCCGGGCACAGACCGAGCCGCCCGACGAGCTCGTC
>DATKXO010000005.1:0-3465 GCA_035528995.1 Phycisphaerae bacterium | reverse complement strand
AGTGCCTCCATGCTCCTGGCGTCGGCGATCAGCGCCCGGTGCACGTCGTCACGGAGTTGGGCCACCCGGGACTCGTCACAGTCCACGGCCAGCACTTCGCAGTGCTGCTCGGTCAACTGTCTGGCCAGGTGCGCCCCGAACTGTCCCAGCCCAATTACCACAATCTGTTTCATTTCGCACCACCTTAACCGATCATCAGGCGTTCCTCGGGATAGCGGATGCCTGCCCTTCTCGCCGGCGTCACGATCAAGGCCACGGTCAGCGGGCCCAGGCGGCCGACGAACATCGTGGCGATGACCCACAGCTTGCCGGCTACCGACAAGCCGGCCGTGACCCCGGTTGACAACCCAACCGTCCCGAAAGCCGAGACCTGCTCGAATAGCAAGCTCTCAAACGACGGCCCGCCGACAGCCGACTCTGTGGCCGACAAGATCACACACCCTACCGCGTTCCAGATGATCGCTAGTACGGCGATCACCGCGGCACGTGCAATGAGATCTTGAGGCAAGCGCCGTCCGAGCAGCGCGGCGTCCTGTGTTGACCTGATGCGGGAGCGCAGGTAGGCATACCCGACGGCGATCGAAGTGGTCTTGATCCCGCCCGCGCATGAACCGGGTGAGCCACCTACGAACATCAGGCCTATCAGCACGAGCAACGACGCCGTCGGCAGTCCGCCGATTTCAATAGTGTTAAACCCGGCGGTCCGGGCCGTGACGGACTGGAAGAGCGCATTCGGCATTGCTTCCCACCAGCTTTGGCCACCCTTTCCAAGGCCGAGCACCAATAAACCGCCCACGCCGACAACGATCAGCATTCCGGAGCTGACCAGCACAACACGGGAGTTCAGGCTCCATCGGATTGGGCGGTGGCTGCGTCGCAACAGCCGGCGACCGCCGCGCTGTAGAGCTTCCAGCACCACCGTATGGCCCAGCCCGCCGAGAATAATGAGCGCCATGACGGTAAACATAAGCAGGAAGCGCGAGCGATAGAGCGTAAGACTGTCGGAGTTGAGCGAGAATCCGGCGTTGCAGAACGCCGAGATGGAGTGAAACACCGCCGAAAACAGCGGGGGATGCCCGCCGGAGGTCTGTCGAAGGTCCACGTAGAGCAGCCACGCCCCGACGAACTCCAACACGAACGTCAGCGCGACAATTCGCTTCAGGTTTCTCCGCAACTCGGTGGCCGCCTCCCGCTGGTAGAACGCATCCGCGAGCACGGCCTGCGAACGAAACGAGAGCCGGCCGCCCAGCATCTGGGCCGCCAAGGCGGCGAAGGTCATGATGCCCAACCCCCCCAGTTGAATCAGCGTCAGGATCACGCCTTGCCCGAAAGGGGTGAAATCCTTGCCGGTATCGACAACCACCAGCCCCGTCACGCACACCGCAGAGGTCGCCGTGAAAAGTGCATCGAGCACACTCACTTTCCCGCTGACATGGGCCATCGGCAAGGCCAGCAGGATCGATCCCAGCAGGATGAGCAGGCCAAAAGTGACAGCCAGCAGTCCTTCCGGGCGTTTAAGGACCACCATCGTGATCCGGCGTGTTCCGGCGATCATAGTTCTCATACGAGGATAGGTTCGCTCGAACAGCAAGTTCGTGCAAGGCCAACCGACCGACTGACGTCCCGACCACCCCAACACGACTTGCCGGTAGCGGCGAGGTCATCACCGGGCATCTCCGCTGCCCGATTGCTGAGGTTCAGTCCGGGCCCGGCGGTGCCAGACTCGCGTGTGATCGGGGCGTCTGCCCGGGGCGCTGTCTCTGTGCTGCTCGACGGCACCGGCCGGGCGCTGTGCGCGTCGTGGTTGCGGACGACAACCCACTGTAAGCCGCGCGGCTGCACCGGCGAGGTCGGGCTCGACACCAAACCGTCTTGTCAGTACACGCGCAACACCGGCCCTGTAGGGCCGCTTCGAAGCCAGGCAGGCGGTGCTGTTGTGATCCGGCTTGCGGTCCCGCAGTGAACTGCGGCCGGTGGTCGCCGTCCGCGGGTCGGAGGTTCGAGGCCGGTGGTATCCGTCCTCGTCGTTCGGTCTACTCCGGAATGAACTCGATTAGTACCAGGCTCCCGAACTGATCGTCCGGGTAGAGCGGTTGCGAGCACGAAGTGTGGAACCGGATCGTCTGGAGCAGGACGTCGTTCGCGTCGAAAACGTGCACCCAAGTGTTGGCCTTCAGCTTGGTTTCGCCGGCATTGGTGGCGTCGATGTCGAACGTGGAATCGAGCTCGACCGTACCGTCGAACCAGACGCTGGCATGCCCGTGATTCGGGTTCGACTTGTCGCTGGCCCGAATGCGAACCACCGGCTCGAACATGGGGTCGCCGTCGCAGGAGACCTTGCTCGGATCCTGTGAGTGATCACTCGCGCTGCAGTCCTCGCCGGTATACCGCATGGTCAGCACCTGCGGCTTCGCCGCGTCCACACAGAATGAGCCCTCGTCCTCGCCGATGCAGTCCACCAACAGAGAAGCGCCGTACTGATCGCCCCGGACCAACGGTGCCGAGCAGGACGTATGGAACTGGACTGTTTGCAGCAGAGTGCCGCCCTCAGAGTCGAAGATGTGAATGTGCGTCGTGCCTTTCAGTCTGGTCCTCCCGGCGTTGGCGGCGTCGACGTCGAACGTCTCGCCAAGGTTTACCGTACCCTCAAACCAGAACAGCGGATTGCCGCCATCCACAGGCTGGTTGGAAGCGACGATAAAGACCGTCGCCGGGAGTGGCCCGAAGTCATCACAGTTCACGTTTGCCGGATCCTGCCAGTGGCTGGTCGCGCTGCAGTCCGCGCCGGTGTACAGCATGGTCAGCACCCGCGGCTTGCCGTAGTCGCAGCAGGACTCGCCCAACTCGCACTCGTCCGGGATTCCGTTGCCGTTCGCGTCGGCGCTGACCTGGCCGTCGCCGTCCGGGTCGTTCGGATCAACGTCGCACTCGTCCGGAATTCCGTTGGGCTGGCAGTCCTGACTGGTGCCCTGGTCGATGTCCCAATCATCCGGGATGCCGTTGCCGTTGCAATCGGCCTCGCACTCGTCCGGGATTCCGTTGCCGTTCACGTCGTTCGAGGCCCCGTCGGCAATATCACACTCGTCGGGAACCTCGTTCTCGTTGCAGTCGTTGTCCTGCAGTTGGCACTCGTCCGGAATCCCGTCCGGCTGGCAGTCCGCGCTGACCTCGCCATTCCCGTCCGGGTCGTTCGGATCGACGTCGCACTCGTCCGGGATGTCGTTGTCGTTGCAGTCTTCGCTGGTCCCGTCGGCGATGTCCTGATCGTCGGGGATACCGTTGCCGTTGCAGTCGTTCTCACACTCGTCGGGGATGCCGTTGCCGTTCGCGTCGTTTGAGGCCCCGTCGGCAATATCGCACTCGTCCGGGATGTCGTTGTCGTTGCAGTCTTCGCTGGTCCCGTCGGCGATGTCCTGGTCGTCCGGGATACCGTTGCCGTTACAGTCGTTCTCACACTCGTCGGGG
>DATKXO010000004.1:0-11175 GCA_035528995.1 Phycisphaerae bacterium | reverse complement strand
GAGAAGCTGCAGGAGTGGCGCAACCGCGACCTGGAGGAGCGTCGCGAGCGGCTGCGCGGGGCGACGGGGCGGAAGGTTCACCGGCGGCGGGCCATGGAATCTCAGGGGACCGCGGCGACGGTTGCTCCGGTGGAGCAGAAGACGCGTGCCCAGGTTCACGAGCCGATTCAGATTAAGGAATTCTGCTCCGCGGTGGGGGTCTCGTTCATCAAGCTGATGCGGACGCTGCAGCGCGACCACGACATGGTCGTGGTGAACATCAACTCGGTGCTGCCGACCGACATGGCCGAGGTGCTCGCCCTGGATGAAGGGATCGACCTGGAGATCATCAAGCCCAAGACGCGGCTGGACCTGCTGCGCGAGGAGTCCGAGCAGCGTCCGCTGACGGATCTCGGACCGCGTCCGCCGGTGGTCACGTTTCTGGGGCACGTGGACCACGGCAAGACGACGTTGCTGGACGCGATCCGGCGCACGCGGGTGGCCCAGAGCGAAGACGGCGGGATCACGCAGCACATCGGGTCTTACCATCTGGAGCAGGACGGTGTTGCGGTCACCTTCCTGGACACACCGGGTCACGCGGCGTTCACGGCCATGCGGGCCCGCGGCGCCCAGTTGACGGACATCGTGGTATTGGTGGTGGCGGCGGACGACGGGGTCATGCCCCAGACGATCGAAGCGATCAATCACGCCAAGGCGGCCGAAGTGCCGATCGTGGTTGCGATCACCAAGATCGATCTTGGCTTCTTCGATGAGAACCGCATCTACGGTCAGTTGGCGGAACACGGGCTGACGCCCAGCGGGGCCTGGGGTGGCACGGTAGACGTGATCAAGACGTCGGGGGTGACCGGGGCCGGGATCGACAAGCTGCTGGAGCACCTGACTGCCCTGGGCGAGCTGTTGGAGCTGACTGCCAGCCACAGCGGTGACCCGGTGGGCACGGTGATCGAGGCGGAGACGAAGGAGGGTGTCGGCGCGGTGGTCCGCGTGCTGGTCCAGAGCGGCAAGTTGCGCCCGGGCATGATGCTGGTCTGCGGGAACGCCTATGGCAAAGTCCGGGCGTTGCTGGACGATCAGGGACGGCGTCTGACCGAGGCGGGGCCGTCGATGCCGGCGGAGGTCTGGGGCCTGGACGAGGTGCCGTCGGCGGGCGACCGTTTCTACGGTCTCAAGAACGCCCAGCGGGCGAAGATGATCGCCGAAGAGGTCCGGCACCAGCGGGTGAGTCGGGCGCGTATAGGGACGCAGAAGGCGCGCACGCTGGAAGACGTGTTCAAGCAGCGAGACGCGGAGGGCATTCCGGAGCTGGACGTGATCATCCGGGCAGACGTGGACGGGTCGGTCGACGCGTTGCGGCACGCCCTGACGCAGCTTCCGACGGATCAGGTGAATCTGGTCATCCGCCATGCGGGCGTCGGGGCGGTGGTGGACAGCGATGTGCTGCTGGCCGATGCCTGCGACGCGATCGTGATCGCGTTCCGGGTGGTGGCCGGGGCGACGACGCGGAAGCTGGCCGACGAGCACGGCGTGGACATCCGCGAGTACAAGGTGATCTACAACGTCATCGACGACATCGTCAAGGCCCTGGAAGGTCTGTTGGAGCCGGAAGAGAAGCTGGAGATGCGGGCGACGGCGGAGGTGCGGAGCGTCTTCAAGGTGAGCAAGGTGGGGATCGTGGCGGGCTGCTACTTGAGCGACGGCACGCTCAGCCGAGACCACGTGGTGCGGCTGATTCGGGCGGGCGTGGTTGTGCGTGAGGACTGCAAGATCGCGTCGCTGCGTCGCTTCAAGGACGATGCGAAAGAGATTCGTCAGGGGATGGAATGCGGTGTCCGGTTGGAGGGTTTTGACGACGTGAAGGAGGGTGACGTCGTCGAGGCATACGAAGTCGTGAAGGTGGCCCGCACGTTGTAGCGGGCGGCCGGTTCGGCAGGTTCATACCGGGTAGCGAGGACCATGATCGAGTTCAAGGCGGATTGCGGTCACACCATCCGAGCCAAGGACGAGGACGAGGGCAAGGTCGTTCGCTGTTCGTACTGTGGGCGCGAGACACAGGTGCCGATGACCGAGGCAAACGGTCTCGACTCCCTGTTTGCCGAGGTGGAGTCGTCCGAGGATCAGGCGGGCGCCGCCGTCAGCCGCAAGACGCGCCGGGCCATGAAGCGTTCGGGCGTTTCGGTGGGCACGGCCCGGCGTGGTCCGGGCTTCAACCCTCTGGCCGTGGCGATGAAGATGGCCTACGCGGCGGGGATCATCATCGTCCTGATCCTGGCCAGCAACTATGCCTATCGCTACTGGAGCGCGCTGGATTCCGGGCGGAAGGAGCAGCGGAGCGGGGTGTCGAAGGAGGGCTCCGTCTCGGAGCCGGCGCCCGGCGGCAAGCACCAGGATCGGGGCCGCGGGCTGTTGGCCGCCAAGCTGAGCAAGAAGAGCGGCGGGATCTACGTCACCTCGGTCCCGGTGGCGGACCAGGTCCGCGTGCGGAGGCGGGAGCCGGGCGAGAGCGGTGTGTCGGCTTCCGAGCTGTTCGCCGATCCCGAGCTGGAGACCTGCAAGGCCAACAAGCCGATCGAACTGCGGGCCGGTCAATACGACGTCGTGGTGGTCGTCAAGGTCAGCGACATGAATCTGATGGACTACCCCGGCTACGTGGCGCTGCGGCGCAAGATCGACCAGGGCACGTGCGTTCCGGCGATGCTGGACGGCTTCTTCATGCCGGACGGGGCGGTGGAGGTGGGCACGCTGCGGGTCCCCAATCTGGGCCCGCTCCTGTACCGACGTTATGAGCGTCAGGTGATCGGCAAGGACTGGGCCCCGCTGACCTCGCTGTTCCTGCCCTACGGTCCGGTGTCCGGTATGGCGAAGTACCTGCCGCGCAAGGAGTCGTACGGGTTCGACGAGGCGTATGCGAAACGGGAACTGACCTATTACGGGGTGCCGGAGCAGGACCAGAAGTACCTGACGGACACCCTGCGACGGGTGGGGATGGCGGTGTACAAGGTGCCGGGCGAGCTGCCCTACCGCTGTTTTGGGATCAACCTGACCGACGGCTCGATCGTGACAACGTACTGTGAGGATCCTCGGCCGCCCGGGGCCAGAGGCGGGGGCGTTGCGCCGGGGCCGCTTGACGGGGCGGTGATGACCGGACTGCCGTGATCGTCGGGGTCCTCAGAATCGACCTGGCCGTCTACGAGTCCCACTCGCTGAAGGACAAGCGCCGCGTGATCCGGAGCATCAAGGACAGGCTGGCCAACCGCTTCAACGCGGCCGTGGCGGAGGTGGATGCTCTGGATTCGAGGCAGCGAGCGGTGTTGGGCGTGGCCGTGGTGGCCAATGAGACGGCCCATGTGCACCGTTGCCTGGACAAGATCGTGGACTTCGTGCGTCGGCAACCGGGTGCGAGCCTGATCGACTACCAGCGGGAGCTGTACTAGCAGGGTGTTGTGCGGATGCGTTCGTTCCGGGTTGAGAAGCTGGCCAGCACGATCCGCGACATCGTGAGTCGGGCGATCACGCACAAGCTGCACGATCCGCGCATCTCGCCGATGACGAGCGTGCTGCGGGTCGAGGTGTCGGGCGATCTGCAGGTGGCCAAGGTGCACGTGACGGTTTTGGGAGAGGGTGCCGAGGGTCGCAGGACGCTGGCGGGTCTGAGCAACGCGGTCGGGCGGGTGCAGCGGATGGTGGCCCAGGAGCTGACCATCCGGCGCTGCCCGGAGATTCGGTTCGTCTTGAACGACTCGCTCAAGCGGGCGGCCGAGACGGTCCGGATCATCGACCAGACCGTTCTGTCGGATGACCTCCAGGGCGGTGAAGCGGCGACGGAGGCCGAACCAGACGGTGGACCCGACCTCGAGGGAGGCGACGAATGAGGGGGGGCACCCAGTACGCCAGGCGCGTCAAGAAGGTGTATAAGCGAGCCCGGGACAGCGTCGGGGTGCCGCCGGAGACGGCGCCGACCGACCCACTCGAGCAATTGGTCGTGGCTCTGCTTGGCTGGGACACCAGTGCCGGCAACGCGGCCAAGGCATATCGGAAACTGACCGAGAAGATGGCCGACCTCAACGAGGTCCGGGTCTCCTCGCTCCGCGAGATCAGCGCGGTCATTCGCGAGTTCGTCCCCGACGCCCCGGATTGCGCCCGGAACATCTCGCGGGCCCTGGGCGCCATCTTCCATCGGGAGAACGGGGTGACCCTGGACTCGATTCGGGGTAAGGGCCGGCGGGAAGCGCGGCAGTACCTGGACTCCCTGGAAGGCGTGACGCCTTACGCGGCGGCTTCGGTGCAGTTATGGAGCCTGGGCGGACACGCGATCCCGGTGGACCGGCGGCTGCTCGAGACCCTTCGCCGGGAGGAACTGGTGGACCCGGAAGCGACACCGGAGGTTGTGCAATCCTTCCTGGAGCGCAACATCCCGGCGTCGGAGGCCAGGGACTTCTGTCACGTGATGTCCAAGTTCGCCTCCGGCAGGGTGGGGCACTCCTCGGGCAAGACGGACGGGGCCAAGAAGGAAACGAAGAGCGCGAAACGCGCGACGGGCGGCTCGGGCGGCAGCAGAACCAAGAAACGGTCATCCAATCGCTAGCCGCGGGTTGGCAGGCCTGCGGCAGCGACGCCGAGGGAGCGCAGTCGCCGCCGGGCCGGCGATCGAGGCGGGCTCGAACGCGGGTCAGGGAAATGCATCGCTTGTGCGCCAAGGGCGGGAATGTCCATGCGTGACCGATCGGTTGAGGAACATGGCCCGGGCTCGGCGTCGGTAGGCCGGGCTGTGGCGCTGCTGTGTGTCTGGGCTGCGGTGGTGGGCGGTTGTGCCAGGGCGTCGTCCGCCCCGGGGCCGGCGACTCAAGAGCAGACCCCGCGCAACACGAGCTACGATCCGCAGCGGGCCTTCGTGGCCCTGGACGAGTTGGAGCCGGGGCCGGTGGAGGCGCCGGCGGCACCGGGCACGGCCAAGCCGCTGTCGGCCCGCGGCGCCCGGCAGATCGAGAAAGCGGTGTCGCTCTACCGCCAGCGGCGGTACACCGAGGCGGGCCTGCAACTCGAACGGGCCCTGCAATCCGACCCCGAGAGTCATGAGGTGCACCGGGAGCTGGCCCGGGTCCTGTGGGCGTCCGGCAGCCGGGAGCGGTGCCGCACGCATCTGCAGAAGGCCGTGCAGCTTCAGCCCGACGATCTGGTGCTTCAGTATCTGCTGGGCGTTGCCGCGGCCGAGGACGGCGACAGGCCACAGGGCATCCTGCACCTGCGGACGGCCCTGAAGTGCAGCGACGCGGGCTCGGTGGCCGACTTCCGCGCACTGGCTCTGTTCCGGCTGGCCGAACTCCTCCAGGAGGAGGGCTACCTTACGGCGTCGTTGGAAGCGTACCGGCTGTACGGCGACGCGACGAAGGCGCTGGAGGAAGACGCGGAGGTCGATCCGGAGCTGGCGACCCTGCTGCAGGTCAACCGCGGGCACCCCGGGCGGCGCATGTCGATGGTGTACGAGCAGCTCGGTGATTTCGACCGAGCTGCGGAGGTATTGGACGGCGCGCTTCAGGGCGGCGTGCCCGAAATGGCCGACCGCGAGCGGCTGGTCCGGTTGTGGTCGAAGGCCGGTCGCCATGAACAGGCCCTGGCGCAGGCGCGAGCGATCGTCGCTCAGGACAGCTCGGCGATCGACCTGCTGCTGGAGGCGCACCGGCTGGCGGGCCACGCGGACCAGGCGGCCGAGGACCTGGCGGAACTGGCGGCATCGCAGCCGGACGAGCCCCGGCTTCTGTTCGCCTACGTCGATCTGCTACACAAACTCGACCGCACGGCCGAAGCGGAGTCGCGCCTGCGGCAGTTTGCCGATGCGCATCCACAGCAGCTCGAGGTGCGTTGGCGTCTGCTGGAGCTTTACGCGGATCGGCAGGCGTGGGGCGAGGCGCTGGCGGTGGCGGCCGACGTCGCCCGGACGGATGTGACGGGCGCCGTGACGGCCCGATGGAAGGTCGTGGCCTTGCCGCCCGAGGCCGCCGGACAGCTACTCGAGCAGGGGGAGATCGGCGGCGGGGAGGCCGACTACGCCGTCTGGTACCTGCTGGGGTGTCTGGCTCTGGAGAGCGGGCGCCTGGACCAAGCCGAGACGCTGTTGGGGCGCGCCCTGGGGCAGTCGGCTGAGTTTGTTCCAGCCAAGATCGAACTGGCGGCGCTGCACAACCGGCGGTACCGCTGGGAGGACTGTCTGAACCTTCTGACGGGGCTGGGAGAAGAGCCGGGTGATGCCCGTGTCGAGTGGCTGCGGGGGGAGGCGAGCGCGGGGCTGGACCGTAACGACCAGGCGGTGGCGCACTTCAGTGCGGCCGTCCGCCTGAACCCCAACGACACGCGCTCGATGAAGGCCCTGGCCGAGTTGTACGAGCGCACGGACAAGCCGTTGCAAGCCCTGCGGCAATACCGAGCAGCTCTGGCGGTCAATCCGCTGGATGAGGAAAGCCGCGAGGCACTCACTACCCTGTACATCAGCACCAACGACCGTGAGGAGGCGGTGTCTCACCTGGAGGAGTTGCAGAAGCAGGCCGCGTCGCCCAACCGCGTGGCCCGATGTCTGGCGCGGCTGCAGCTCGACCCGCGGTCGGCCGACTTCGACCAGTTCCGCAAGACACTGACGGAGGCCATGGCGACGGGCGGGCGCGACGCCCAGAGTCTGCGGTACGTGGCCATGAGCTACTTCACGGAGGGGCGTTTCGACGAGGCCCTGGTTGCGATCAACGAAGCGGCCGAGTTGGCGCCGGAGGATCCTGCGGTCCTGTTGGCTCTGGAGTATGCCTGTCGGATGACGCTGCAGTTCGAGCGGGGCGCCGAGGTGCTGCGTGGCCTGCTGCGGCGTTATCCGCACCGAACGGACTGGGTCCGGCTGTTGGCGGACCTGCTGATCACGCTGCAGGATTACGATGGGGGCCTGGCGGTGCTGGGCGAGCAGCTCGATCGGCCGGACCTGGAGGAAGCCGACCGGCGGCAGTACCGGCTGGACCTGATCGAGGCGTTGACCGCGGCGCGCCGTTTCGACGAGCAGATCGAGGTGTTGCTGGGCTGGCACGGCGAATCGCCGGCGGACACGAGCATTCGGGAACGTCTGGTGGATGCCCACCTGGCGGCCGATCGGGCTGCGGACGCGTTGCCGCTGGTGGAGAAGTGGTACGCGGCCGAGCCCACGTCCGCCGAACTGCTGGGGACGCTGGCGGGTCTTCTGGTGCAGACGGGGCAGGCCCCGCGTGCCTTTCAGCTTGTGCTGGACTGGATGGAGAACGACCCGGACAACGAAGAGCTTCAGCTTCTGCTGGCGATGCTGCTCCGGGACGCGGAGCGGTACGACGACGCGGTGGAGCTGATCACCAACTGCGTGACGGGCACCAGCGACGCGCTTCGCTTTCAGCACCAGATGTTCCTGGTGTACGCGGCCGCGGGGCGGCACGAGAAGGCGATCGAGCTGCTGAACGACCTGATCTACCAGCAGGCCGACGACCTGCGTTTCGACTCGGATTTCTACCGGCGGCTGATGAGCGAGCGGCTGATTCTGGCCGATCGGGGTGACGAGGCCATCAAGCGCTTGAAGCGGTGGATCGAGCAGAGTGGCGACCCGCAGACGCGGCTGCTGTTTATGCGCCAGTTGGGCGCGGCCCAACAGCAGAGCGGGCTGCTCCGTCAGGCGATGGAGACGCTGGAACAGGCCTACGCGCTGGACCCGCGTGACGCGGGGACCAACAACGACCTGGCCTACAACTGGGCGGATGCGGGGATGCGTCTGGAAGAAGCAGAGAAGTGTCTGCGGTACGCCGTTTCGCAGGACCCGCGGAACAGCGCCTTTCTCGACAGCCTGGGGTGGGTCTTATACAAGAAGGGAGACTCCGCCGGTGCGATCGAGTGGCTGACGCGAGCGGCGGGCGCCGGCCCGGAGGACGACGCGGTCATCCTGGATCACCTGGGCGACGCGCTGTGGCGTTCGGGTCGTGCCCAGGAGGCCGTGGAGCGATGGCGGCGGGCCCTTTCGAGGGCCCAGGAAGCGGTGGCCGACGATGGGGACCTGGTCCGCCCGGAGGACCGCCGGGTCCTGGATTCCGCCGCCGAGAAGATCGCCCGGGTGGGGTCCGGCGAGGAACCGCCGGTGGCACCGTTGGGCGAGTCGGTGGAGTCGCCGGGCGACGACCGGGAGCGTGCCTGTGCGGAGCCTGTCGCGGGGTCTTTGCTGAGGTTGTAAAGGAGCAGAAGCGATATGTCCGGGCACTCCAAGTGGTCGACGATCAAGCACAAGAAGGCCGCCACGGATGCGCGGCGAAGCAAGGCGTGGAGCAAACTGGCCCGGGCGGTGACGATGGCCGCCCGCAACGGCGGCATACCGGCCGACAACCCGAGCCTGCGCCTGGCGATGGACAAGGCCAAAGCGGCCAACATGCCCAAGGACACCATCGACAAGGCGATCAAGAAGGGCACGGGCGAGCTGGAGGGGGAGAGCTATGAGGAGGTTCTGTATGAAGGTTACGGTCCGGGCGGGGTGGCCATCATGTGCCAGGCGGTGACCGACAACCGGAACCGGACCGGGCCGGAGACCAAGAGGCTGTTCGAGCGCTACGGTGGCAACCTGGGCACGCCCAACAGTGTGGCCTGGATGTTCAGCTCCAAAGGGGTCTTCGCCATAGCGGCCGACTCGGTGGATGAGGATCGGGTGATGGAAGTGGCCCTGGAGCACGGCGCGGAGGACGTAGACACCTCGGCCAGTGTGTACGAGGTGACCTGCCCGCCGGAGGCGTTCGACGCCCTCAAGGCGGCGTTTGCGGGGGCCGAGATCCCCGTGCAATCGGCGGACGTGACCATGGTGGCGGCGAGTTACATCACGCTGGACGCGGAGACGGCCCGGAAGCTGATCAGACTGCTGGACGCCCTCGACGAACACGACGACATCACCAACGTCTCGTCCAACTGCGATATCCCCGACGAGGTGCTGGCGGAGATCGGCAGCGGCGGATAACGGGCCGGGCCCTGCTTGGCATTGCGGTGCGGGGCCGGGGAGTCGGCCAGCGGAAGCGCTTCAGGAACCTCTCAGATAAGCCCGGGGAAGCGTATCCCTGGGCTTTCCGAATGCCGTGTTGCGGGACTCCAATCACATCAGCCGAGTGGAAGGATCGCGGGCCCAGATGCGAGTCTACGACAGCTACACCTCTCTGGTCACGGCGGAGCGGGAATCGCGAGCGAACTACTTCACCCTGGTGTCGTGCATTCTGCCGCGCCCGATCGCGTTCGTTTCGACGATCTCGGCCGACGGCGTCCGCAACCTGGCGCCGTTCTCGTTCTTCAGCGGAGCCTGCGCCAATCCGCCGGCCGTCGTCTTCGCCCCGGCCACCGACCGGGCCGGCAAGGACAAGGACACGCTGAACAACCTCCGGACCCAGGGCGAGTGCGTGGTCAACGTGGTGCCCTACGAGATCAGAGAGGCCATGAACCAGGCGTCGTACGCTTACCCGCCGGAGGTGGACGAGTTCGTGGAGGCGGGTTTCACGCCTCTGGCCTCGGAGCTGGTCCGCCCGCCGCGGGTGGGGGAGTCGCCCGTGCAGATGGAGTGCAGGCTGATCCAGATCGTGAAGGTGGGGCAGGGCCCGGTCTCGGGGAACCTGTGCATCTGCGAGGTCCTGTGCTTCCACGTGGCGGAGGAGATGTGCCTGCCGGATGGCACGGTGGACGTGGCCAGGATCGACCTGATCGGGCGGCTGGGGGGGGCGGGGTACAGCACCATCCGGGACCGGTTCGAGCTGCCGCGCCCGGCTCCACGGGCGACGTGAGGGGTGATCCGGGCGGGCCGATCGAGCCGATAAAGAGTCCGGTCGCAGTGGCCGGCCGGTCGGTCGGTATTGACTGGGAGGGGGTTCGGCGATAGCATAACCGACCCGAACCGAAAGTGACCCGCCGTCCGTGCCGCCGCTTTACTTTCGGAATCCGAGATTGCAGCGAGCGTGCCAGCGTCGGCTTCGTTGCAGCCCGGTTTCGAGCGGGGTCGGTCGCGGAGGCCGCCGGCCGAAGGTGGGCCCGCGATGCTTGGGCGGGATTCGCCGCGGCGGAAGAGGAGTCGGAGTTGGCCAAGACGGAAAGCATCCAGATCCAGGCGCGGGTGACCAAGGCGTTGCCCAACGCCATGTTCAAAGTTGAAGCCGAGGTCGGCGATGAGAAGCACGAGGTGCTGTGCACCATCGCCGGCAAAATGCGCAAGTACTACATCCGCATCCTGCCGGGTGACATGGTGACTGTCGAACTGTCCCCGTACGACCTCAGCCGCGGGCGCATCGTCTATCGCGTTCGCTAGCCGTTCACCTGTTTCGGTGTTCTTCTGCGAGTTCGTTGTCCGGTTCGGTCACCGGCCTGGGGTCCGGCGAGCGGGCCTGCGGCAACGCTGGCTTTCTTGCAATCGCATGCCTACCGGCTACACTTCCGGCGTCGCGGAGACCGGCTTCGTGCGGGCCTCCGCCAGAGCCGCCGCGGGCCGTTGTGCCGGGCACAAATCACCGGGCGTCCCGATCCGGGACGGCGCCACGGCTCGGGGCGGCGATTGACCTGAGTCCACCAAACTCGCTCACCAGAGGGAGACGCGATCATGGCCCGTTCGATGAAGTGGGTCTATTCCTTCGGCAACGGCAAGGCTGAGGGCAAAGGCACGGACAAGGAGCTGCTGGGCGGCAAGGGCGCGGGCCTGGCCGAGATGACCAGCATCGGTCTGCCGGTGCCGGCCGGCTTCACCATCGCGACGGAGGCGTGCGATTACTACTACAAATCCGGACGTCGCTGGCCCCCCGGTCTGGACAAACAGGTGCGGGAGAACCTCAAGAAGCTGGAGCGGGTGACGGGCAAGCGGTTCGGCGCCGGGCACGACCCGCTGCTGGTGTCCGTTCGTTCGGGGGCGGCGGTGTCGATGCCGGGCATGATGGAGACGATCCTCAACCTGGGGCTGAACGACGAGTCGGTGGAGGCGCTGGGCCTTCAGTCGGGCAACCGTCGGTTCGCCCAGGATGCCTACCGCCGGCTGATCATGATGTTCGGCACGACGGCCCGGGGCATGGAACGGGGCAGCTTCGACCAGGCCTTCGAGGAGGTCAAGGAGCGTCTGACCCGCCGCCGGCTGGAGGTGCCGCAGGAGGTGCGGATTCAGGACACAGACGTGAACGATCACGAGCT
>DATKXO010000003.1:0-16472 GCA_035528995.1 Phycisphaerae bacterium | reverse complement strand
TGTGGCATGCGACGGCTGGAATCGCCCGTCCGATTCCTTGGCCAGGAGTGCTTGCACTTCGAGAGGGGGCTCAAAGAGGTCCGGCGGCACGTCCAGGTTGTGCTTGATGCTCTCGAAGGTAACGAACATCTCTCCACGCTTGCCCTGGATCGTCTTCCGCCGGTGCGGCAGGAGCACGCCGTCCACGTTCCGATAATCATTAACGAAGATGACGCTCTGCACGGGACCGAGCTCGGTGTCGAGCACCAGCTCCGTCTTGACCAGGAGTCCGGATTGCTCGTCGTAGTAGCGAGTCTCCGGGCGACCCTCATGGGGCGTCAGCTCGAGCTTGCAGCAGCTCTGGCCGTCCACGATTTCCCGGCCGACGCAAACAGCCCCCCGGAACTGGCCCCGCCACTGTGCCGGTGCATCAAGCGGGGCCTGACGCAACAGGTACGCCCTTTCCGGGCCCCGCTTGACCCGCGGCCCCATCATCAGGCTGCTCGCCCAGGCCACTGTGCCGTTGGTTCCCTCCTCCAGGGCGCCGAGCGCGTCGGCCTCGATGACCGAATGGAGCCTCGCCGGCCTCAGTTGCGTTTCGGTGAACACGGCCCCGATGCCCACCTCGCCCAGGTCGACTGTCCCCTTGGCCACCCTGCTGGTCAGATGCCCGTACGCCTCTTTGCCGCCGGTGACTTCCACGTACCGGTCGAGAACGGCCTCCCCCGTGGGCAACCCGTCTGCCGGACCGGCGGATGCGCCTGGAGCGACCAGACAGAACAGCAACGCCGCACGCAACATCCGGCGAGTCGCCCTGCGACTCGCCCATCCACCACCCCGCCTCGCCCGGGCTGATTCCTGCGACTGCATGACCAAGAACTCCTCTGTCGAACACCACTACGGCAGAGCATCTTGTGGGCCTGCTGCTCTAGCTCCCCGAAGCCTGGCCCCTGATCCAGGCTACGGCGGCCTTCATCACCGGGTCGTGCTCCGGGTCCGAGCTTCGCATGCCCGAGCGAACCTTCACGTCCGGGATCACGCCCCGCCCCTCGAGCTCGGCGCCCCCGGCCGACACGTAGCGGGCGATGGCGTACTGAAACCTGTCTCCGTTGGGGAGCACGGCCAGCGAAACGGGCAGCACGCCGCCCATCGTGCGCGACCCGAAAACCCGTGCGCGACCCAGGTCCTGCATGCCGGCCGCGAAGATCTCCGCCGCCGAACCACACCCTCCATCCACCAGAACGGCCACCGGACCGTCATACGTCCGAGCTCGCGGATACACGTAGTTGGTCATCTCCGCGTCGCGCATGTACATCTTGCCGAAGTACCGCCCCTCTTCATCGATGAACCAGCCGGCCATCGCCGTGCCCATGTGACTCATGCCCCCACCGTTGCGGCGGATGTCGATGATGATGCCGTCGGCGTTGCTGAAGGCCTCCATCGCCGCCTCGAACTGCGGCATCACCAGGATCGGATCGAAGAACCAGTTGAAGGTGATGTACCCGATGTTGCCCTCCAGCAGTTTGTACTCGACCGAGACGACCAACGGCGGCAGGTGCCCGAAGCCGTACCGGCGCACCCGCCTCTGAGGCAGCTCCAACACCACGTCGACATCCTCGCCCACTGGGGTCACGAAGCCCACGCTCACGGATGAGCCCTTCACGCCGGCCAGGCGCGACGCGACCGCCCCCACCTGCGACCAGCCCTCCGGCGGCTTGTATTCGCCGACGCGGATCACCTCCCACTCTGTCTGCACGCCGGCTCGGCCGGCCGGTGAGTCTGCGTGTACCAGCGTGACCACCGCCCGACCCTCGCTGACCCGTACCTCGAATCCGCAACTGGTGTCAGCCTCTGTCACCAGGTGGCATCCGGCACCGTCGGTTTGAGCGGCCGCGCCGTAGGCGCCCTGAGGGTAGATCACGAAGTGAGACTGACCCAGGCGGTTGAGCATCTCCTGCATCACGCGTCGGGCCTCGGCCGCGGAACCGGCCTGCGCCGCCCGCGGACGCAGCTCCGCCCGGACCGCGTCCCAGTCCAGCCCGCCCAACTCCGGGTCCCAGTGCGTGTCGCGAACCGTTTCCCAGACCACGTCGAACGACTCGAGGTGTTTGTTGCTCGGCTTTTCCGCGGGGGCGGAGTTGCCCAGGACCACCTGCCCAAGCACCAGGACCGCGCCCCACACCATGGACGCGCCGCGAGAGAGACTGGTCTGTCCAGTCATGGCTTTCCTCCGGTTGCTGGCGCCGCTTGATGATCAGGCCCCGAGGCGCGACGTAACCCCTCTCCGCCGGCTTCTCGGGCGGTGACATGCCGGGGCCGCTGGTAGCACTCTAACACACCGGAAGAGGGGGTGGATGGATAGACACAGAAACCAACAACATCACAGATATTCCGACACCCGGCGCCCTCGCCGCGGACAGCCCCTCCCGAAGACGCAGTACTCGGCGCGATACAACTTGTTACTTCCTTCGCTTCCTCCATGCCCGCGAGGCCACACGCACTGCCGGCCCGAAGGGCCCCCCGGACTCCAAAGAGCATTCAATACCGTGTGCGCTGGACGGGCCGCCTGCTGCCGACAGCGGCGCGCCGGACAGGACATGAACAACGACGGACCACGCGGAGGAATCGCGTCTCCGCCCGGTTCGCTCCCGTGGAAGATCAGTCCGCGTCTTCTTCCATCAGGGCCAACGCCTCTTCCTGGGACATGGCCACATCGAGGTTGGGGTCCGGGCAACTTGCCATCTGAGTCCCGGCCGCCGTCGCCGTCCCCGTGACCCTCATCCGCACGGTCCCTTCCAACTCGGGAGCCGTCGCCTCGGAGTAGATCTCCGCCGAATAGGAGCCCGACTCGAAGCGGTTGGCCGGGTTGCCGACGAAGGCCGCGTCGCGAACCGCGTACGAAAACTCCACCTTGGCCGACGCCCCCTCCTGGGCGAAGTTCATCGTGAAACCGAACTCGAAGCTCAGCCTGCTTCCATCCGAGCTGACACTCACGTCCTGCCGCACGTCGGAGTAGGTCAGCCCCGGCGCCAGAAGAACGTTCGGTCGGGTCAGGCGGACGAATTCCATCATTTCCACCCCGAGCTCCGGTATAGCCTCCGGCAGCCGGAGCCACAGGCTGTCCAGCCGCCCGCTGTCGTCGAACTTGAGGATCACCCCGGCGGCCTGTCCCAGTGAGTCCGCGGCCGTCATCTGATCGGGAATCGAGCCCGGCGGAATATCGTCGGGCAGCCCGGAGATGACGTCGAGGTGGGCGACTGCGTCGGTCAGGGTCATCTCCCAGCAGACGCCGCGGGGCACGCTGCCCACGCCGGCCCCGCCGCCGCCGTCCTCTTTGCACTTGTCGGTTCCTTCATCGCAGGCCTGGTTCGGGCATGGGTCCGGACCACGCGTGCACAGCTTGTCCGAACCGCACGCCTCCGCCCCGTCGCAGAACAGGCTGTTGTCACAATCCGTGGCCGCCGCGCACACCTTGCAAAGCTCCCGGTAAACCCCCTCGGGCACCCACACGCGCACCGCCGGCCAGGGGATGCCATTGCCGGTCGTCACCGAACTGACGTCCCCGCCCCACCGTTTGATGTCCGCTTTGATGGCCTCGCCGCTGCGCATGGTGCGGAGCCGGTCCAGATCGGTCAGGGGAAGGGGCACCACCCGGTCCGGCGGCATCTCGTAGTCCCACAACTCCGCAAGCTCCGGGTTGTCGTGCAGGTACTGCTGCCGGGCCTGGGCCAACTGCGCCGCCCGCTGCTTGGTCAGACTCGCACCGTTCTCGATCACCACCTCCCCATTGACCAGCCGCAGGGCACCACTGTGGGGCATGTCCTTGGACAGCCGCAACCCGTCGTCCGAGCCCGGCCCGGCCCAGTCTGTTGGGAAAGACCGCCCGAAGTTGAAGATCGGCGGCAGGTCCGAGGTGCGCGCCAAAGCCGCCAGTTTCGCCAGACAGGCCGGATTCGACGCGTCGATCAGGTACCCGCCGCCGGCATCCTGTTTCACCTGCTTGGCGCCCTCCAACTCGGCGTCGAGCCGCACGCCGGACAGCCTGTAGAACGTGTTCAGATAGGCCTGAAGGATGTGCCAGCTTGCGTCCGCCTCTCCAGGGCGCGTCATCACGTTGTCGAAGCTCTCCTCGAGTTGGGCCCGTAGGATGGCAGCATCGTTCGACCCCTCGCCCAGCCCCTGGTCGATGTGCCGGTCCATGATGGCATCGACGATCTGCCCCTTGCTCATGTTCCGCTTCAACTGCAGCGCCTGAATGATCCGCCGCACCGAATGCCCGTGGCAGTTCAACACCGCCCCGGTGCCGGTGTTGAGGTTCTCCAGCGGAATGGTCACCGTCGTGCCGTCGGCCGACGTGCTGGCGACGAATCCCGTGTCCACCATGTCCGGCGGCCCCAGCGCTTCGGCCGCGGCCCGCACGCCCGCCTTCGACGACCCTCGCCGGATCGGCTTGGCCGCAGACGACGACACCGGGATCTCGACGACGTTCAGCGCCTCGTCCGCCGACAGCGGAGGGTCCAGCGTGATCACCAGTGTGGCCGCCTCGCTCAGTTCCAGCCCCGCAGGCTCGAACAGACCCACGTACGTGTATGGACTGTTCTCCCGATCGCTGGCGATGGTCAGCGAAACCTCCGTGTCCTCCGACAACGCCCCCGGCGGAATCTCCAGCACCATGGTCGTCGATCCGGTGGCCGTCACCGTCCCGCCGGTTTCCGCCGGGATCATCTCCGTCGCCCGCGAATCCTCCTCGACGACCAGATTGACCTCCGGCGGCCCCTCGCTCTCCTGTGATACGGGCTGGTCGGGCACGCCATCGTCGCCGCCCTCCGGCGGTGCAAAGCGCAGGCCCAGTTGGCTGATTCGCAGTGTCGCACCCATGTCACCCGACACGGTGAGGCAGACCGTGAATCGCCCCGAGCAGGCGTACGCCAGAGCCGACCCGGAGAGGGACAGCTCGTCGGTCACGAGCGACACGGCCGCTCCGTCGTAAGACAGCGTGAAAGACCCCACCTGCACGCCGTCGTTGCAGGGGTTGGCCGAGGCAGCCCCGATGTGCACGCCCACGGTGATCGTCCGGGCCCCGGTGTCCGCGGCGTCCTGCAACTGCACGTCGGACAGAGCCAGGAACAACGTGCAGTCCGACGGCGAGTCCGTCGGCGTCTGGCTGAAGAGTTCGACCGCCACGCCGGCCTGCACAGGATCGCCGCCGTCGCTCAAGCCGAAGACGCCGGCCTCACCCAGCGGCATCATGTATTGCTTACCCGTGATGGGGAAGTCGGGCGGTTGCCCGTCTGTGCCCCCGCCCGGACCGGCCGAACAGCCCAACAGCGTGAACGCGGCGACGAACAGAACCGCGCAAAACCGGCAAGGTCGTAGGATCGAAGGGTTCATCGGGCCACCTCCACGAAGTGTCGTCTGGGCGCTCGCGATACGCCGCCTTCGTCGCCCACCGGTTCCAGTGTACCGTCTCCACCCCGCACGTGGGAACCAGGCCCACCGCGGTGACCGGCACCAGCCATCGGAAATAGCCGCCCGGGCTTTTCGCGCCCGAGCAGCGCCCGAGTTTCAATCACCTCACAGGGTTACGCGCGCCGATTGAACCCGGCTTCTGCCGCGCGGCAGGTGGATCCGGGCGCTGATGGTGACCGCCTCCATCGCCCCCGCCCGGTCGAAAACCGGTTGCAGCGTCACTTCGCCGGTGCGGGCATCCCCTCCAATCAGATCGCTGCCATCGAGCACGACGATTCCCACCTCCGCCGCCCAATCCTCGTGGTGCAGACGGGCGTAGGCCGCGCCGCTGTCGATCATCTGCCGCAGCTCGATGTCCAGCGTGCGCAGGCGGTCCGACCGAACCAGTTGCCCGGCGTGCAGCGTCAGCACCGTGGCCAGCCCGCCCACGGCCGCGAACAGGGCCAGCACCAGCACCAGCGTGAACGCCGACCTGCGCGACGGGCGTCGCCTGCACCCTGCTCCGCATCGACTGCCGCGCACGGCTTGCCGCGTGCCGTTCATCGCTGATACCCCCGGCCTACGGAGAACGTAGCCTCGATCCGTCGCGTCGGGTCCACGTCGTGTCTCGATTGCCCGCGCCAACGGATGCGCACGGTCAGCACTTTGAAACCGCCCTCCGACGCCGATCCACCGGCGTCGTCCTCACCCGCGCCGTGCTGCCCATCAAAGCCCACGACGAACGTCGCGTCCTTGACGCTCCACTCGCGCACGGCGCCGCCGGGTTGATCGGCGTCAATGACCGTGCGAGTCACGCACCCGCCGGAGATGACATACGTGACCTGACCTTGGTGCGTCTGCAACGCAAACCCACTCGTGCTTGCGTCCGTGAACGCGCCCTGCCCCGCGAGCCCCGCCCACGTATCCTGCCTGAGCGTCTCCAAAAAAGTATCGATCGCGGTATCATTTGCGGCGTTCTCGGCCGACCGCATCTGCGTCCGCAGCGCCGCGTGAGTCCCCATGATCGCCAGCCCGGCCGCCGCAAGCAGCAGCGGCAGAATCGCGACCATCTGACCCACCAGATACGCGCGTCGCCGCCCGGCGCCGACCCCAAAGCACCTCCGCCGCGACCAATCACCGCGCCCAACGCGACTCATGGCGTATCCTCCGGCAGGTACGTCGTCAGCGTATAGCCGGCCGTTCGCCCCTGCTTGGCCTGGACGACGGCCGTCACCGTCAGACGGGTCAGCCCCGTCCATTCACCCTGCCCGGCAGCGACGCCGACCTGATACGTCACCCCCTCCGTCTCCGGCGGCGGACAGCCGGCCCGCACGCACTCCACGTACGACTCCGCCGCCAACTGGGCCTGATGGTGTGACAGGTAATGGTCACTCGCCCGATGGTGCGCCACCACCAGCCCCGCCATCGCCGCCAGCAACGCACCCGTCAGCACCAGCCCGGCCACCACCTCCGTCAGGATGAAGCCTCTCGTCGGCGCAGTCCCGCCGATGCCGGCACGTGTCCCGCGCCCGCCCCGCGCTCCAGATGCCAATGCACGCGCCCTCATGATCACCCTCCGCTCACCGAGTTGATCAGAGTCACCAGCGGCAGGAACAGACCCAGCACGCTGTACCCCACCATACACCCCAGCAGGCAGGTCACCGCCGGCCAGGCCGCACGTCCCAGGGCCCGCCACCAGCGGAAGGCCAGCGCCCGGTGATAGTCGGCCGCGTGAGCCAGCACCACTTGCGGGTCGGCGTTGCCGCGCTCCAGGCTGCGACAGGCCCAAGCGAACATGCTGCCCAGCCCGGCGCTTCGAGCCGCCTCGGACGCCGGCACGCCCTGCTCGATCTGCCGGGCAAACGCCACCCACCGCCGCCGCACAAAACGATTCACCCGCACCGACGCCGCCAGCGCCGCCGCGTCGCTGAGCGGCATCCCGGCCGCCAACCCCATCCGCACCACGCGCAGGCTCACCGACATCCCCTTCCCGAACGCCACCGGCCGGGACAGCAATGGAATCCACCCGCCCATATCCAGCACCACCTGCGTCATCGTTTCGCCGGCTTCCCGAAACGCCAGCCCGATCGCGATCGCCACCGCCACCAGGAATACCAGCACCATGCCCACCAGCACGATTCCGGGAGGAACGCCGGTCACGAACCACTCGCTCACCGCGATCAGGCTGCGCGTGATTCCCGGCAACTCGGTGTCGAAATCGAGAAAGATCTCCTCGAACTTGGGCACGATGAACACCATCACCCAGGCCAGCAGCAGGGCGTTGCCCAGGACCAGGGCCACCGGATACAGCCAGTAACGCCGGCCGGGCGACAGGCTGGGCGTTTCCGCTTCCAACTGGTCGGTCAGCGCCCTCTCCAGGTCCGCCAGGGCCCGCGGCAACTGCCCGGCATGCTCACCGGCCGCGATCACGCTGGTCACCAGCGGCGGAGCGTCCCGCGTCGCCTGTCCGTAAGCACGCGACAGCGGAATCCCCTCGGCCACCGATTTCCCCATCCGCCGCAACACCAGGCCCAGCGCCCCACGCTCGCTCCGACCCGTCGTCGTCAGGGCGTGGGCCAGCGGCAGGTGCAGGTTCGTGATGGACGCCAGGTGATGAACAACCCCCAGGGCCAGCGAAGTCTGGCGGTACAGCAGGAAACCGCCCAGCAGCCCGCCTCGAAACGGAAGCCACTTCGCCCAACCCAGCCACGAGCCGAACACGACCTGCAGCACCACGGCCAGGACCGCTGCCGTCAGGATGAAGAATACGATGAAGACGAAGAGGTTCACCCGGCAACCTCCCCACTAACCCCCACTGACCGAGTTGATCAGCGAGATCAGCGGCAGAAACAGTGAGGCAATGAAGAACCCGACCAGCAAGCCCACAAACACGATCGACAGCGGAACCAGGTAGCCGCGCAGCATCGACTGGGCGTGCGCCGCCCGCAGGTCGTACGCCCGGGCGAGTTGAAACATCGCCTCGGGCAGGGCGTTGCGCCCGATCGCGATCTCGACCACGAAGCCGAACATGCGCGGTATCAACCGCAGCGCGTCACCCGCGGCGTTCGGCGACAGACCCTGCTCGATATCCGTCGCCAGCCGCTCCGCGTCGTCGCCCAGCGTCGCGCTGCCGGTCGCCCCGCCGGCCAGCCGCAGAGATTCCGGCAACGGCACACCCGACGAGACCATCAACGCCAGACTGCGGGCAAAACGCGACACCAGTGAGGCCCGGAACACCGACCCCACCACCGGCACGCACATCGCGACCCGCTCGCGGACCCGCCGTCCGCCCGGTGTCGCCCGCAACGCGAACCAGGCCGCAACGCACACCGCCACGACCACACCGGCCGTCAACGCGATCGCCGGAAACACCCGGGACAGGTCAATCAGCAGCATCGTCGCCCCGGGCAGCCTCGTGTCGAAATCCATGAAGAGCTCCTCGAACATCGGCACCACGAACGCCAGGAACAGCGTCACGATCGCGACCGCGAAAAGGCACACCGTCACCGGATAGGCCAACGCCTCCAGGATGATCCGCTTCGTCTCGGTCAGCAGGCGCAGATGTTGCGACAGGTTCAGCAGCGTCGCCGGCAGTTGCCCGCTTTGAACGCCCGCTCTAACCACCCGTCCGTAGAAGATCGGCAGCCGATCCTCATGGTTGGCGACGGCCTGCTCCAGCGGAATGCCTTTCTCCACGTCGCAGGCGATCGCGTTGATCACGCCGCGGAGCTTGGGCGATTCCACGTCGTGGGCCAGTCGCCGCAGGCCCTCGTCCAGACACATCCCCGCCGACGCCAGCGACGCGAGCTGCTCGTTGAAGAAGATGAAGTCCTCGCCGCCGATCGAGCGCTTCGGCCCCGGTGGCTTGGCCTTGGAGATTTCGACGCCCTCCAGCTTCATCTGGGCGAGCTGCTCCATCGCCGAATCGAAATCGTCCGCCTCCACCACGCCGGAAATCGCCGACCCGTTGGCGGTTAGTGCCCGATACTCGAAATGTGCCATGGCAGTCTCGCAATCAACGCTTGTGGATCGCAGGGCGCGCGGCGCCGCCGATTCCTTCTTGTTCCCATGCCGGCCGCACCTCAGGCAGCGCTGCCCCGCCTCGTAACGCCAGAAACAGACCAGTGCCGACCACGGCCGTCAACGCGAACTGCAACAGTAACCGCGGGATATTCGGCCGGCAGGTCCATGCAACGACCACGTATCCATCCTCTGTCGGCTGTTTCAGCGGGTGCCATCTGACCGGCGACGGGCGCGTGTACAGACCTCCGGTGCGCCGAGGCGGTTGCCGCAAATACCAGATATAAAAAGGCGCATAAGCTGACGTCTCCCGGGCGAAAGCATGCTCGGACGAACGATTCGCGACGCCCGCCTGCCCGGTCCCCATGAGGAAAAAATGCCCCTCGAGCGCACTCCGCTCCCACACCTGATCCGTCACAATCCAGGGCGGATACAGCAGCATCGCAAAGCCCACAAAACCGGCCAGACACACAACCCACCGCTGCTTCAGGTTCATCCGATGACAGGCGGACGACTTGAAGAACCCGGATGCCAACCACAGCGATCCCACCAACAAGACGACGCCCGTCAACATGCACAACGCCGGCGTGGTCAACAGCTGCTCGAGAGCACGGCGAACGAACATCCAGACATTCTGACCGCCCATAGCCGCTGGCCTTCTACCCGGCCACCTCTCCGCTCAGCCTGAACGTCCCAGCACGCGACGGACTTCCTCGGCGTCGGTCACGCCGTCGGCCACCAGCTTCCCCGCCGCGCCCGGCAGGTCCGGCTGCTGGGCCTGCATGGCCGACCGCAGCTCCGACGCCGTCGGATGCCGCAGAATCAGCCCGCGCAACCCGTCGTCGATGGCCACCACGTGCCCGCACGCGATCCGTCCGCGATAACCGGCGCCCTCATCCCCAGTTGGCGAGTCCTCACCGCCACACCCAGCGCCCGCCCCACCCGGCCGTGCCACGCGCCGAAGCAGTCGCTGAGCGCACACCAGCGTCACCGCGCTGACCACCTGATACGCCGGCACGCCCATCTCCAGCAGTCGCAACACGGCCTCCGCCGGATCGCCGCTGTGCATGGTCGTCAGGATCAGATGCCCGGTCAGGGCCGCCTCGATCGCAACCGTCGCCGTCCGGGCGTCGCGAATCTCGCCGATCAGCAACACCTGCGGGTCCTGCCGGAGCAGGGACCGCATGCACACCTCGTAGTTCAGCTCGCCGTGCGGATTGATCTGAATCTGCGTCACCCGGTCGATGCGTTGCTCAACCGGGTCCTCGACGGTGATGATGCTCCGCCCCGGGAAATGATCGCGCACGTGTCGGATCAGGGCGTACAGCGTCGTCGTCTTCCCTGTGCCCGCCGGCCCCGTCAGCACGATCATCCCCGCCGGCGCCTCGACCGCCGACCGCAGACGCGCAACCTGCTCCGGCTCGAAACCCAGCTCGTCAATCCGCTCGACCCCTGCCCGGGCCGCGAACACCCGAACCACCGCCCGTTCGCCCCGGATCGTCGGGAACGTCGCCAGCCGCAGCTCGGTCACGTGCGTCCCCGACCCGTCGGCCGCCTCCAGTTGCAGGGCCCCCTCCTGCGGAATGTCGATTCGATAGGTCAGCAACCCGGCCAGCACCTTCAGGCGCCCGATCACGCTGTCGGCCGCAGACCTGGGCACGGTCTCGAAGTCCTGCAGCATCCCGTCCAGGCGCACCCGGACCAGCAGCCCCGTCTCGGGACCATCGACCGGCTCGAAATGAACGTCGCTCGCCCCGCAGGCCAGTGCCCGATCCAACAGATCGTCCACCAGCGCAACGACCGCCTGCCCGTCGGGCGCACCGGCCGACGCCGCTTTCGATGCACCAACGTGGCCCTGCGTTCTGGCCCGAGGTGGTCTACCCATCCTCAACCTCCAGCATGACGGCGCACGATCCTCCACTCAGTCCGACGCGCCAAGCCCGCCGTTGTTAACCCTTCACGCCGGATCAACAACCCGGTCGATGGGGTTGGAATAAAGCGAGAACGCAAAAACACCACCCAAAACGCAGGACCTCCCCCATCCGCCCGCGCCTGTCAACGCCACCCACAGGCCCATTCTGATGATCGCCGAGCCCTCTCACTCCCCCGCCGGCCAGAGGTCCTCCGGCATGATGATCGGCCGACCGTCCCGATCCACGCAGGCCAGCGTCGTGCTCGCCTCGCAGCAGACCCGGCCCTCCCGGATGATCTCGTACGCATGATCGATGCGCGTCCGCGTCTGCCGCGTCACCCAAGCCCGCACCGTCACCAGGTCGTCGTACCGAATGGGCAGCTTGTACGTGCACGAACATTTGTAGACCACGAAGAAGACGCCGCCGGCCTCCACGTCGCGATAGCGGTACCCGCGATTACGCAACAGCTCCGTCCGGGCCAATTCGAAGTATTCCCAGTACCGGGCGTGATGCAGAACGCCCATCGCGTCGCACTCGGCGTACCGAACGCGAAGCTCCACCCGCGCGTCCGCAACCGACGCAGGCCCCTTGCCGTCTTTCTCCGCCATGATCGTGTTCTCGATCGTCGAACGCTCGTGCCGCGCACCACATCGTGCGCCCGCGATCATAGATGCCCGTCGCCCTGCCCGCAAAGCGCACACAGCGGCGACGCCCGCGGCCGACGTTGGACACGTCTTGTGACCGGACTTATCTTGTTGTGGGCCGTTCTTATCGACTGGCACGGAGGCACGTTGGTTTGCTCGTAGACGCTCTGCTCGAAACGACCGACCGGTTCGGCTCGTCGCCGGCCGTCGCCGACCCGACCCGCCGACTGACCTACCGCCGCCTCACCGCCGGCGCGGCCGCCATGCGCGGCATCGTCGACGCCCACACCGACTGCCCGCGCGTGGGGATCATGCTGCCGGCTTCGGCCGCCTTCCCGGTCGCCCTCTTTGGCGCCCTCTGGGCCGGCAGAACCGTCGTGCCCTTGAACTTCCTGCTCTCGCCCGGCGAACTCCGCGACATCGTCACCGACGCCGGCATCGACACCATCTACTCCGTCCACCATTTCGACAAGCTGCTGGCCGAGTTGCCCGCCCGCGGCGTCGCTCTGGAAGACCTGCCCCTCAAACGAAAAGTCCTCTTCTCGATGCTGCGTCCGACGCCGCCTCCGCCGCCGGTGACACCCTCTGACACCGCCGTGTTGCTCTACACCTCCGGCACCTCGGGCTCGCCCAAGGGCGTCGAACTCACCCACCACAACCTGCGACGCAACTGCGATGCCTGCATCGAGGCCGCCCGCATGACCCACGACCACACGCTGCTCAACATGCTGCCGCCGTTCCACGTCTTCGGCCTGACCGCCAACGTCCTGGTCCCCATCGTCCTGGGCGCAAGCGTCTATGCCATGCCCCGCTTTCAGCCGGCCGCCGCCGTCAAGACCATCACCCAAGAAAAGATATCCATCGTCATGGCCATACCCAGCATGTACGCGGCCATGGTGCGCGTGAAGTCCGCCCCCGACGACGCGCTCTCGTCGATCTACCTGGCCATCAGCGGCGGCGAGCCCCTCTCCGAAACCCTCGCCCGCCAGTTCGAGCAGCGCTACGGCGTCAAGCTTCTCCAGGGCTACGGCCTCACCGAGACTTCGCCTGTGTTGAGCCTCTGCGCTCCGCACGCCTGGCGCGACGGCTCGGTCGGCCGACTCATCCCCGGCACCGAGTGTCGCATTGTCGGCGACGACGATCGAGAGCTTTCCGCGGGCAACGACGGCGAGATCCAGGTTCGCGGCCACTGTGTCATGAAAGGCTACTACCGGCGCCCCGACGAGACGGCCACCGTGATCGACGCCGACGGCTGGCTTCGCACCGGCGACGTCGGCCGACTCGACGAGGACGGGTTCCTCTATCTCACCGGGCGCAAGAAAGAGATGATTATCGTGAGCGGTGAGAACGTCTCCCCCCGGGAGATCGAGGAGGTCCTGGTCGAGCATCTCCTCGTCGCTGAGGCGGCCGTCATCGGCGTCGCCGACACCAGCCGCGGAGAAGTGCCTGTCGCGTTCGTCATCCTGACGCAGGACGCTGACAACGAACCCGACATCGACCAGTCGCTGCGCATTCACGTCCGCCGGCGCCTGGCCGGCCACAAAGTCCCCCGCCGCATCCACCTCGTCGGTGACCTCCCCCGAGGCCCAACCGGAAAAGTCCTCAAACGCAAACTAAAGGAGCCGCCGTAGCACACTGGCTGCGTGCATCGCCGGGAACGGGGAACGGCGAGGCGACAGATACCAGACACAACGCCGTGCGCCGATCGCCGCGCCTCAACTGGATGGAGGATTGGAGTAGGTGGTCAGCCCGCTTCGCCAGCCAGAGCCAACACCTCGGCCTTGACGTCGGCGTGACGGAGGCCGCTGACCTTGAGCGCCTGGCAGGCGACGCTGCCTCTCTCACGACAGAGGGCCAACAGCAGGTGCTCGGTGCAGACCTCTTTCGATTCGAGCTGACGGGCCTGCTCGATGGCCGTGGCGACGACATTCCTGAAGTGGGGTGAGCCCGGCAGTCGGCCGAAGACCCAGGTATCCTCGAGGCTCTTTTTGATCAGCTTGTCGATCTCGATGCGGAGCTTGACCTCGGAGAGCCCGCGGTTGCTGAGCACCCTGGCACCCACGCCGGTACCCTCTCGGGCGATTCCGAGCAGGATGTGCTCGGTACCGACGTACTCCTGGTCGTACTCGCGGGCGATTTTGTTCGCCAGCTTGAAGACGGTTTCAACGCGTGGGCTCAGCTTCTCGTACATCGCTCGATGCACCGCCGCCGGGTTCTTCGCCCTCCAACAAGGAGGGTTGGGACTCCCGGGGCATTGCAGAAACCTCGGCGGCACGACCGGGCGAAGGCGCCTGGGCCTGCTCACCGAGCCGGTCCTGAACTACATCATACCCGAGCGAGACCAGGGCAACAAGGATGGTGACCAACAGGGTAATCTTCAGGATCTTCAGCCGGTTGGCCACCTCACGGTCGCGCCATTCGCCCAGGCGGTGGTCGATTTCGTCCAGCTTGCGATCGATGCGGGTCTCGATCTCGTCCATTTTTTCTCGGACGTAATCGTCGGCCGCCCCCCTGATCTTGCGGGCGATGCCACCGACCACCCCTTCGTCCTTGATTTCTTCCCGGAGCGAATGCGACTCGTCCTCGGGTAGGAAGCGGTATTCCTGCGACGATTCCCTGGCGATGACCCGGCTGATCACGGCGGCCGCGATGCCCCGCCTGGCCCGGCGAAGCTTCGCCCGGAAGCCCTCGACCTTCTTGAGCCGGCGTTCGAGCTCGGCCCGCGGCTCGCCGGTGCACATGTCCAGACCACGCAGCCGGGCCAGAACGCCCAGACCGCGATCGCTCAGGCCGTCGAACTGGGCGCGGTGTACCTTGGCGATCTGCCGGGCGAGCACGTCTTTACCGGCCGTCCGCCGCACCGGACAACGGGCCCAGACCACCACGTCGAGCATCGCCGCCCGGTCCAGCTCCAACAGCAGTTCCTGGCGCTGACGGATGAGCCGGAGCAGCTCACCCCGCCCGGCATGCACGTCCAGGTCGAGCCCCAGGTCCCGACCGTAGGCCAACAGCTCGTCGTCGGGCAGGTCGGTGAGTGAAGGCGGTTGGGACCGCGATTCAGCCTGTCCGCTCATTGGAGCACCCGCCGGCTCGCAAGCCGCACTCATTCGGTAGAGCCCGCCCCGGGATCGGATCACCTCTGCGGTGGGCCCGGCATGCTAGTGCCAATGGAGCCGGATCAGCCAGCCCAGGACGAGCACCAACAGAGCGATGTGCAACAGGTCCAGGGCGAACCGGCTGATCCGCACCCGCAAGACCTGGAGCACCAGATAGCGCCGGGCCATGGCTTCCAGCCGAGGCGCCGACCGCGTGGCCAACTGAAATCGCCAGACGAAGTTGACCAGGCGCACGGTCGCGTAAGAGCCGCCGATAACGGCCAGCAATTGACGGTACAGCTCGAAGAGGTCACTCCCGCGCATGGGGACACAGCTCCGCCTCGCCGGGCCAACCGGCGGCATCGCCTATAGCACGGCTGCAGTTTTCCCGCAAGAACCCGAGGTTCGGGCAGCGACAGGCGCGGGCGGGTCGGCTAGACGGCACAGTGCGCTGGGTCAGGGAGTGACGCGACGGCGTGTGCGTCGGGCACGCCGCATTTCGTCGGCCCGGAGCGTTCGACCCACTCGAGGAAGGCGTTCACGATCGCCGGATCGAACTGAGTTTCGGCGCCCTCGCGGATCCGGGCGACGGCCTGGTTGTGAGGCAACGGCGGACGGTAGGGTCGTTGCGAAATCATGGCAACATACGCGTCGGCCACGGCGATGATTCTGCTCTCGATGGGGATGGCGCAGCCGGACAAACCGTCGGGATAGCCTCCGCCGTCGTAGTGTTCGTGGTGGTGACGGACGATGGTGGCCAACCGGTTCATGTCGGCGACGCCGTCGATGATCTCCGCCCCGATGCGGCAATGGTCCTGCACCAGTCTCCACTCCCCGTCGCGCAGGCGGCCCCGTCTTTTGAACAGACGCTCGGGCAGCCCGATCTGACCGACATCGTGGACCAGGCCGGCGATCCGGAGCAGTTGAAGCTCCTCGGCGTCCTGCTGGCCCATCGCCCTGGCCAGTGCCACGGTGATGGCGCTGACCCGCTCGCAGTGATCGCGTTTGTAGGGATCGCTGGCGTGCACGGCCTTGGACAGACCTTCAATCATACTACACAGGCGATTGGTCAGCCGTTCGTAGGCGTCGCAGTTCCTCAGGGCGGTGGCCCCGATCGCGGCCAGGGCAGACAAGACGGTCCGCTGGCGGGCCGGGAGTTGCAGGTCGGGGGGCAGGCCGACGGCTTCGATGACACCGACGACCTCGCCATAGGCGGCCAGCGGCAGCAGCACGACCGTGGTCTCGAAACTCCCGCGGCAGTCCTTGACCAGGACCGGCTCGAGGCACCGTTCCGGGGCGAAGGGACTGGAAGAGTGCAGCGCCTCGACCCAGGCCTGGAGCTCGTCGGAGGCCGATATCGCGCCGCCGTCGGA
>DATKXO010000002.1:0-28241 GCA_035528995.1 Phycisphaerae bacterium | reverse complement strand
ATCCTGCGTGGCGATCCAGAAACCGCCCTGGGTATCCTTCCGCCGCCCCATCGCCATCGCTGGTCCTCCGTGACCTCTGCCTTCGAACCGGACGATCACATCCTACCATGCCCGTCAAGCGACTTTTGCAACGGACTGCTAAGGAGCACGCGCCGACGCACAGGCTCGCAGCGAACCTGAGCACAAGATGGGCGCAGCGAAGCGAAGCCCACCGTCCTGTGTGGCTGCTCCGCTCCTACTCCAGCACGTGGATGTTCCGCTTGGCGCAGATCTCCTTGAGCTGCTTCGGCCAGACCGTCACGCTGCACTCGCCCAGGTGGGCCGAACGCAGCAGGTACATGTAGGTCCGCGACTGTTTAACGATCAGGCGCTGCCGGAGCGGGCCGGGTCACCGGGTCGTTAATGGGTCGGGCGCGTGACGTGGATGTTCTGGGGGTCCTTGGCATAGCGGATGGCCGTCTCATAGGTGATCTGGCCGCTCGCGACGAGGTCCTCGAGGCTGTTGTCCAGGGGGAACATGCCGTCCTTCTTGCCGGTCTGAATGGCCGACTCGAGCGAGGCGATCTTTCCATCGCGAATGGCCGCCCGGATCGGATGGTTCGTGGTCATCACCTCCAGCGCCAGGGCCCGCTTCTGGCCCTCGACCCGGTTGGGCAGAAGATGCTGGGCGACGACGTAACGCAGCGACAGCGAGAGCTGCGTGCGGATGTCGTCCTGACTGTCGGAGGGGAACAGGTCCACCAGGCGGGTGACGGCCCCCTTGGCGTCCATGGTGTGCAGCGTGGTGAGGATGAGGTGGCCGGTCTCGGCGGCGGACAGGGCCATCTGGGCCGTCTCGCGGTCGCGAATCTCGCCGACCAGAACGACGTCGGGGTCCTGGCGCAGGCCGTACTTGAGGCCGTCGTAGAAGCTGGCCACGTCGGTGCCGACCTCGCGCTGGGTGATGACGGTGGTCTCCCTGCGGGCGAAGACGTACTCGATGGGCTCCTCGACGGTGATGATGCGGTAGCCGCCCTCGGTGTTGAGCATCTCGATCAGGGCGGCCAGCGTGGTGGTCTTACCCGAGCCGGTGATGCCGGTGATGATGACCAGGCCGTTGGTCAGGTGGACCATGCGGTGGGCCAGTTCCTTGGGGAAGGACATCCAGTCGAAGGAGGGGATGTCGTTTGGGATGTAGCGAAAGCAGGCGCAGAGGTCGCCCTGGGAGAAAAAGACGTTGACCCGGAAGCGGATGGCCTGCCCGCCGTTGCGCAGCGAGACGGAGAAGTCCATGTTCTTGAGTTCGTCCACGCGGTGCAGGGCGGGCTCGGGCAGGATGGACTCGACCATGGCCCGGGTGGTGCCGCGGTCGAGGACTTCGCCGGCGGCCCCGGATAGGCGGCCGTGGATGCGGTACGTGGCCCGATAGCCGGGGATGAGGTGGAGGTCGGAGGCCTCGGCCCCGACGGTGGCCTTGAGGAGCTTCAGGAGCGTGGGGTTGATTCGGTCGTCCACGATGTTCATTTCAGTCGCCTTCTCCGCAGAACACGTCGGTGATTGTACCGGGTTTTGCGGGGTTGGGTTGCGGGAGAAAAGGGCGGAGCCGTCGGGTTTCAGCCGGCAGCTATCAGCCGGGAGCGTTCGGCCGTTAGCTGTGAGCCGTTGGCTATTGGCCGGAAACGGGAGCGGCGACGGGGCACTGGAGGCTGGGGGCGGGTAGTCGACCAAGGGCGGCGATCCCCTTTGGGGCTCCCGTCCGGGCTTGCGAACCCTGGCCGTATGCCCTGCCGGGGCAGAGAGTCCAAGCGTAGGCGACCCCCCTCGCGGGGATGTGCCGCCCGGCGAGCTTCGGCAGGGACCTTGCGGCCGTGCCAGGACCTTGACAGGCGCCGGCCGAATACTGGACACTAAGGCATCTGGAAATCGTGCGGTCTGGCGACAAGGGGAGGACACGACAATGCCTGAGCGGATATTCACTGCACCTCTGGCGACGTTTGGTTTTTACCTGCTGCTGATTGTCCTGCCGATGTCGGGCTGCACGTCCGGCGGCGGTGGCGGCGGTGTTGAGGCAGGCGGCGGTGATCGCGCCACGGTGGCGACGGAAAGCGAGATTGACGGAACCTGGTCGGGCACGATATCGCAAGCAGGACAGCCCGGCTCGCAGGTGACCCTGACGTTCGATGCCGGCACCTACTCTGCGACCACCGACGATCAATGGAGCCGTGGATGGTTCGTGTTGCGGACGGACATTGTGCCGAAGCACATCGACCTGAACATTGACGAAATCTCCAACTCGGACATGGGGGGCGGGACCGTCCGGGGCATTTACGAGTTGTCGGACGCCAATCGGACGCTTCGGATGGCCTTTGGAGCCAACGGTGGAGCCCGCCCGGCAACCTTTGCCGCAAGCCAGGACGTGATGGTATTGGACCTTGTCCGCGATGGATCGGGGCCACTTCCTGAATATGAAGGCGGGGCCAGCATCGGCATGCAGGGTGGTATTGTCAAACTGAGCGATCATGAGCACGATTCGACGCATGCTTATGTCGAGATCCCCGCGGGCCTTCTTGCCAGCTTGACGCACATAACCATCCAGGAGTACGAGGAAGAGCCGCCGCCGTGCGATTTCTCCCCCTATTTCTTCGTCGAGTTGGGTCCCGATGGCCAGACCTTTGCGGAACCGGTCAAGGTCGCACTCTCTTATCCTCAGGACGCTGATCCCGCCGATTTCACGGTTTACAGGGCTGACTCGGGTTCCTCGGACTGGACGGCGCTCGACACTGTCGCCGTGGACGCATCCGCTCGGCTGATTGTGGCCGAGACAGACCACTTCAGCATTTTCGCCCTGGCTGGACCTCCGCCGGTCAGCTTCGACATCGACGTTTATGAGGCCGCCGGCCGACTGACAGCGGCGGTGCGAGTCTCGACCGACTTGGCTAAAATCATCACGTGCCTGGGTGTGGAGTTGGAAACCGGCATCCCGAACATGCACCTTATGGTCGAACGCCGGTGGCGCGATGCCGTTGCCTGGTATGACGTCACGCTCATGCGCAAACAGTGGTGGGCGTCTGAGGATTGGGGGATTGAGGAGTGGGGGGCCGAGGAGGTGGAGGCCATCACCGTCGTCTATCAGCCGGAGAGGGTTGAGCTCGCCGGGCCCTACTTCGAACAAGGACGTCTCCAGGCTAATGTTGACTACGACAGCGGAAGAAGTCGGGAGATTGTCTTCCCTCCGAATGGAATGATGTATCAGGACGCATACGAGGCGCATCTTGCCGGCGAGCCCGTGCTTTTCGATTTCGAATCCACAGTTGATCCCAATGAAGAGTATTATGTTGAGGTTTCCCTCGGCTTTTCCTATGAACATGGGGAGGTTTACGGGACCGGAAAAGTGCCATGCTGGCATGTTTACCATGAGGCTAGGACCGACCCTGCCTCACCTGACAGCCTGCCATCGGTTCGCATGATCGATGCCAACACCAACGGCATAAAGGACAGTTTCGAAGTCGGCGTTGCCTGTATTGACGATGACGCCTGCGACGAAGGCATGCATTGCGATCCGACCACCGGGGCGTGCGTAACGGACGACGATGTTACCCTCGTAATGTACACCCCTGTCGGAGTTCAAACTGGGCACGTCGTGATCAGCTACGACCTTGTTGACCCCGAAGGCGGTTCCCACGATTTCCTTATCACCTGGGGCCGCGATGGCAACAGCAGGAGTGGAACCGCATACCTCGCAAGCACCAGTGCCGGTCAGCGGGAGGTGGATGTGAACGGCGACTGGACCCTCGTTGGGGTCCCGCCCGGTCATCACGAGTTTGTGTGGGATTCCGCTCGTGGTCTCCGGAACGACCGGACGGATTCGGCCGTGGTGAGGATGTCGTCGCTGACCAGCGGAACCCCGGACGCGCCGCTAGCGGCAGAGACTGACCCCTTCACGGTCGACAATACGCGGGGAGAGTGCTCCCTGGACTGCTACCCTCTGCTGCTGGGCGATGGAGAATGCGACGCGCCATGCAACAGCGAGTTCTGCAACTGGGATAATGGGGACTGCGAACCGTGCGTTGACGATTGGGACTGCGATTGGGAGAGCGGAGAGACGTGCGACGAGGGAGTGTGCACATCGGCGGCGGCCGAGGTCGCCGCCCCGACCTTCGATCCGCCCAGCGGGACCACCTTCACCGATACGCTTGACGTGACTATCAACTGCGCCACACCCGGCGCTACGATTCACTTCACTGAAATAACCGATTCATACGAACTTGATAGCACAGAAGCTGCACCCGCCACCACTTCGGCAACCGAGACCAAGACGATTAAGGCACACGCCTCCAAGGAGGGGCTGCAAGACAGCTCCGAGGTCACGGCGACGTACACGAGGATCGACTCCGGATCGCCGACGATCACCGGCGCGCTGGTTTCCGGCGCCCTGACCGAGGGACAAACCGGGACGGTCCTGGTCTCCTGCACGGCCAGAGATGCGGATGGTTTCGTGTCCTCGGTGCGCGTGGACCTGTCCGCGATCGGGGGTTCGAGTGCCAAGTCCCTGATAAACACGAGCGGCAACGCTTGGTCGTGGTCGGGCAGCGTGACGCCACCCAGCAGCGGCACGAAGACGATCACTCTCACGGCCACCGACGATGACGGCAAAACCGCCACGGACAGTGCCAGCATCAGCGTTTCGGGCGCTTCCGGCGGTGGCAGTGGTCTCGTGGTCCGGCTGGGTTCCATTCGCAACCGATACCAGGGCGACAACTGGTCGGACATGACCAGCATCCTTGATACTTCGATGGCGGGCGAAGTCGACCTCGTGACGTCGCTGGAGGACGTTGGTCTGTCTTCTTACGCTGCCTTGTGGGTGGACCTGGGGCTGCAGAGCGGATCTCTCAGCAGTACCGAGATCAGCCAAATCCAGGCCTTCATCAGCGCGGGGAAACGCGTAGTGTTGATCGGCGAACACAGTGGTTATGCCGGTTGGAATGCGCAGATACTTGGGCTTGTAGATGGGTCGTTTGGTGGGGATCAGATGACGTCGGTTGACGTGCCGTCAACATACACGCACGCAATCACGAGTGGCGCATCGGTGATCCGTCCTGATCAGTTCGGCATCGCCGACGGGGGTACGGCCCTATACGCAACAAACGTCGTCACGCTGTGGGAACCGCAGCAGAACGTCCTGACCATTTTCGATACGGACGTCTTGGACGATGGGGCGATCGACCAAGCGTCGAACCGAGAGTTTGCCGAGAACGTAGCGGCATGGTTGGCCGGTTCATGACGCCGAAGTCGACTGCAAGGGAACGCTGCGACTGACTTCGTCGCGCGAGCGAGCGGAACACTGCTTCTACCCGTGGTGGCGGTCAGCGCCGGTAGGGCCCTCATCGGAGCGCCCAGCAACAGCTACAACGGCCCAGAATCCGGGTCGGCGTACGTGTTCGACTTGAGTGGGCTGCCGTGACGGGGGGCGCGTCTTATATACCACACATCGATGGCGCGCCTGTCCGTCCCCCACCCCCGATGTACAGCAGGAATGGGGCACCCGCCTGGCACGGCATGCCTACCCGGGCTGCGCCCTGTGAAGGCATGCCGCACCTGCTGCCGGGTATGTCACGCAGCGCCAGGCCGGCTACTGCGGGCCGCTGGTTGATAGCTCGGCCTCGAAGAGGGCGTAGTCGTCCAGGTCGATGAGGCCGTCGCCGGTCATGTTGCCGGGGCGGCACTCGGTCGTGGCGACCTCGCCGAAGCACTCCTGGAACTCGAGGAAGTCGGCCAGGTCGCAGTCGGCGTCGGCGTCGAACCGCCCGTCGCCGTAGGCCACGCACTCGTCGGCCGTCTCGTCGCACCAGGTCCCCCCGCCGCAGGGGTCGCCGGGCGAGATGCAGTCGCCGGTGCCGGTTTCACAGTACTCCACGCCGTTGCAGAACCTGGCGTCGTCGCAATCCTTGGGCGTTCCGGCACACACGCCTCCGGAGCAGGTGTCGCTCTCGGTGCACGGGTCGCCGTCGTCGCAGCCACTGGTGTTAAACGGATGGATGCAGCCGTCCACCGGATCGCAGATGTCGTCGGTGCAGGGGTCGGCGTCCACACAGTCACTGTTGTAGACGCACTCGTCGCACTCGTCCGGCACACCGTTAGTGTTGAGGTCGAAGCTGGTGCCGGCCGCGATGTCGCAGGCGTCCGGTGAGCCGTTGGTGTTGCAGTCGGGATCGCACTCGTCGGGCGTGCCGTTCGTGTCGCAGTCGGGGCTTCCCGAGGCGAGCACGACGTTGTCCACCTGCCAGCCGAGCCAGCCGCTGGTGTTCGTGTCGCTGGTGAACTGGAAGATGATGACCACGGTCTGACCGGCAAAAACGCTCAGGTCGACCACCTGCACCCCCCAGGTGCCGGTGCCGCCGCTCTGCACCCAGACGGTCGTTCCGTTGACCAGTACGCGGCCGAAGTCCCAGTCGGCCTCCGTCTCGATCCGCGAGCAGAAGCGCAGCTCGGTGAGCCCGTGGCCGAGGGTGACGGCCGGGGCGATCAGCTCCCTGAACTCGTTATCGCCGTAGGTGCAGGAGCCGGTGCTTCCGGCGTAGGCCCAGTAGGTGCCGCCGCAGTCGGGCGAGGCGGCGCCGCACTGGTTGGTGATCGGGAAGGTTCCTTCGACGGTCCAGCCGGCGGGCAGGCCGGCGTCGAAGTCGGCGTCGAGCAGCAGGCCGCTGCCGGCGACGTCGCACTCGTCGGGCACGCCGTTGGTGTTGCAGTCGAAGCTGGTTCCGGCGGCGATGTCGCAATCGTCGGGGATGCCGTTGCTGTTACAGCTAACGCCGGCGGCCTGGTACTTGAGGGCCACGCGTATGAAACAGGAGCTGCATGCGGAGGGGTTGACCGCACTGGTGGCGACCATGTTGACCGTGGCGTTGCCGCCGCCCACGGCGCTCACGAACGTGGCCTGGGGCACGATGAGGCTGTCGGCGTTGGGCAGGGCGGGGCAGTCCGCGCCCGACACGAACACGGTGCCGACCGGTGTGCCGTTGATGTCCACGTCCACCCATTCGGTGGAGCTGCTGAAGTCACCGATGGCGTCGAAGTTGAGCGACACGTCGCCCAGCGGCGGCGGCGGCGACGCGAACACGTGGCTCTGAGGCGAGCCGGTGCCGATGGGCGAGAGCCGGGGCGACTGCGAGGTGAAGGAGACGGCGGTTTGGCACTCGTCGGGCACGCCGTCGGTGTTGCAGTCCAGGCTGGTTCCCACGGAGATGTCGTCGCCGTCGGGAACTCCGTTGTCGTTGCAGTCGTAGAGCAGGTCGAAGGTGAAGGTCATGGATGCGGATGACGTGCTGATGTCGCGGACCCACAGGCCCGAGCCGGTGCCGTCCCACCAGCGGGTGTTCGGGTCGGTGAAGTGGCTGCACTCGGTGTAGGTGGGGGCGGCCCAGAGATCCGTGGAGTCGCCGGTGTTGTTGTAGTTCTCCAGGTCCCAGTTGCCGTCGGCTTGTACCAGGGTCACCAGGTAGTGCAGCTCGGGCGTCATCTGTTCGTTGTCGTTGCTGCCCTGGGTATCGACGTGCCAGATGGCCAGGCCGGCGTCGGGGAGCCCGCTGTCGCGGCCGGACTGCTGACGGTTCGCGATCATGTAGTATTCGTTGGCCGCGGTGGGATGCTCGTATTTGTAGGAGGTGTTGGAGGTCAAGGGCGCGATCAGCCCGGACTGGGGCGTGGTCAGCAGCGTCGTGGTAGACCACCCGGAGATGTACTTGAAATAGGCGCAGGGCTCGACCGGGTTGTTGGCAAAGGCGCCGCCGCACATCAGGCAGTACTTCCCCACCCCGGCCGACTCGTAGCCGTAGTCGTACAGGTCGGGCCAGTAACAGATCATGTGTCCGTTTTCGTGGCAGAACGTGCCCAGCTCGAGGGTGTCCCCCATGTCGGTCATCTGATACTTGTAACTGGAGACGCCGTCGGCCGTGAAGGAAACCGTCCAGGAGTGAGGCCAGAGGCCCTCGGCCCAGGCGTTGTTACAGTATCCGGCGTAGAAGCAGTTGATCCCATCGATCAGTCCGTCGGTGTTGGCGTCGTATTGACTGAAGTCGAAGCCCTGGTTGTCCAGGTCGGTCAGGGCCTCGATGATCAGCTCGCGGGCCCGGGTGCCGTGCGGAATGGCGGGGTCCTCGTAATAGGTTTTGGGGTTCGCGGCGCGGTAATAGGCGGTGGGGACGAAGTTGGTGTAGGTCAGGTTGCCGTCGGAGACGTCGTAGAAGTAATCGCGCACGGAGCCATTGTTGCCGTAGCCGGTGTATCCGACCTGGTTGCAGTAGTTGTCGACCGAGGAGGCCGGGATGGTCCAGGTGTCGTCGGAGAAATCGACGAGCAGGCAGATGGCCTTGACGTTGCCGGACGAGGGCGGCGCGAGTCGAGTGCCGGTGCGGAGGCCGACGCCGGCCAGCACCTCGGCTTCGCCCTCGGCGTGGCGGGCGCGGGCGGCCGCGATCTTCGCCCTGGCCGAGGCGGTGTTGATCCGGATGTGCGGGCGCAGATCGAGGCCGGCGGGCAGTGCGGGCGCGACCGGCATCCCGGTGGAGACCAACTCGTTGCCGTCGGGCGAGAGTCGTGCGTAGCAGGCGGCCCTGGTCCTGGGGTCGAGCGTCAGCGTGTAGCCGTCGAGCGATTCGACCACACGGTAGAACTCGTCGCCCCAGATGTGGACCTGGACGCGCGTGCCATCGGGCTGGCGGTGGGAGAACAGCTCACCGAAAACGGGGTGGGCCTGCGCCCGGGGCGACAGGACGAACGTCAGCAGCAATGTGCAGGCGAGAAACCACGCCCACCGTTGACCGCTACCCGGTTTTGACAAGCACGCTGTGGTCGATTCGGTGGTCCTGCGACGTCGAGGCATGTACGGCTCCTTTCCCGGTCCGATTCTGCTGGCTGAAACACGTGGACGGGCGGTGCGCATACCACCGCCGCACGCGTCACAGCGTCGATTATACCGAGTCGGGTCAGGCGACTACAAGGTCCGGAATGGTCCGCTGCCGTCCTATGCAGCGTTATCGCCCCGTAGATGAGCATGAGAGCAGGGAATTCTTCCGACGCCGGGCTGTCGGAGGCTGCTACACGGCTGTCTCTTGCGGCTTATCGCCGGCTTGACCGCTACTTGCCCACGAGCTTGGCCACTTGGTCCTTCATGCCCGGGCCGCGGAGGTCGGTGGACTTGATCTTGCCGTCAGGGCCGATCAGGAACGTGGCCGGGATGGCGAACGCCCCGTAGTCGCGGCTGGCCTTCTCGGCGCCGGACTTCGGGCCGTAAACCTGGGCCCAGCCGATCTTCTGGTCCTTGATGAACCGTTGCAGGGCCTTCTGGTCGGTATCGAGACTGATGCCGATCATGACGAAGTCGTCGCGCTGGCCGAGGGCGTCGTGAATCTTCTTGACGTTAGGCATCTCCGCGACGCACGGGCCGCACCAGGTGGCCCAGAAGTCGAGCAAGACCGTCTTGCCCTTGAGGTCGGCCAGCTTGAGTGTCCGGCCGTCGAGCGTGGTCAGCTCGAACGGCGGGGCGTCGTCGCCGACCTTGACGGTGGCGCCGGGCATTCCATCGGGGCCGCCCGGCGTCATCGCGAAGCGGTAGTCGGTCTTCGGTGCGCGGACCGGCCGTTCCAGCAGCGGCTCGTGGCCGGGATGAATTAAAGAGATCAGGAACTCGTCGGTCGGCGCGTCGGGGATGACGAACCGGCCGTCCGCGCCGGTGAGAGACTGCAGGGTGAGCGTCTCGTGGCCGCGCCATTTGACGGACATGACGTGTACGCCGGTCAGCGGTTTGCCGTCGGCATCGGCCACGGTTCCGCCGACCAGCGACGGCGGGTCGAGCTTGACCTCGAGATCGGCCACCTGCCCGGCGGCCACTTCGACCTCGGCCAGCTCCGGAGCGTAGCCTCGGGCGAAGACGGTGACGGCCTGCCGGCCTGGTGGCACGCCGTTGATTCTGTAGGTGCCGTCGAAACCGGTGAAGTCGCGAGGGTTGCGCCCGAAGGCGTAGTCGCCGGCCGTTACGCGGGCGCCGTTGACCGGGCGTTGCTCCGATCGGTCGATGATCCTGCCGGCGATGGAGCCGGCCTGCTCCAGGACCAGGGTGTGGGTGGACTCGATGGCGTCACTGGCCAGTTCGATCTCGCGATCGAAGTCCTCGGAGGAAATGTACGACTGATGGGACAGGCGCAGGACGAGTTTTCGCGTGTCGTAGTGCACGTTGTGGATGGTGAGCTGGCCCGCGGCGTCGGTGGCCAGGGAGCGGTAGTCCTTCTGCTCCTCGGCGACGCACTCGACGCCGACGCGGCCGACGGGTTTGTCGTCACCGTCCACCGTGCGCAGGTGAACGATGCGCTCCGGCTTGAGGGCGACGTCCAGGGGTTCGGCTTCGGCGACTGACTCGACCTCGCGCTGCTCGCGGCCGTACCTTTCGGTCTCGACGGTGACCCTGGCCTGCCCCGGCGGTAGCTCGGCGACCGTGAAGGTTCCGTCCTCGGCGGTCTGTGTCTCGCGCTTGTCATAGCCGAACTCGACGCGAACGGTGGCCGCGGCGACGGGTTTCTCGGTGTGAAAGTCGCGGACGGTGCCGGTGAGCTTACCCGCTCCACCCAGCAGGGCGTCCACGAAGGGGGGGAACTCGTCGTCGGGGTCGGGGTCGAACTCGACCTCGCGGGTCACCTCGGTGAAGCCGGCTTTGGTGAACGCGACGACGACCTTACCGGTGACCTTGCCGGGCAGCAGGAGCGTGAAGTCGCCCATGTCGTCCGTGGTGGTGGTGGCCAGGTCGGCGGGCTCGGCTCCCTTTGCGGCCGGGCGGCGGGCGATGACGGTGACGTCTTTCACGCCGGCGCCGATGTGGTCGAAGACCTGTCCCTCGATGAGGGTGGTGGGTCCCTCGACGGGCTGGCTGGTGGCGGGGTCGCCCAGGCCGAAGGCGGTCAGGTCGAGACAGAGCGACAGCAGAATGACGCCGCCGAAACCGCGAAACAGACGATGCGTGGGAATGATATCGGTCCGAATCATGAATTGTCCATCCCGGTTCGCGGGCCAGTCGTCGCCGAAGCGTTACGACGTGCCTCCGGATTCTACCACGGGTGCGTGGATATGGGTGCCCCGTCGTTGAGTTTTGCCCGGCGAATCGATATCCTGGCTGGTAGGTCCATCCCTTGCGGCCCTTCCAAATCGTCCGCCGGCTGGGGAAACCTGATCGACGCGTGAGCGTCCTGCGGTGGAGAGCCCACGAATGGGGTGTCGGCATCGGGCGACGGTTCTTTTGGTCCTGGCGGTGGTTGCGACGCCGATCGTCGCGACGGCGCAGCCGGGGTACGTGGACTACACGTCCTGGTCGGACTGGGCCCGGCTGCGCGTGGGGGTCCGCGCGGGCCTGGCGTCCAGCTACGATCGGACCGGCGGCAACAGCGACTACTCCCAGTACGAGTGGCCGGAGGGGCTGATCCGCGACGACGGGGTGGTGTGCACGGTCAAGACGCTGGCCGGCCCCGGGGTCGTGCATCGCTTTTGGATGCCGCACAAGACGGCCGACCAGAGTTTCGTGGTCCGCATGTACTTCGATGGCGAGGTGACGCCGCGGATCGACACCACCAGCGACGTGCTGCTGGACGGAAGCTTCGGTTACTTCACTGCGCCGCTGGTGACCACCTGTGCGGGCGGTCAGGTCAGCTATGAGCCGATCCCGTTTGCCGGCGCTCTGCGAATCGAGACGGTCAACAAACTGCTCCCCGCGAGCGGCTGGTCGCCGAACCGACACTACTATCAATACACCTACTCGCTGTACCCGGTGAGTACGGACCTGACCAGCTACGACGGGACGCTTACGCCGGAGCAGCAGTCGGAACGGGCGGCCGTCGCGGCCCTGTTCGACAACGCCGGGCAACACCCGGGCGGCAGCAGCCCGGGCGCCGTGGTCGTGACCACACCGGCGGGTCCGGTTCCCGCCGGCGGTTCCATCGTGTTGGCCGACGTGACCGGTCCGGGTCTGGTCCGCCGGATCAACGTGCGGATGGACGCGGCCACCGACGATGAGCTGGACGGGTTGCGCCTGGCAGTGACGTACGATGACGGCGCTGCCGCTGCCATCGACGTGTCGGTGGCAAACTTCTTCGGAGCGGGGCATCTGCGGGCATCCTACGCCGGCCTGCCGCTGGGCACGGACTCGCCGGACGGGTTCTATTGCTATTGGCCGATGCCGTTCCGGCAGCGGGTGCGCGTGTCGCTGGTCAACTCGACGGGCTCGCCCGTTGCGATCGACTCGGCCGTCGTGGAATATGAGCCTGGCCCGGTCGCCACGGACATGTGTTACCTTCACGCCAGCGCGTACACGCACGTTTGCCAGGCCGCCGAGGTTTATCACCCGATTATTTCGGTCACCGGCCGAGGGCATTACGCCGGAAATCTCCTCTATGTCGAGCAGGACGCCTGGTCTTTCGCCATGTTAGAAGGCGACGAGGTGATTACGGTAGATGGGACCGAGACGCTCTACGGCACGGGGTTAGAAGACGCATACAACGGCGGCTATTACTACAACTGGACGGCTCTCATGCTCGACGAGCCGGAGGGCCCCCGGCCGGAGTCCGCGATCCGCCCGCTGCACGGTATCCTCTACGTGCATCATGAGGATGGCGTTGAATACGCCCGGGCGGATCAGTTCCGCTGGTACATCGCCGACCGGGTGGGCTTTTCGAGTTCGATCGAGGTGAAAGTCGAAAATCGGTACGCCCAGGTCGGCTCGGTGTGGACCTCCGTGGGTTTCTGGTACCAGCAGCCACCGGTGCCGGCCGACACCGACGGCGACGGCGACCTCGATCTGTCGGACTTTGCGGCGCTGCAGCGCTGCTTCGGCGAGTCATCGCCCGCGTGCACCGGTCTTTTCGACCTGGACGGCAGTGGGCTGGTGGACCTGCCCGACTACGAGGACTTCTCCGAGGGCTTCACCGGCCCTTGGGAGTGAGCCGGACGCGGTGTTCCCTTCTCTAGCGAAGCGGGTGAGCTGTACGACGTCTGCCATCGTCGCGGGCGCCGGCGTGGACAGCGAGCGCGTTTGGCGCGAAGATGGGCGATCATGACTGACGAGAAAACGCTGCGGGAACAGGTTTGCGAGATCGGTCGGCGGCTGTACGCCCGGTGCTTCGTGGCGGGTAACGCGGGGAACCTTTCGTGCCGGATGGCCGCCGACCGGGTGCTGTGCACGCCGACGCTGATCAGCAAGGGGTTCATGCAACCGGACGATCTCTGCGTGATCGACCTGGAGGGCAAGCGGCTTTCCGGCGAGCGCCGGCCGACCAGCGAACTGGCCCTTCACCTGGAGGTCTACCGCACCGAGCCGGGCGCTCGGGGTGTGGTGCATTGCCATCCACCGCACGCGCTGGCGTTCGCGATTGCCCGCGAGGACATTCCGACGGGGGTCCTGCCGGAGATCGAGGTGTTTCTGGGAGAGGTGCCGCGGGCCGACTACGAGACGCCCGGCGGTGACGCGTTCGCCGCGATGATTCGACCCTACATCGGGCGGGCCAACACCGTGGTGCTGAGCAATCACGGGACGGTGAGTTGGGGGCCGACGCTCGAGCGGGCCTGCTGGAACACCGAAGCGGTTGACGCCTACTGTCACGCTCTGATCCTGGCCAAGCTGGTGGGCAACGTCGAGCGGTTGCCCGAGGCAAAGGTGGCGGAACTGCTCGATCTGCGACCGCGAATGGGTGAGGGCCCGGACCCGCGTCGCACGGCAGGGGGGTCGCTGCTGGTCAATCCCGAGTTCGGCAAGCGCCCGCCGGCCGACTAGAGATCCAACGGCCGGGCGCCGGACCGTCGCATCGGGCGCGCCGTGTTACAACCGGTGACCATGACTCGATGTGTTCCGTTCATGTTGGTGGGTTGCTGGCTGGGCGCGACGGCGACGGTCGGCTGGAGCCGGCAGTCGTCACCGTCCGACGAGGGCGATGCCGTTGCGCTGGCACGGCAATTCGTCGAAGAGGGGAACTACGAGCAGGTCATCGAGACGCTGAAGGGGCTGCCGGAGGACAAAGCCGGCTTCGAGGCCCACCGCTTGTTGGGGGCGGCTTACCTACGGCTCGGGCGGTTGCCCGAGGCTCGGCAGGCGTTGCGGACGGCCGTTCGGCTTCGGGCGGTGGACGGGGAGACGCACTGCCTGCTTGGCGACGTGTATCTTGCGGAGCAGAAGTTCGGCCTGGCGGCGGGCTCGTATGCGGAAGCGCAGCGGTTGGGTTCGGACACGCCGCAGCTTCACTACCAGGCGGCCCGGGCCGCGTACGAGTTGGGGAACTACATCGGGAAGATGGAGACCCGCACCATCGCCGGCGGGGTGGCGGGTCGCGTGCAGGATGGTTGCTACCTGATCGAGCCGGTGCCCGAGGAACGGGATCGGTTCTTCGTCGCTCCCTCTGATTCGGCCATCTACCACGTGCAGCGGGCGCTTGACGGCGGCCTGGACACGCCGCGGATTTATCTGCTGCACGCGGACATCTGGCTGGCGGCGGGCCGACACGTCCCAGCGCTGGACATCTACCGGCGGATCGAGGAGACGGTGCCCGAAGAGGAACGGGCCCGGTACAACTACCACTATGCCCTCGCCTGCCGGGGTGCAGACGACCTGGAAGGCTACCTCGACCGGATGAAGCGGGCCATCGCCCTCGACGAGCCTCGATACGGCAAGCATCTGATTACGGCCTATCGTCGAGTGGCCGACTACTACAGCGCCGAGGGCGATCTGAAGAACTACATCCGCTATCTGGAGTTGGCGGCCAAGGAGGCGCCGGCGTCGGCGGACCTTCACTATCTGCTGGGCAACGCGTTGTTCGAGGCGGGGCGCACGGCCGACGCGTCGCGCCAGTGGCGTCTGACGCTCGAACTCGAGCCGGACCACGCCGACCGCGAGCGCATGCTCGAGTTGGTCCGAATGATCACCAGCGAACCGTAGGATCGGAGCGACGGGCGCCGGTGCCGACGGGTGCGTGACGGTTTAGGTGGGTGCCACTGGCAGCTTGCCTGCCAGTGTGTGTGCTCCACACGCCCACCCGAGAGACCACACGGGCGGACAAGCCGCCCGTGGCACCCCAAACCGAGTGCCGCCGGAAGTGTCACGGCCCTGGTGCCGACTGCCGGGCGCAGATCGGCTTGTTGGCCCAACTGATCGGCGAGGGCTTCGACGGGCGATCGTCGTCCGGCAGCAGGGCCCACCGGTCAAGTGTGGGACCGTTCCCTTCGACGGGTGGGTGATCCCGTGTGGCGATCAGGATTCGCGGCGTTGCAGGCGAATCGTCGGCCGGTGTCGCCTGAACACGTCGGGTCCAGTCATCAACAGACGGGAAGAGCCATACTTCGCGGTGGGCGAAATCCAGCGGTGGACAGCAATAGGGGGCGGGTTCGGCCAGGAGGCCGATCGGCCCGTCGAGTGCGGCCAGCCGTTCCGCCGCCCGGTGACGGGTGTTGTCGGGTCCGCTATCGGCCAGGAAGTTGTGCAGGTAGTGGAATCCGAACAGCCCGACCCACACGACAACCGCGGCGGCCGCCAGCCCGTTGATCCATTCCCGCCGGCGTCTCCATTTCCGTGTCAGCGCGAACGCTGTGGCCACGACCAGAGCTGCGTCGGCGAATACGCCGAATCGGCCGTACTCCGCTGGCTTGCCCGCGCCGATCAGAACGAACTGCACGAAGATCAGACCGGCCGGCACGACCAGCGGTGCGGCCGACCATCGCTGACTGCGGACCAGCCAGATCGTGGCCGCGATGCCGACCAGCAGGATCGGCCAGGTCGCGCCCTCGACGGTCAGGGCCAGCATGCGAAGGAATCCCTCGCCCAGGCGGTCGATCTCGTACATGGCCAGCGAGTTGCCGAAGTTGCTGCGCAGCACCTCGCGGTTGGCGATCAGGTTGATGGGGATGTAGGGATTGGTGACGGCATACACCGCAACGGCCAGGGCGACGCCGACGACGGTGCGTCGCAGGGCATGTGCCCATGCGGTGTCTTTCCTGCCGATACGAATGATCTCGACCAGCGGGATCAGGACGAAGATGGGCAGCGACGACAGCACCATCCCGAACGCCGCGCCGCAGGCCAGGCACAGTGCCAGCCAGTGCCGCCGCTTGCCCGTGTCGGCGTAGTGCATGGCGAACAGGACGGCCAGCAGCATCAGGACCGCTCCGGGCAGGTGCGGCTTGGCCTCGTGCGACATGCAGATCACCACGGGCAGCAGGACGAACAGTAACGCCCCGAACAGCCCGGCCTGGTAGTTCGCCAGGCGACGGGCGATTAGATACATGACCAGGACACCGATCAGGCCCCAGGCGACCACGTATGCCCGGGCCGCGATGTAGAACCGGCCGAACTCGTCGGGGTGGTCCAGGTAGTAGGTCAGGTCGGACCGCACCTCGATCAGCCCGACGAGGCCGCAGAACTTGATCAGCCCACCGACCGGATAGATGAACAGCCCGCCGTACTGGTAGAGCCGTGGATCGAAGTCCCAATTGCCCGGGTGCATCTGGGCCAGGGCCATCATGGTGATCATCTCGTCCGGCTGGTGGGTGTAGAGGCGGTACCGCAGATAGATGGCGGCGGCCTGTTCGTCGGTTTTGGTCAGCAGGATGGGCCGGTCGGTTGTGTCCAGCGGATCGACGTCCACGTCGGCCCCGCGTGTCGGGCTCGACTTCTGATGCGTCCCGGCCAGACGGGCGATCCTTTCGCCGGTCCACGGTTCGCCCCGGGTGAACAGGCCGCGGTCGACGTCGCGCGAGGGCAGTCCCCAGCCGATCCCCGCGATCGAGACGGCGGCATACAACAGCAGGATCGCTGCCAGCGTAAGCTGTTTCACTGCCGACTCTACGTCGCAAGCGAGTCTTGCCGGGGGGCATCCTTGTCCGCGGGCCAAGGTCAGTCGTCAGGCTCGACGACAAGGCGCCGTGGGTTGCTCAGCCTGAAGGATTTGCCCTCCCGAACCAATACCCCATAGCAGTTCACGGTCTGCTGTTGTTTGTGCGCCTGGATTGCCGTGAGATATTCCGTTTCCGGGAGTTCAAGCTTGATCTTGCGAGGTTGATCGTCCACGAATCCCAAGACAGTAACCTTGCCTGTGGCTTCCCCCTCACCCCTTTCGAGCTTCACGACCGGGCCACGAAGCTCGAAGTCGTCCAAGTCCGAGGTCTCCCTAAACACCCTACCAGCTTCTTCGATCATGGGCATGGCATCGGGCTCGAGCGAAATCTCCCTGGCAACGCCCGTCGCTACCGGACGGGAGCGTGACCAAGAGAAAGCGACGTTTAGCCCGCGATAGCCCTCGCCCCTACAGAAACCAGCGACGGCGTCACACAGATTCGCGGTTACCCCTTTGGGCACCGCGTCCTGGAACGCGGTTAGATTCCCGGTTGCGGCGGCCTGCTCGGCCGCGCCCTGCATCGCCGCAAGAGCCTGGGCCAAGGTGGTTGTCACCTGCCGTTCGAAGGGGTCCTCAACCTCGAACAGTCTTTCGCCCTCGCCAGGTGCCAACGCCGGGGCGACAGGGGAGATGATCGTAACGACGTAGCTTCCTCGCTCGGTTTGGCCCATACGGACTTTGCGCAGATACTCTGTGGCCTTGTTCGGTTTCCTGGTCGGGAAGTAGGGTCGGCGGTCGATAGCGGCGCACGCGGCAGCCATCATCATGTCCCGGGCCTTTTGAATGACCTGGGCGCCCTCCTCGATCGGGATGGTGCCGTCGGAACCCTCAGCTTCCGGGATCCGTAGGCGGACGACATCGGCAGACGCGGTGAACAGATCGCTCAGGATCTCGATCTGCGACCGCTCTTCGACTGCTTCAAGGGTCCTGAGGATGTCGCCCATGCGCAGGGCGAAATCGCCAATCCTCGTGTGCCGAGGCAGTACGATTTCGAATTCTTCGCCACATTGGTCTTGGAGGGTCCATGTTGTTGACCTACTCGGGTCGACATGGGCCTTCTGCCACCCAGAGGCGCGCAGATACGCCGTGAGTTCCAGAGGACGCAAAGCCGCCAAGGTCGCCGCATCCCGGATAGTCGCCCTCATGGCACACCCCCATCGCCAACGCGGACCATTATGCTACTCAGGTTCTCGACCGTAAACTGCTGTTGCCGTGGGATGGTGACGGTCACGGTCTCCGTGTTGGGCGTCTCATTCCACCCACGGATTGACACCCAATACCCGCAGCGATACATCGCGAGCGACTCTTCCGAGTGCCTCAGCCACTGGGTAACCTCGTTTGGGACCAGGACAACCACAAGAATCCGGGGAACCTGGTAGTCCTCTGGACGAAGCTCGTTGTAGTTCTTGGCCTTCAGGGCGTACTTGAGGTTCCCATCGTCCAAAAGGTCTTGCGAAGTGCACTTCAATTGGAGTTCTATCCTAGGTGATCGGGTGGTTCCCTTGCCCCCTGACGCTGCGATGCCCCAATCTACACTGTCGTCGTCAACTTCCGGCTTATAGAGCGTGTAGCCGGCTGTGGCAGCCACCGCTCTGACGTAAGCGTTGCTGAACTGCTCCTTCTGCTGGGGTCTCTCCATCAAGGGACCTCCGCGAAGACTCGTTGTCGGCAACTGGCCCGCTGGTCGGCACGGTTGCCACGGGGGTTAGATGGGACGCCCCCTCCGATCCCGTTCTCAAGGACACTGGCTAGCCGCTAGCTTACTGCCGAACGCGACTCCGTGCCAGGATAGGTAAACAGCGGCGGGCGATCTGTCAAGACGTCCGTCAGGGTCAGGGCGCAGAGCACCACGCTGACGATCCCGTTGGTGGTGAAGAATGCCAGGTTGACCCGCGAGAAGTCGTCCGCTCGGACCAGGCTGTTCTCGACGGCCAACAGCACGGCGACGGCGGCCACACCGACCAGGTAGACCCAGCCCAGCCCGGCTACCACGGCCAAGGCAACGAGCAGCACGACGGTGCCGGCGTGAAACAGGCGGGCCACCAGCAAGGCCCCGGCCGGCCCGATCCGGGCGGGCAGGCTGTGAAGCCCGTCGCGGCGGTCCACCTCGATGTCCTGGCAGGCGTAGATGATGTCGAACCCGGCGATCCACAGGGCCGCGGCGCCCATCAGGGTCACGGCCGGCCGGCCGACGGTGGCCGGGTCGATTGCCACCCAGGCGGCCACGGGTGACAGGGCGATGGCACTGCCCAGCCAGAGGTGCGACCAGCGGGTGAATCGCTTGGCGTAGGAGTAAGCGTAGAGATAGAGCAGAACCGGGCCGCTGAGCAGGATGGGCCAATGGTTGCCGTAGAAGCGGTAAAACCCCAGGCAGCCGATCCCGAAGGTCAACACGGCCAGGGCCAGGAACGCCCAGGCGGCGGTGGGGCTCAGCCGTCCCGAGGGCAGCGGTCGTGAGGCGGTCCGCGGGTTGCGGGCGTCGATGGCGGCGTCGGCGATCCGGTTGAAGGTCATGGCGGTGCTTCTGGCCGCCACCATGCACACGACGATCAACACGATCTGCCCGAGCCGCGGACGGCCCAGGCCCTCGATCTGCCGGCCGGCCAGAAAGGCGCCCATCAGGGCGAAGGGCAGAGCGAAGATCGAGTGCGAGAACTTGATCATCTCGCCCCAGAGGCGCACCCGCCCCCTTACCGTTGCCGGCGCCGCCGGGGGTGACAAGGTTGTGTCGCGGGGCTCGGTCATGCCCGGGGTTCGTCCCAGCGAACGTCGAGTTGGTGTTCCACGCCCACCAGGTCGAGCAGCTTGCCGACAACGAAGTCTACGAGGTCATCCACCTTCTCGGGGCCCATGTAGAAGCCGGGCGAGGCGGGGCAGATGATGCCGCCTGCCTCGCTGACCCGCAGGGCGTTGCGCAGGTCGATCGCGGTCCAGGGCATTTCGCGTGGGACCACAATCAGCCGGCGCCGCTCCTTGAGCGTCACGGCGGCCGCCCTGGCGATCAGGTTGTCGCCCAGGCCGGCGGCGATCGCGGCCATGGTGTTGGTCGAGGCGGGACAGATGATCATCCCGTCGGTCAGGAAGGACCCGCTGGCCAGGCGACAGCCGACGTCGCGGTGGTCGTAGATCATGAGACGCTCGGTTTCGTGTCCCACGAGCGATTCGGCGCTCGGCTCGTTGATGCCCAGTTCGTCGTTCAGCAATCGGCGGCCCAGCGGTGAGCAGACAAGGTGGACCTCGACGTCGCTCGCGACCAGGCACTGGACGAGTCGGCGCGCATAGGCGGCTCCGCTGGCGCCGGTGATGCCGACCACGATTCGCCTGTTCACGCGGATTGCTCCTCAGGTGCCGTCCGATGCGGTTGCGGAAGCGGGCGGCAGGACCAGGACGCGAAGGCGTCCCTCGGCCTGGTGTCGCCAGATCGAGTCGGGATAGTCGTGCAGGACGCGCTCGTAGTACTGTCTGGCTTCGACGGGTCGGTCGGCCTCGCAGAGCGCGTCGCCCAGCCTGTACAGGATTTCCGGGAGGGCGTCGCCCTGGGGGTAGCGCTCGACGCAGGCCTCCAGCAGGGCGATCTTCTCTTGGATGTCGGGCGTGGCCAGGGCGATTTCCAACTCGATGTTGTCGGCGATCTGAGCGGTGGGGTATCGGTCGAGCAGCCCGCGCAGGTTCTCGCAGTAGTGCGGCGTCTTGGGGTAGAGGCGCAGCATCTCCATGACCGGGTGGAAGCCGTACAGGGGATCGCGGTTGTTTCTCAGCAGCAAGAGCAGGTGGTGTGCTTCCAGCAGGGTCTCATTGAGCGGGACGGCGAGCGTGGCTGCGACGGGTTTGCGGGTCAGGATGTTGTTGGGCGTTTCGCGCTGAAGGGTGGCATGGTTGCGGTCGAAATCGTCGATCAGCCGGTTCAACCAGGCGGTGGCCTGGGCGATCTCGCCGGCCCGGGCGTCGAGCGTGGCCAGTCGCAGCATGGCGACGGCGGCCATCGGGCTCCCGGGCCCGTTGGTGACCACCATCATCCAACAGCGGCGCGATGATTCGGAAGGGAAGGCGGCGCCGTGCTTGCCGAAGAAGCGCAGCATGCGGTCGTAGCGGAAGGCCGTCTCGTCCACTCGGAGGTCCAGTGCCATGCCCTTGACGTAGAGGGCGTTGACGGCGTAGCGGCTGTCGGGATAGTGCCCCAGGAACCAGTCGGCCCGTTGGGCGGCGGCGGTGCGATCGTCGGCGATCTCGATGTTGTGCGGGCCGGTGGCCAGGTGCACCCGCCAGGCGAGGTCGATCTGGTCTTCCACCACCTGTCGCGGCGGTTTGGGGTCGGGTCTGGACAGCCAGTCGGCGCGGACCGCCCGCTCGAACTCGTCGGTGACGTCCTGGTCGGCGAAACAGGCGGCGCCGGGCCCGTAGGCGTGTTCCAGCAGGCGGTAGTGGAGTTCGTCACGGCCTACGCGGAACTCGAACAGGGCCACCGGTATGGCGAACATCAGCGCCAGCAGGGGGGCGATGGCTCCGGGCCGATGGTTCACCATGTGGGCGATCATCAGCACGAAGCCGGTCAGGGCGCAGGACGCCACGGCGGCCAGAATCCAGGGGGCGATGAACTTGATGCGGTCGGCCGGGCTGCCCAGCGGGTCCACCGGCGTGGCCACGGAGCGCGACGCGCCGTAGAAGTACACCATGACCAGCAGAAGCCCCAGCAGTGCCGAGGCGAACCGGAACTGGAAGCGGAACGGCCGCACCGAGGCCAGCACGCACGACCCGGTCAGCGTGATGGCCAACCAGGGCATCATGGCCAGGAAGGCGACCACGCCCAGAAACGGCAGGCAGGCCGGGAAGCGGTACAGAATCGACACCAGAATCGGGATCGACACCAGGGCCGCTAACAGCAGCCCGAGGATGACGATCTGCATCGGCACTTCCTCGACGCTGATCGGGGAGGTGGCCAGGCTGCCCAGAGTAACCTCGGTCTCGCGCGAGGGGTTGAAGATCTCGGCGAAGGTGGCCCAGTAGTCGCCCGTGGCCGGGGCGAGGGCGGTGCCGGTTCGCAGCCAGAAGGCGAAGCATCCCAATCCCGCGAAGAGCAGCAAGTTGACCAGCAGAAGAATGATCGATCGGATGCGGTACTTGCTGCCGGTGCGCGACCAGACGTCAAAGATATCGACCGGGGCCGCGTCATCTTGGGGCGTGGCCCCGTTTCGAGAGGCGCCCGGGACGGGGCGCGTCCGGGTCGGGTCAGGAACTCTGGCCGGGCGTTGTCTCGCTTTGCCCTTGGTGTCAGCCATCGGGTGCCTTGTGGGCTACATAGACGGTCACGACTCCGAACGTCAGCCTGGTGGCCCGCGCCTCGCGGAAGCCGGCGCCGACCAGACGGGCGCACATTTCCCCCGCGCTGAAGAAGGATACCACCGAGCGGGGCAGATAGCGATAGGCCCCGACGCGATCGCGGCTGATTCCGGCGGCCAGTACCGGCATCACGCGCGACGCGTAGAACTCGTAGACGGGTCTCAGAAGCCGGTTGGCCGGTCGGGTAAACTCCAGGATCAGGGCTCGTCCGCCGGGGGCGAGCACGCGATGCATCTCGCGGAAGCCGGCGTCGAGGTCCTGGAAGTTGCGCACGCCGAACGAGCAGGTGGTGAGCGTGACGGAACCATCTGCGAACGGTAAGCGAAGGGCGTCGGCCCGGCAGCACAGCGTGGGTGCAGAGCGATGTCGGGCGGCGCGCAACAGCATCCTGTGCGCGAAATCGCATCCGACGACCAACCGCGCCCCGGATTGCGCCAATGCCCGGGCCTGGTCGCCGGTGCCGCAGGCGATATCCAGAGCGACGTCGTCCTTGTTGACCCGGGCCAGCTCGACCGCACGACGGCGCCAGTAGGCGTCCCGCCCGCCGCTGAACAAAGTGTTGACCCGTTCGTAGGTCGGGGCGATGGCGTCGAACATGGCCCGTATGCGGTCGGCCTTATCCGGCTGGGTGTGCGGCGAACTCAGCCGCCGGGCGTCCCAGACCCTCCGTTCGTCGGGCGCGTTCATCGGGGGCATTATGCACCGCCGGGACGCCCGCCGCCACGCCGTTGGACACGTGCGTCCCGGCGCCACCGCTGCGAGTTCGGGCAACTTGCAGGGCCCTGCGCCCTCGCAGGCCATTTGGGGTGACAGGCGAGTGTCACAGCGCGGGTGTTCGGGTGATCGGCGCTACTTCTTGGCCTTGGCCTTGGCGTATCGGGCGGCGACCTCGTTCCAGTTGACCACGTTCCACCAGGCCGCGATGTAGTCCGGGCGGCGGTTCTGGTAGTTGAGGTAGTACGCGTGCTCCCAGACGTCCAGCGTCATGATGGGCGTGTGGCCGCGGGAAAGGGGCGAGTCCTGGTTGGCGGTGCTGTAAAGCAGCAGCTTGCCGCCGCCGTCGACGCACAGCCAGGCCCAGCCGCTGCCGAAGTGGGTGGCGGCGGCCTTGCTGAGCTGGTCCTTGAACTGGGCGAAGCCGCCGAAGGTGGCGTTGATGTCGTCGGCCAGGGGGCCGGTGGGCTCGCCGCCGGCGTGTGGGCCCATGATGGTCCAGAGGAGCGCGTGAGCGGCGTGACCGCCACCGTGGTTGATGATGGGCTGGCGGACGCTGTCGGGCAGGGTGGCGGCGCCGGCCAGGAGTTCCTCGATGCTCTTGGCGGCCAGGTCGGGGTGGCCTTCCAGGGCCTTGTTCAGGTTGTTGACGTACGCATTGTGGTGCTTGTCGTGATGGATCTCCATCGTCTTCGCGTCGATGTGGGGCTCGAGGGCGCCGAAGTCGTACGGCAGCGGGGGCAGTTTATGGGCCATGGTGGTTTCTCCTTCGCTTGCTTGTGTCGTGGAGCGGCACGGGGCCGATCCTTGTGTTTCGAAATCACCCAAACGTGTCGGTGGCACACAGTAGACCCACCGGGCGAGATCGTCAAGGCGACGGGTGAGACGCGCGTCCGGCGGGCGGTGCGGGCGGTCCGTGGGGCGCTCTTGTAGCGGGCGCTCGGAGTCGCGCCCCGGTAGAGGTGGCCCGTCGTTTGTCGACGCCGTATCAGAGGTTGCAGACAATGGGTGGTTGTGCGTCGAGGGCGGCCAGACGGTTGGGGTCGACCTCGACGCCGAGCCCGGGGCCGGGGAGGTCGCGCCCTCGGCCTCCGTATCGGAAGCGCAGCGGACGGCGCGTCACGTCGCTGCTCAGCAGAAACGACCCGAACCAGCCCTCGGCGAACGCGACGCCGGGGACCATCTCCAGGAACCGGCGCCCGGCGGCCGAAAGGATGCTCGTCTCGCCGACCATGCAACCGAGTTGGATGATGGCGTGATGCCGGCGGGCGAAGTCGGCCAGGCGCAGGGAGGGCAGCAGCCCGCCGCACTTGCTGATCCGGATGTTGAACCCGTCGGCCACGCCCAGGTCATGGAGGCGTTTGGCGTCGTCGAGGGTGACCAGCGATTCGTCGTGGATCAAGGGTGCGGCGGCCAGGTCGTGGATCAACGGCAGTTCGAGGTCGGCGTCCTTGGCCAGCGGTTGCTCGATGCCGGCCAATGGCTGGTCGAGGTCGGCCGGCAGCCAGTCGAAATGTGCCTCCGGTAGATCGCGGAGGTCGGAGAGACGCTCGATGGCCTGCTCCCGGGTCCAGGCGCCGTTGGCATCCACGCGCAGGGTGGCTTGGCCACGCTGGATGGCGCGGCCGATCCTTTTGAGGACCGCGGCGACGCGCTTCGCGTCATCGGGCAGGCCGACCTTGAGCTTGAAATGCCGCAGGCCGTACCACCAGAGGAGCCGTAGCGTCTTGAGCGTCGAGGCTAATGTGTCCGAGGCCAGCACGCCGCTGTAGCGGATCTGCTCGGTGCTGCCCGGTCGACCGAAGCCGGCCAGCCCCATCCAACCGGAGGCGTCGTGGATGGGGCGGGAGAAGTACCGCGAGTAGGCATCGAGGACGGCCAGCTCGACCGCGGCGCGGGCGGCCGGGATGAGCGTGCCAACCTCGTCGCGCATGGGCAGGGCGTCGATGGCCTCGAGGGCGCCGGGGAAGTGGATGGGGTGCATTTCGACCAGGCGCGGGACGAAGACCCGTTGGATGGCCGCTACGGCGGAGTCGACCGTTTCGCCGGTGACGTAGGGGCGCGGGAGCGTCTCGCCGTGGCCGAGGATGCCGTTCTGGAGCTCGACGGTCACGACGATGGGCTCGGCCAGGGCTCGTTGCGAGGCGGCGTGGGTGACCTTGCGGCGCATGGGGATGGCCAGTTGGTGGATGGTCACGGAGCGGATCACGGAGTCTGCCATGGGGTCACGCCTGTTCCTGGTGGCGGGAATGCTACCGCAGAGGGGTCGAGTTTGCGCCCGAATGCGGCGCTGGTCGGGCGCGAAACGGGCGGTTTGGCGCCGGAATGTGCGCGCATCGGCGCGGTTTGGTGCGCGTTTGGCAGGGTTGCGCGCGCGGGTTTTCGCCCGTAACTCTTTTTGCACCAGTTGGTTAGCGTTCATTCTGGCGCCCGCGGTTTCGTTGGGAACCGGGTATTCTGAACTTCTCGCGTTTTCGCTTCAATTCGGCGCCGATCCGTCCATCGCGGGCCGTCAAACCACGGAGGCTCCGAGGCACGGAGGCCGCTTTCCTTTGGCCGGTCCACGCGGCTCCTGGGTGGGCGCCAGTCTCGCGCGGAAGGGGAGCTGTGGACCTTCGCCATTAGTAAAACGTGGCGCGTGATCGCCCTCACCGACTGTGCGTTGCGGAAAACGGGGATTGGAGGCTGAAAAGGGGGATCGGGATTGGGGATTGGAGATTGAGGGATGCGGAATGGGGAGAAGCGCGGGATACCGGGGGCACCGACTGGTTGAGCGTTTTGCGAAGCGGCCGTAACCTTCGCGGGCGCGCGGTTGTTCCTGCCAGGGCCGGGCGGGGCCGGCGCGGCAGATCGGGCGATGGCTAAGGAGACAAGATCATGTGCGCATCTGTTGTCAGGTGTTGGGTGTGGGTGACGGTGGCGTCGTTCGGCGCCTGGCTGTTGGTCGGCTGCGCTCCGAGCGCGGGCGGGGGGGGTGACGGGACGGACGCGGGCGAGGGCCTCTGCCGGGACGTCACCTGCCCCAGCGGGCAGCAGTGCGACGCGGCCACTGGCGCGTGTGAGGCCGTCGGGGGCGAAGGCGAAGGCGAGGGTGAAGGGGAAGGCGAAGGTGAAGGTGAAGGCGAAGGCGAGGGTGAGGACAACGATAACCAGGCCGATGGCGTGGTGGACGGCGACCTTGCGGCCGGCCTGGTCGAGGTGCCGGACCCTCTGTCGAGCGACAACCCGGCGTATTCCTTGGAGGCGGCGGCCGTGCCGCAGCCCGGCGAGTGGGTGGACGACAGTCGGCTGGGCACGAGGCAGACCCGGGTCACGCAGACCGAGAGCCTGAGGCACGAGTACTCGCGCTACGACGCGTTCAATCGCGACGGGTCGATGATCATGCTGATCTACTTTCCCGAGGGCGACGTGCGGGTCTACCGGACGGACACGGTTCCGTACGACGGGGAAGGGAACCTGGTCATGACGCTGAACGTGGAGGAGCCGCGATGGGATCCCATTGATCCCGCGTTGATCTGGGGGTTGCGGGACTTCGAGGTCGTGACGGTCGACGTGGCGGACGGCCAGATCACGACGGTCAAGGACTTCACGGCCGACGCGACCATCGGCCCCATCGTCACGGCGAATCCCGACCTGTATCGGATCACGCGGCACTTCGAGGGGGAAGCGTCGCGCGACATGCGCTACTGGGCGTTCGCGCTTCAGGGCACCAACGACGATTACCGGGACCGGTACATCTTCACGTGGGATCGCGAGCAGGATGCCGTGCTGGGGGTGTACACGCTGTCGGTGGCGGAATCGTTGGTCGACTGGGTGGGCATGTCGCCGCTGGGGAACTGGGTCCTGATCGGCGCGGATTTCGACAACGCCGCTCCGCTGACCGGGCTTACGCTGGCCGACAGGGAGCTGACCGAATTCCACCAGCTCGATCACTCGACGGCGCATGCGGACGTCGGACTGGACACCGACGGTAACGAAGTGATCGTCATGCAGAACACGCGGACGGATCAGGTCGATCTGATCCCGCTCGACCCGGCCACCCGGCCCGTCGATGAGGACACGCTGAGCTATGCGGGCACGAATCACGTTCCGCTGATGCGACTCTTCTACGACAGCGAATCTCCGCTTGGCTTCTCCGGCGGGATTCACATCTCCTGCAACGCGTTCGGCTGGTGCGTTGTCTCGATCTTCGTCGAGCCCGGTGCGCCGGAGCAGAACTGGCTGGATCGGACGATTACGCTGATCCGGCTGGACCGGCAGGAGCCTCGCGTGTTTTACGTGGCCAAAGTGTACGGGACGACGGGCGAGTACTGGGAGGAGACGCAGGCCAGCATCAGCAACGACGGCAGCAAGATCATCTGGGCGACAAACTGGGGCGAGAACCTGGGCGAGGAACGAGTGTGGGTGGTGCAGACCAACCTGCCGGTCGGGGCGGTGGAGGTTGTCGGGAATGGGTTGTGATGGCGTGCTGGTGCGAGAGAGGACTCTCCGAGAAAAAACTCTCGCACCAGTGGTGCTCGGGGCGTGCCGCTGGGTGACCAGAGTTGGACGGCCCGCGTCGCCGATCGACTGGAACTCGTCCTTACCCTTCGGGCGCACGGACGTTCACGCAAGAACGCGCAAAAATCATCCTGACACCTTTGATGCCCCTGACACCTTTGATGCCCCCATCGTGGCGCTCCAAGCGAGGCAGCGATGGAAGGACAAAGGAAGCCCGACCGCCCTATCGCGGAGTCGGAAAATCATCCTGACACCTTTGATGCCCCGGCGGGATTCACATTTCCTGCAACGCGTTCGGCTGGTGCGTCGTCTCGATCTTCGTTGAGCCCGGTGCGCAGGAGCAGAACTGGTTGGATCGGACGATTACGCTGATCCGGCTGGATCGGGAGGCGCCCGCCGTGTTCCACGTGGCCAAAGTGTACGGGACGACGGGCGAGTACTGGGAGGAGACGCAGGCCAGCATCAGCAACGACGGCAGCAAGATCATCTGGGCGACGAACTGGGGGCAGAACGTGGGCGAGGAACGGGTCTGGGCAGTGCAGACCGACCTGCCGGTGGGGGCGTTGGAGACCATTGGGAATGGGTTGTGATGGCGCGGTAGTGCGAGAGAGGACTGTCCGAGCAAGGGGTCTCGCACCAGCGGCGCTCGGGGCGTGCCGCTGGGTGAGCAGACCGGGCAGGTCTGGACGGCCCGCGTTGCCGATTGACTGGAACTCGTCCTTACCTTTCGCCCGCGCGGACGCCCACGCAAGGTAACTGTTTACCGTTCCGACCGGGTTTTTATGTCGTGTCGATGAGCAG
>DATKXO010000001.1:0-18779 GCA_035528995.1 Phycisphaerae bacterium | reverse complement strand
CAGTTCCACCTGGGCGCACCAGTCGGCGAAGCCCTCCCAATGAACCTCGATGTCGTCGATGTCGGCCGGGTCCTGGTTAATGGTGAACTGGAAGACGTGGGTCGCCTCGCGGCCAGTGGTCGGAGCGGGGGAGATGTAGCGGTTCACGTCGGTTTCGCCGCCAGTGGCGTCCGAGTGGGCGATCTTTGCGTAGGCGGTGCCGACCAGCGAGTCGAGCGGTGTGGTGACCGGCTTTCGGGTGCCGTCGACGTTCGACCAAGTTTCGGTCTGATAGCCCCAGCCGAACTTGTCCATGCCGGCACCGGTGTCGAAGTCGTAGACGGTCCGGCTGCCCGGGCAGATGGTGAAGACGTCGGCGCTGACGGCCTCGGCCTGGTCGGAGTCGCCCGACGTAGCGACGACCCGGATCCTGGCCCGACGGCTGAACACGTCGGGGACGGTCCAGTCATAGACGCCGGTGTCGGTGGTGGTGTCGATGTGTGTCCAGGTGCCGGCGTCGTCGAGTGAGTAGTAGAGATCGATCTGTGGGACGGTGGCGTTGTTGGTGTCGGTGGCGACCCAGGAGATCGTCTGAGTGGTGTCGGCGACGATCAGCTCGCCACCGTCCGGCCAGATGATGTGGGCCGCGGGCACCGGGGCGGTGTAGCGAGGGACCTGCATGACGATGCAGTGGATCGCGCCGGCGGCGGGGATGATGGAGTAGCAGTCGATGGGGACGATCTCGACGTCGGGCCCGGCGGCGGCCTGCCACTTGGCCAGGGCGTCGGCGTCTTCATCCAGGTAGCTCGAATTCCCCTGGCCGTAGACGGGCACGAAGATGCGGTCGTTGACGCGGAAGGCGTTGGTGTAGGTGTAGTGCGTGCTGCTGACGTTCCAGGCCCAGGGGCGGAAGACCTCGAAGCCCAGGGCCTCCATGTAGGGCACGGCGTCGTTGGTGATGTCGATGGCGGTGGGGTCCGATCCGGGCTTGAACTCGGAGATGATGACGGAGTCCTCGTCCACGAGGTACATCCACATATCGACGTGGCCGGTGCCGTCCACGCTGGAGGGCAACTGGGGCATCACGTGGAGTGTGTCGATGCCCTGATAGCGGCTGTACAGATCGGCGATGATCTGCTGGCTGAAGCCCTCCGAGGCCGGGTTGTCCAGGTTGACCAGCGAAGTGACGAAGCCGGTGCGGTTGGGCCCGGGCTGGAAGTTGCCGCCGGAGTAGTACAGGCCCATGTCGTAGGTCGGCATGATGAAATGGTCATCGCCAATCAGCGTGGGGTTGAAGTTGTCCAGGGCGCGGCCGGGGTAGTAGTGGCTGTCCACGATTGCCAGGGCGCCGTTCTGCCAGATGAAGTGCGGCCCGTAGTCGCGTAACCAGACAGAATCGCCGGCGACCGTCAGAAACTGGACCTTGCTCATGTCGGCGCCGGCGGCGATGAACCGGCTGGTGGCGACGTCCTGGTGCCAGGAGTTGGCGACGGCGACATAGGCGATTTCGTCATGGTCCCGGTCGGCAGTCAGAGCGGCGACGGTGTCGGCCACGGTCTGCATGTATTGATTGGTGAAGAACCGGAAGAGCACGCCGCGGACGGGTTCGTACTCCGGCGGGGAGGCGATGAGGCCGGCGGTGGGGGCGTCCCTCGGCGTGGGGACGCGAATCGCGTAGGGATGCATCGGCTGGTCGGCGTTGTAGGGCGTGCCGCCTTCGCGCCAGCGCGGCAAGGGGATGGCGTCCTCGGGTGAGTCGGGCGCCATGCCGGGCGGGAGCGGCTCCTGCTCCGAAGCCTGGGCCCAGACGAGCTGGGTCATGAGTCCTATCGTAGCGGCAAAGAGGATCGTTAGCGGCCGACGCACTTTCCACCTCCTCAGTCCGGGCCGGGATGGAATCCGCGGCGCCGGAACGGTGTTCCCGACAACCAGGATAGCAGAAACGGTGGCTCGATCACAAACCGGAATGCGCGACCAACTGGATTGGAATGGCATGCGTCCGCGACGGGTGGACCAGACTGATGCCCAGTTGGAGCGTCCGGCGTCGGGTCGGGTTGCCTTGCCCGCGGCGCGTGACTAGACTCGTGCCGCGCTTTGCCATGGCGCGACGCGCATGGCTGAGTGGTCGGGCATTCGGGCAATCCGACGAGAGGGACGCCGATGGGGACGGTGTTGATTCTGAACAAGGATCAGATGGGGCACGGCAGCCGGGAGCTCGGCGAGAAGATCCTGGGCGCTTGCCTTCGGAAGCTGCTCGATTTCCCGAACCTCGAGGCGGTCGTCCTCTACAACTCGGGCGTCCATCTGGCGGTCAGGGGCTCTGCTCTAGCGGCCGACATCCATCAACTCGACGAGAAGGGTGTGGACATTCTTGCGTGTGGGAGCTGCGTCGAATACTACGGCGTGCAGGACCGGCTGGTCGTGGATCGGATCAGCAACATGGACGAGATTGTGTCCGCGCTGGCCAAGGCCGACAAGGTGATCACACTGTAGGCGACCGCGCCGGCGAGGGCCGGCATCTGCACCGCATAGAGATCGCGAACGGCATCTCGCCATCCGCCGAACAAGCCCACCACCCAAACACAAGATCGTTGTCGCTGCCGCCACGTGGTTGACGTAGTCCACCGAATGGATGGCGAGGATCGGCTACGGCCCAACCCGTTGGCCAGCGATGAAAACGTGCTCGATCTGATCGGGGCGGATGGTGTAGAGCAGGGCGGAGGCCTGCTGGTCGGGCGGCAGGTCGGCGATCCAGGTCTCCGGGCGGACGACCAGGCAGTCGGCCTCGAAGCCCGGCTCGATCGAACCGACGCGATCGCCCAGGCTCAGCGCCTCGGCGCCTCCACGCGTCAACATCCACCAGGCCTCTGCCGGTGAGGGGACCTTGTGCGAGCCGCGGGGGATGGCGTGGACCTTGAGGGCCTTTGCCGTGTGGAGACACTCGACGGCGACGCGCGGCATGAAGGGGTCCGGTCCGCCCGCGATGCTGCTGCCCAGGGCGATCCGCACGCCGGCCTTGCGATGGGCGACGTAGTCCATCAGGCCGCTCTCCAGGAAGAGGTTGGCCGTGGGGCAGTGGACCAGCGTTGTCTCAGTTTCGGTCAACTGATGGCGCTCATCGCGGCTGAGGACGACGCCGTGGCCCAGCAGGGTGCGCGAGGTGAGCAGGCCGAACTCGGCGTAGACATCGACGTCGTCAAGGTTGTCGGGGAAGCGCTCGCGGACGGCATCGACCTCGGCCGCCGATTCGCCGGCGTGGGTCTGAATGTAGCACTTGAGCATGCCGGCCAGGGCGGCGCAGCCACGCATGAGCTTCTCGCTGCAACAGACCGGCATGCGCGGGGTGAAGGCGTAGGACAGGCGGCCGTCCTCAGCCCCGTGCCATCTGGCCGCCAGGTCGCGCGACTCGTCGAGGGCCTTGTCGGCCGGATCGGCCAGCTCCGGGGGACAGTTGATGTCGTTGAGCATTCGGCCGTAGATGCCGCGGAAGCCTCGGCGAGCGAAAACCGAGAACACGCGGTCGGTGGCCGGTGCGAACGGGCTGCCGAAGGCGGCGGCGGTGGTGGTGCCGTTGGCGATCATGCCGGAGACGAAGTCCTCGGCCAACGCCTCGGCGAAGTCGGGGTCCTTGAAACGGGCCTCGGCCGGGTAGACGACCTTCTCGTGCCAGTCGAGAAGAGGCAGACCGTCAATCCCACGGCGGTCCCACTGCGGCAGGTGAAGGTGGGCGTCGATGAAACCGGGCAGAATCCAGCAGGTTTTGTCACCGATCACGTCGGCGGCCCTGGTCTGACCGGGAGTGACCTCGCCGAAGCGGCCGTCGTTCTCGATCCGGACGACGGCGGCGGGGATGACCTCGCACTCGTCGGCCGATCGCGGCCGCAGCAACCTGCCGTACAAGGTTTGCATGATCGGGTCCTCGTTCCTCCGAAGTATGCCCGCCGGCGCCCGTTTGGCAACGATACTGTAGCCCGCGGCCCGGAAGCGATCAAGCGGCTTGACTCGACCGAGGCTGCTGGGTACGGTTTGTCTCTACACAAAGGCGCGGCCACACCGTACGGAACGGAGAGGAGCCTTGAGTTACGACTGCATCGTATGCGTCAAGCAGGTCCCCGACACCAGCAACATCACCGGGCAGGCCATGAAGGAAGACGGGACGGTCAACCGGGCCGCCCTGCCGGCCATCTTCAATCCCGAAGACCTGAACTCGCTGGAGGCGGCGCTGCAGGTACGCGACGCGTACGGCGGGACGGTGACGGCCGTGACCATGGGCCCGCTGAACGCGGCCGAGGTGCTGCGCGAGTGCCTGTACCGCGGGGCGGACCGTGCGATCCTGCTGACCGATCGTCGGGCGGCGGCCAGCGACACGCTGGCGACCAGCTACATCCTGAGTCGAGCCGTCCGGACGATCGGCAAGTACGATCTGGTCTTCTGCGGTCGGCAGGCCATCGACGGGGACACGGCGCAAGTCGGCCCGCAGATGGCCGAGAAGCTGGGGGTCGCCCAGGTGACCTACTTCGAGCGGTTCGAGGAGCTTGACGGTCGGACCGCTCGGGTCCGGCGCAACGTGGGCAACGGGTGGGAGGTGCTGGAGGCTCGGCTGCCGCTGCTGATCACGGTCCTGGACATCGCCAACGAGCCGCGACCGCCGGCCGCACGACGCGTCATGCAGTACAAGCGGGCGCGGGTGGTCAACGAGGTGGCTCGGGACGTGGGAGTCGAGATGCCCGAGGCCACTGACGAAGAACGTGAGATCGAGCAGGCCAACCGGATCGAGAAGCTGAAGATGCGGGGTCTGCTGATGGAGCAGTGGGATCTGGACACGGTCGAGGCTGACATGCAGTGGTGCGGCCTGTCCGGCTCGCCGACGAAGGTGCACCGCGTACAGTCGATCGTGCTGACCAAGGAGGGATACACGGAAATCCCGCCGACGGAGGAGGGCGTCCGGCGGATGATCCAGAAGCTGATTGTGGATCATACGCTAGGGTAGCTGTCAGCTATCAGCTTTCAGCTATCAGCCCGTGAGCGTCAGCCTCGGCGTGCATGGCGGACTTTCGAGTCATCAAGCATGCAGAACTTCAGGGACCTCAAGGTCTGGCAGAAAGGCCACGAGCTGGCACTTGCGGTCTATGAGGCGACCGGGAAGTTTCCTCGAGAGGTGCTGTATGGGCTGACGAGTCAGATGCGGCCGCGCGGCGGTTTCGGTCCCCGCAAACGTTGCGGAGGGTTGTTGCCGCAGCGGCGACTCGGATTTCGCCCGGTTTCTGCAGATGGCCATGGGGTCCGCGAGCGAGTTGGAGTACCACCTGCTACTGGCTCGCGACTTGAAGCTCATGGATGTTGAGCTGCACACCGAACTTGAAAGCCGTGCCACGGAGGTCAAGCGAATGTTGGCGTCCCTGATGCGCACGTTAAGAGGTGCCACAAGCCGTTGACGAATGGACCCTGGAAGCTGAGAGCCAAGAGCTGAGAGCTGATAGCTACTGATGATCGAACCGAATCGGAAGGGTGAAGTCTGGGTCTTTGCCGAGCAGGAGGACGGCAGCCTCAGCGACGTGTCGTTGGAGCTGTGCGGCAGGGCTCGCGAGCTGGCGGATCGGGTCGGCGTGCAGATGGGCGTGGTGCTGCCGGGTTGGAACGTGCGCGAGCTGTCCTACCGGCTGATCGCCCACGGGGCCGACCGGGTGTACTGCGTTCACGACACGGAGCTGGAGCACTACCGCACGATGCCGTACGCGCGGGTGATGTGCGAGCTGATCGCCCGGCATAAGCCGCAGATCGTGATCTACGGAGCGACGCCCATCGGGCGGGACCTGGCCCCGCGGGTGGCGTCGGAGATGAAGGCCGGTCTGACGGCCGACTGTACCGACCTGGAGATCGGCGATTACGACGAGGGCGGACGCCCGCCCAAGGTGCATAAGAACCTGCTGTTGCAGATCAGGCCCGCTTTCGGCGGCAACATCATCGCGACGATCGTCAATCCGTACCGGTGGCCGCAGATGGCCACGGTGCGGGAGGGCGTTATGCGGCAGAACGAGGGCGATCCGGGGCGCAAGGGCGAGATCATTGATGAGAAGGTCGAGTTCCGTGATTTCGACCTGGTCGTCCGGGTGATCGAGCGGCACCGTGAACCGCGGAAGGTCAACCTGAAGGCGGCCAGGACGATCGTTGCGGGCGGCGGGGGCGTGGGCAGTAAGGACAACTTTCGGGTGATCCACGACCTGGCCGGTGCGATCGGCGGGGCGGTGGGGGCGTCGCGAGCAGCGGTCGACGGCGGGTTCGTCGGGAAAGAGCACCAGGTGGGCCAGACGGGCACGACGGTCCGGCCGGCGCTATACGTCGCCTGCGGGATCAGCGGGGCGATTCAGCACCGTGCGGGCATGGAAGAGTCGGCCAAGATCATCGCGATCAACTTGGACAAGGAGGCGCCGATTTTCTCGGTGGCCCATTACGGCATCGTCGGCGACCTGAACAAAGTGATCCCCATGATGGTCAAGGCTATCAAGGAGCGCGGCTCGTCGACCGACGAGTCATGACCGGGACGGTTCGAGAAGCTGCAGAGAGCTATGCCTAACTTCTTCACCGACAACAACGACATTCAGTTTCTGTTCGATCACCTCGACCTGGGCGAGATCGCGACGGTCCAGGAGGACGGCTTCGCCGGGTCCGACGGGCCGGGGCGGGACTACGCGCCGCTCGACGCCGAGGATGCCATCGACAACTATCGGCGAATCCTCTGCATCGTGGGTGACGTGGCCGCCAACCACATCGCCCCGCGGGCCGAGCGCGTGGATCGTGAGGGCAACACGCTCAACGAGGACGGTTCGGTCACCCTGGGCGAGGGTGTGCGTGCGAACCTCAAGGCCCTGGCCCAGGCGGACCTGATGGGCTTCACGCTTCCCCGGGTCTACGGCGGGTTGAACTGCCCGAACGTGGTTTACACCATGGCCATCGAGATGGTCAGCCGGGCCGACACCTCGCTGATGAACATCTTCGGTCTTCAGGGCATCGCCGAGACGATCAACGCCTTCGCGGACGACTCGATCAAAGAGGCTTTCCTGCCGGGCTTCGCCCGCGGCGAATACACGGGGGCCATGGTGCTGACCGAGCCGGATGCCGGCAGCGACCTGCAGGCGGTCAGCCTGCGCGCCTGGCAGGACGAGGACGGACAGTGGCGGCTCAACGGCGTCAAGCGATTCATCACCAACGGCTGCGGGGACATCCTGCTGACACTGGCCCGCAGCGAGCCGGAGATCAGGGACGGCCGCGGGCTGAGCCTCTTCCTCTCCGAGCGTGGGCCGCGGATCAAGGTGCGCCATCTGGAAGAGAAGCTGGGCATCCACGGCTCGCCGACCTGCGAACTGGTCTATGACGACGTGCCGGGCAAGCTGATCGGCGAACGGCAGCTCGGTCTCATCCGTTACGTGATGTCGCTGATGAACGGCGCCCGAGTGGGCATCGCGGCGCAGTCGCTGGGCGTCGCCGAGGCGGCCTTCCGGGTGGCCCGCGACTACGCCCACAAGCGCAGGCAGTTCGGCGTAGCCATCGAACGGCTGCCGGCGGTGGCCGAGATGGTCACCGACATGAAGATCGCCATCGAGGCCACTCGTGCCCTGGTGTACGAGACGAGTCGCATGTGCGACCTGGAGAACAACAACCTCCGCGTGCTGGAATTCGATCCGCCCTCGGACAAGGCCGAGCTGAAACGCCGGAAGGGCGACGCCAGGGAGTACAAGCGGCTCAACGGCATGCTCACGCCGATGAGCAAGTATTACGCGTCGGAGATGTGTATCCGCGTGGCCAACGACGCCCTGCAGGTGCTGGGCGGGTCGGGCTACATGGCGGACTATCCGGTCGAGCGGCACCTGCGGGACGCCCGGATCACGACGATCTACGAGGGGACCAGCCAGCTTCAGATCGTGGCCGCCGTTCGGGGGGTGTGCTCTCGAGCTTTCGAGAATCGCATCGCGAAGCTCGAGGCGCAGGAATACACCGACGGCACGCTGCACGATCTCAAACAGAAGCTCGTCCAGGCCCGCGAGTTGATTGTCACGGGTGTGGCCAGGGTGAAGGAGGAGGGCGTTACCTACATGGATCTGTGCGGTCGCAAGCTGGTGGATGCCGCGGCGACCGTCCTGATCGGCCATCTTCTGCTCCGTCAGGCCACGGCCAACGAGCGCAAGCGGCACGTCGCCCGGCGGTTCATCGAAACAGGGCTGCCGACCCTTCGCCGCGACATCGAGCTGGTGTGCAGCGGCGACAAGTCTGTTATAGAGGACTACGAGACGCTGGCCGGCCCGCCGCCAGTGGTGTCGTAGCGGCCACTACTCCGCCAGGATCCAGACCGGAACGTGGTGAGCCCACGGAGGGGCGATGCTCTCTATCCGTGCGAGCGTTTTTTGCTTTGCCGGCGTACGGGCAGCCGTATAATACGCCCGTCACATCATGGCACGTAGTGCAAGGAGGTCAGCCATGGCCGAGCAGATCGTCGGAACGGTGACCCACTACTTCGGGAAGGCCCAGGTGGCGGGTATCAAGATCACCGAGGGTGAGCTCAAGGTTGGCGATACCATCCACGTCCTGGGGCACACCTCGGACTTCACCCAGACGATCGAGTCGATGCAGATCGACCGGGCACCGGTGGAGACGGCGAAAGTGGGCGACGAGATCGGCATCAAGGTGCCCGAGCACGTCCGAGAGCACGACAAGGTCTACCGGGTCGCTCCGGACTAGGCGATCCGGCAGCAGGACGGCCCAAGCGCGACGCGCCCGCGGGCCAGTGAGGCAAGGCCGGCCGTCCCGAGCTGCGCGTTCGCGTCCCCAACCACATCCCAGCATCGCTGCGCCAGCAGCCGAGGTTTGGACACGCACCTCCCGTCGCCCTCGGCCGGCTCGGGTCCGATAGGGCGTGGGTCTTGCCCGGGGCGCCACATCACCGGCAACTAGGTCCGATGAAAGACAGTCGCGCGTGGCCATTCGGTTGCGCCCGATCTCCAAATAAAGAGGGTGCTATGGCTTGCCGAATCCTTGTGGGGGTCAGGCGTTGCCGCAGGGGCGGCGCGCGATAGCCCCGTGCGTTGGGTCGGCCTGAATTGAGCACACGAGTCAAACAGTCCTGCTTGTTGCTTATTGCACAAGCCGCTTGTGTGGCCGTTGGCCTGGCGATGCACCGCCGACATCTGGATTCCTCGCTCCACGACAGTCTCGAGCAACAGGCGTGGCACCTGCTTGAGGGTCGTGCGACGGGCCTGGGCGACCAGATGGACGAACTCAGGGCGGCCGATGCGGCAACGGATGGGACGCGAGCTGAACGCATCCGTGCACTGTGGCGACAGGAGGGTTCGAAACGGGGTGGGATTGTGCTCGTCGACGGCGGGCGGCGTGTTCTGTTCGCCACAGCCGATAAGGGCATTGCGACGGCCGAGGTGGGCGGCGCGCTGGCGTGGGTTCCGTCTTCGGGCGGAGGGGATGAAGATGGCGGACTGAGGCGGGGGACACTGAACCTCGCGGACGGGAAGCACATGGCGGTGAGCCGTGCTGTGGGGCACGGTAGGGGCTTTCTCGTGGTCCACCAGCCGATATGGGCGGTCGAGGCGGATGTGGCCGCGTTGACCGGTCCACTTCGGGGCATCGAGGCGGTCACGCTGTTCTGGACGCTCGCCGTTCTCACGATCGCGGTGTGGGTTGTCCTGGGGTGGGGTTACGATCGGGCCAGACTGCGGCAATCCAACTCGTTGTCCGACGTTCTACGTCAGGCACAGAGCCTGGTACGGACCCGCGACGCGGTCATTTTCGGGCTCGCCAAACTAGCCGACTCCCGTGACGGCGACACGGGGGAGCACCTCGAACGGATGTCGGCCTACGCGACAACTCTGGCGACCGCTCTGCAGCGGCATCCCAAGTATGCGGTCAAGATCACGCCGGCGTTCATCCGGGAGATTGGCATCAGCGCGGCCCTGCACGACATCGGGAAGGTCGGAATAGAAGACCGGATCCTGCTCAAGGGCGGTCTGTTGAGTGCTGAAGAGCGCGAGACGATGCAGACCCACACGGAGCTGGGCGGAAAGTGCCTTCGGGAGATCGAGCAACGGCTGGGCGGTTCGAACTTCCTGCAGATGGCCCGCGAGATCACGCTGGCCCACCACGAGCGCTGGAACGGAAGTGGATACCCGCAGGGGCTTGCCGGCGAGGCCATCCCGCTGGCGGCGCGGATCGTGGCGATCGCCGACGTGTACGACGCCCTTCGTTCCAAGCGGGTGTACAAGCCGGCGATCCCGCACGATACGTGTGTGGCGATGATTCGGGCGGAGGCGGGCGAGTCCTTTGATCCGGACATGATCGAGGTGTGGTTGAACATTGAACCGCAGTTCCGAAAGACAGCCCGGACGTACGCGCCGCCGGGCGATCAGTTCCCGGAAGCCGAGGAGGGGCAATACGGGCCGCTCGCCGGGGCGAGCTTGGAGACGCAGGATGTGGGACCTCTTCCGGGGGAGGAGAACACCGGGGCGGAAACGGTCCCGGAACTATCGATGGTGGACTGAGTCGAGTATCGGTTCGAGCCGAGACGCTTATCGAGGAGCACACCTATGGACGTACAGTCGCTGAAGGAAAGGCATGTTTTCGAGATCATGCTGATTGTCCTGGTCCTTGGCATGACCATGCTGTTCGCCATGATGGGCCAGCACGGACTGCTGGCCCTGAACCTCTTCTTCCTGCCCGTTCTGCTATGCGGTTACTTCCTGGGGCGCGGCAGTGCGGGCGTCATGGCGCTTCTCAGCGTGTTGGCCGTGACGATCGCGGCGACGTGGTTTCTGCCGCGGTTCGGGGCGTATGACACGCCGGTCATGGTGGGCCTGGCGTTGACGATCTGGGCGGCGGTGCTGGGGCTGGCGGCTATCCTGATGGGCACGCTGTGCGACGAGCGACACAGGACGGTCAACGAGCTGCACAGGGCGTACGTCGGCGTGGTGGAGGTGCTGTTCAAGTACCTGCAGAGTTCCAACCCGCAGACGAAGGCCCGCTCGATCCGGGTATCGGAGCTCTGCCAGCGGGTCGCGATGGAACTGAAGCTTCCGCGGAAGCAGATCGACGACATCCGTGTGGCCGCACTGCTGCGCGATCTGGAGAGCGTTGAAGTGACCACCCAGTTGATCAGCAAGGCCGTCAACACGCTTGAACGAGACGCGGATAAGACGAACAAGCACACCTTCCTGGGGACGGACCTGGTGCATTCGCTCGGCTCGGTGCTGGAAGGGGCGCTGCCCTTGATTGCCAGTCAGAACGACGACCTGCGTGAATGTCTGGCGAAGCACAACGAGAGTCATGGGGATGACGTGATGATCGGGGCCAAGATCATTTCCGTGGTCCGGGCGTATGACGCGTTGACGAACAGTGATTCCGGGGGTCTGCCGGCGTCGCCGTACGAGGCGCTGCGCGACCTGGGCGGGGAAGACAGCGGCCACGAACAGGCGGTGGTCGACGCGCTGGCGTGCGTCGTCCCCAAACCAATGGACGCAAAGGTGCTTGAACCGGTGCATGTGTAAGCACGCGAGGTGGGGACGGTTTCGGGGCGTCCGGCTTCTGAGTGGGGTGAAGTCAAGACAGAGAAGGGAAAGCGGTGGACAACGCGACCAAATACTGTGAGCTGGATATCTACCTCAAATCCGACGTCCGGATCATGGGCAAGTTCCACGTGGACCTGCACACGAGTTCAAGGGTGCGGCCCTCGGATGCGATCCGCGAGCACGAAGGCGGGTTCCTGGTGCTGTCCGATGTCATGATCCACGACGGCGTCGATCCGCATCATCGGGAGACGGTCATGGTCCGGCTGGATGCCATGTCGTATATCGAACTGAGGCCGGGCGGGTGGACCGCCGCCGACGCTGAAAAGGTGTGCTGGGCCGTTGGCGCGCCCGGCTGATCAGGCGCGAACGCCGCCTTAAACCTCCCTTGTGGTCCAGAACGCCAACCGGCTGAAGCCGAAGCAACGTGTGGACGCCCTGATTGCCTGGCTTGTTGAGGCGATGCTCGTGGCGCCCGCACATGCCCCCGCTGGGTCCCCTGGCGGTCCCCTGGCCCTCGGCTGTCGGTTCGGTCCCCCCGCTGTCCCCTGGGCGCGGCATGGCGCCGTAAGTCATTACGCCGCCAGGGACTCGAACCCCGGACCCGCTGATTAAGAGTCAGCTGCTCTACCAACTGAGCTAGCGGCGCCTCAGGCGGCTATTTGAGCATGGGCCGAGAGTCGCGTCAACCGGAACTTGCAGCAAAACGCGGACAGCCGTCGGGTGCGGACGACGACCGAGGCCGCGGGCGGCTGCCCCTATCGACGGCGCTTGCCGGGACGCCAACCCAGCGCCACCATCGCCGGGCCGAGCAGTAGGGCCAGCGTGGTTGGCTCGGGCATGGTCGAGGCCGACTCGCTGGATCCGTCCGGCAGGGCGATGAGGTGGGCGCCGATGCGGTATTCCGCTGAGTTGAAATGGCCGTACACCTCGTCCATGCCGACGCCCTGGGCCAGATTGAACCGTAAGGTCAACGTCTCGTCCGGGTTGATCCCGTTGGTCGGCGCGGGTGAGCCGGCCCCCGCGCTGAACCAGTTGACGAACGGCGGGTCGAGCATTTGCCCTGCGGGCAAGCGACGCGGGTGGGCCGGCCAGGAGAATGAAGTGCCCGGACCGTCAATCAATGAGTCGAGCGACTCGAGCAGGCCTTGCTCGAAGTAGACTCCGGATATCACGCAAGGGATGGTGCTCTCGTTGCTGACATCGAATCGGGCCAGCCCGGATTCTTCCGAGACCGCGACGAGCAGGAGCACGTCGGGATCGTCGTGGTAGGCGCCGTTGTCGGTAAAGATCTCCAGACGATAAACGACGCTGGCGTAGGTCGGGGTGGTGGTCAGGATTCCGGCGACCATGACGATGGCCGCCACGGGGCGTAGCCCCAAGGCAGAACACATTTCTCTCTCTCCCTCATCCCCCGTGGCAGATAAATGTCTATCGGCTACCGCCGCTGTGCGACTTGGAAATCGCACCTGAGAGCGGCGAGAGCGCACGCCACCACGGATACTTCTCCCAAATACCTTAATACCAGAGCCGGCCCGCCATGTCAACTCTCAGTTCGAAAACGGCCCCCGCAGGAGTTGCTCGACGCACGCCGTGTCGCGTGGCACGGTTTCTTGCAGTGCCGCCGTACGGATCATCGGGCTTGTTTCAGCGAAATTGGACGCGCCCGCCGTCCCGTGGACATCGGGCAGGCCTGTCCCGTGGCCCGGCAGGACGGATCGGTGATGGTATAATCCCGGCCCCCGGTAGGAATGGAGCGACTCCATGCGCGTGCGGATGGCCTTTGGCCGTCATGGTCTGGACATCGAGCTTCCCGACGGCAACGTCATGGACGTGCTCACCATGCCGGCGATGCCGCCGCTGCCGGCTCCGCAGCGGGCGGTGGCGGATGCATTGGCCGTCCCGATCGATGCTCCGCCGCTGGTCGATCTGGCCCGTGGCCGAAGGGACGCCGTGATCGTCGTCTGCGACATCACCCGCCCGGCGCCCAACCGGGTCATGCTGCCACCGATCATCGAAGCGCTGGCGCGGGCGGGCATCGAGCAGGACAGGACCACGATCCTGATTGCGACGGGCCTGCACCGGCCGAACGAAGGTGCCGAACTCGTCGAGATGCTGGGCCCGGAGATCGCGGGCAGGCTCCGCGTGGTCAATCACCGGGCGTCCGAGCCATCACAGCAGGTTCGCATCGGACGGACGCGAAGCGGGACGGACGTCGAGATCGACGCCGTCTATGCCGGGGCGGACCTGAAGATCACCACCGGCTTCATCGAGCCGCACCTCATGGCCGGCTTCAGCGGCGGGCGCAAGCTGTGCGGCATTGGTTGCGGCAGTGAAGCGACCATTCGCGGTCTACATGCCCCGCGGATCATCGAGCACCCGGACTCCATCGAAGGGCGGCTTGACGGCAACATTTTGCACGAGGAGCTGACCGAGATCGCCGACCGGGTGGGCATGGACTTCATCGTCAACGTTACCCTGGACGAGACTCACCGGGTCACGGGTGTGTTTGCGGGTCACTTTGAGCGGGCCTTCGGGGAGGGTTGCGAATTCGCGGGCAGGGCTGTCGGACGCACCGTCGGTCGGGAGGCGGATATCGTGGTGACGTCATCCGCCGGATATCCGCAGGACATCAACTATTACCAGGTGGCCAAGGGCCTCACCGGTGCCCGGCACGTCTGCAAGCCCGGCGGGACAATCATCATGGTGGCGGAGTGCAGCGAGGGTCTCGGGAAGCCTGAGTACGTGGAACTGTGCCGTGAGGTGAGCGACGTCGAAGGCTTCCTGGATCGCTTCGTTCGGGCCGGGCCGGACGTCTACAACCGGGCCCGGCGCAACGATCAGTGGCAGATCCACAACGTCACGCGGGCGCTGCGCAAGTGCGAGTGTCACCTCGTGGACGGAGGCCTGACGCCCGAGCAGCGAGGCCTGCTTCTGCACCCGGCCGGTCCTTCGTTCGACGAGGCCCTGTCAGCGGCCCTGGCTCGGCACGGCGCTGGCGCCCGGATCGTGGTCATTCCCAAAGGGCCCAACGTGCTGGCTCGCGTGGGCTGATCGGGGGGCGCGGTGATCCCGGGCGGATTGCCAGCGTCGTGCCCGCGCGGTAGAAGTATCGTTGTTCGTGGCCGGAGGCGGGCCGCGCCCGTCCAGGTGGAGTTACCCACAAATGAAGAGCACGCGCATTGGCATCGTGGTCGGCGGCGGACCGGCGCCGGGCATCAACGCCGTGATCGGGGCCGCGACGATCGAGGGCATCAACCAGGGGTACGAGGTCATCGGATTCCACCAGGGATTCCGCTGGCTTTGCGCGGACGAGTTCGACCCGGCCAAGCACATGGTTCGGCTGGATATTCAGCGTGTGGCCCGGATTCACTTCGACGGCGGGTCGGTGCTGGGGACGTCGCGGACCAGCCTGCTGGACGAGGAGAAGCTCCAGACCAGCACGGTGGCGGCCCCGCAGGAGGACAAGGTCAGACAGGTCATCGCCCATCTGAGCCTGTTGGGGATCGGCAACCTGATCACCATCGGGGGGGACGACACCGCCTTGAGCGCCCGTTTCATCTGCGAAGCGTCCAAGGGTGCGATTCGCCTGGTGCACGTGCCCAAGACCATCGACAACGACCTGCCGCTGCCGCACGACATTCCCACCTTTGGGTTCGCCACTGCCCGATTCATGGGCGCCCAGTTGGTGAAGAACCTCATGCGTGACTCGCGGACCACCGGACGATGGTACCTGGTGACGGCCATGGGGCGCAGCGCGGGGTGGCTGGCGATGGGCATCGGGCAGTCGGCCGGGGCGACCATCACGATCATTCCGGAGGAGTTCCCGGAAAACACGTCGGTGCACCACATCGCCGACGTGCTGGAGGGCGCCATCCTCAAACGACGGGCGATGGGACGGGATGACGGGGTGGCCGTGGTGGCTGAGGGCCTGGCCTACCGACTGGGTGACCGGGAGGAGCTGGAACGACTGCTCGGCAAGCAGGTCCCGCTGGACGCCGCCGGGCACCCTCGCCTTTCGGAGGTGCCGCTGGGTGAGATGCTGCGTGGCGAGTTACGGTCGCGTTTCAAGGCCCGGGGAGACAACGTGGGGATCGTGACCCACACGTTGGGTTACGAGTTGCGTTGTGCCGATCCGACGCCGGGTGACATGGCCTACTGCCGGAGCCTGGGCCACGGCAGTGTCCGGTTGCTGCGGGAGGCGGAGAAGGGCCCGACCGGTGGGGTCATGGTCACCCTGGTCAACGGGAACCTGGTGCCCATGGACCTGAGCGCCCTGGCTGATCCACGCACCAACCGTACGCGGGTGCGATTGGTGGACGTCCGGTCATATCAGTATCAGGTCGCCCGGGCGTATCAGATCCGCCTGGAACGGTCGGACCTGGAGAATCCGACCCGCCTCGCTGAGCTTGCGGCCCAGGCGAAGATGACGCCCGACGAGTTCCGGGAGCGTTACTCACATGCCGCCACTCGTTTGGTGGAGGCCGAGCCGATCAATGCCGAGGCCGCGGTCGTCGAAGCCGAATAGGCGTGCAGGAAGATTCCCGACGCAACCGCCACGTTGACCGAGTCGGTCCCCGGCCTCATGGGGATGACGACCCGGTGATTGCAGACGTCCAACAGGGCCGGTGAGAGCCCATCGCCCTCGGCGCCGAAGAGGAGGGCTATGTGCGGTGGGCGGGGCGCCCGATCGAGGGGCGTGGCCCCGGACGACACGTCAGCGGCGATCAGCTCGAGATCGAGACGGCGGCGCAGAGCTTGCACCTCTTCGACCAGACGGTCTGTCTGGAGGATCGGGAGGCGAAACACATTGCCCATCGAGACGCGGACCGCCCGTCGGTAGAACGGGTCACAGCAGCCGCTGAGCAGAACCAGGCCCGCGCCGAACGCGGCGGCATTCCTCAGTATGACGCCGACGTTCTGGGCGTCGCAGATACCCTCCAGGACCACGACCAACCGGGTGTCACCGGCCGCCGCCACCGCCGCGTCGAGGTCGAGTGGTGGTTGCCGAATCCCGCAGGCCACCGCGCCGCGGTGGATGGTGAATCCGGCGATGGCCTCCATCTGTTCCACCGTGGTCACGAAGACGGGCACGTCTGCAGGGATGTCTTCGCTGAGTCGTTCCAGCTTGCCGGGTGTCAACAGAAGCGAATGCGCGCGGAACCGGCTCCGCAGCATCCGTCGAACGACCTCGAGACCCTCGGCGATGAACAACCCCTCGCGGCACTTGAGGTGCTTGTCCTTGAGGTGCCGGAACACGTCGAGGGCCGGCGAATCGACCGTCTGGACCACATGAACCCCTGGCGGGGTCGGTTCGGTTGGCATCGTCATGGTCGCATCACCTTGCGGGCTGTGGGCGCAGGGTTGTTGTACCCGATTTGCGAGCTTGTCGCGCGGCAGTGAGTCCAGGCGCCGAGCGGTGTTGCCGGGGCGGCCGCGTTTCGACACCCGCGCCGCGGGCGGCTATATTCGGTCGCCGCTGGGCACCAGTTCGCGTGAGGACGACGGTGACGCCTGAAACACCAGACGTGCAGGCCCCCCGGAAAGCGGCGGGTGAGCCGGTAGCACCGCAAAGGGAGTCGATCTGCAACATCGCCTCCTCGCTGCCGCAGATGGCGGCGACCGTACCGGAGCAGGCTGCGATCGTTCTTACCGCGGGGCGGGGCGGCAAGGGTGCGGCGGGTTGCCCGCGGCTCACCTTCGCCGAGCTGGAGGCGTTGAGCAATCGGTACGCGGGCGGCCTGTGCGACGCGGGCATCGAGCGTGGCATGCGCACGCTGCTGATGGTCCGGCCGGGGTTCGAGTTCTTCGGGCTGACCTTCGCCCTGTTCAAGATCGGGGCGGTGCCGGTGCTGATCGATCCCGGGATGGGCGTCCGGCAGATGCTGCGCTGTGTTCGTAACGTCGAGCCGCAGGCCCTGATTGGGATACCGCCCGCACAGGCCATGCGGGTCTTGAGGCCTGCTGCGTTCCAGTCCGTCAGACGCGTCGTCACGGTAGGGCGGCGGTGGTTCTGGGGTGGGCCGACACTGGGCGAACTGGCGGCACGCGGAGGCGATCGGTTCGAGCCGGCCGCCACGACGGCCGACGAGGTGGCGGCCGTCCTGTTCACCAGCGGCAGTACGGGCCCGGCCAAAGGCGTCGTGTACGAGCACGGCATGTTCGCCGCACAGGTGCGATGGCTGCAGAGTCACTACGGGATCGAGGCGGGCGAGATCGATCTGCCGGCCTTCCCGCTGTTCGCGTTGTTTGACGCGGCCATGGGCATGACCGCGGTGATCCCGGACATGGATCCGTCCCATCCGGCTCGCGTGGACCCGGCGAAGATCGTGCAGGCGATTCACGAGCACGGCGTGACCAACACGTTCGGCTCGCCGGCCATCTGGAATCGGGTCAGCGCTTATTGCGTGCAGCACGGTCTGAAGCTGCCGAGCATCAGGCGAATCCTGATCGCCGGGGCGCCCGTACCCCTGCCGGTATTGGAGCGGCTGGGGCAGGCCTTGAGCCCCACGGCCGACGTACACACTCCGTACGGGGCGACAGAAGCGCTGCCCGTCTCGTCGATCACCGGGCGAGAAGTGCTCGAGGAACACGGCGTCCGTTCCCGAACAGGAGCAGGCACCTGCGTGGGTCGGCCTCTGCCGGAGGTGTCCCTGCGGGTGATCCGGATCAGCGATGACCCGATCGAGCAGTGGTCGGATGACCTGGCCCTGCCGGCCGGGCAAACCGGCGAATTCGTCGTCGCGGGCGACATGGTCACCCGGGAGTACCATGGATTGCCCCGGGCCACGGCGCTGGCCAAGATTCGAGACGGGGACACGTTCCGGCATCGCATGGGCGACGTGGGCTACGTGGACGAGACTGGGCGGCTCTGGTTCTGCGGTCGCAAGGCCCATCGGGTGGTCACGGCCTGGGGCACGATGTTCACGGTGCCGTGTGAGGCCGTTTTCAACGAGCACCCGGATGTGTTCCGGTCGGCGCTGGTCGGCGTGGGTCGCTCCGGCGAGCAGCGCCCGGTCCTGGTCGTGGAGCCCGAGCCGGGCCGGTTTCCCCGCGGTTCCAGGCTGAGATCGTTTGCGCGGGAACTCCTGGACCTGGGACGGGCCAACGAGCTGACTCGCGACGTCCACGACGTCCTCTTTCACCGCGGCTTTCCGGTGGACGTGCGGCACAACGCCAAGATCAACCGCGAGAAGCTGGCCGTCTGGGCCGAGGACCGGCTGCGATGAAGGCGCTGGT